>NZYP01000028.1 GCA_002702205.1 Flammeovirgaceae bacterium | reverse complement strand
GCCAAGGTTGGGGTAGTGGGTTCGAATCCCATTTCTCGCTCTTCCTTTTTGCCCGGATGGTGGAATTGGTAGACACGCAGGACTTAAAATCCTGTGGACCTTAAAGTCCGTGTGGGTTCAAGTCCCACTCCGGGTACTAAATGAGAAAAAATCTCGTTTTGAACCTTACCATTATTTATTTCCTTCTCTAACTTATTGATTATATTATTTAGATCTTTAAAAGGCCCAACCAAATGAAAGATTTCCTTTTAATCCTAAACCATCACCCCTTGTTATAACCGCATCTCCATCCACAGACCAATTATTATACCCTATACCTGTATTTATATCAATAGTAAATCCTCTTCCATCACCAAATACCCATTGATGTCCTACTAATCCAGCAATACTAAAGCCATTTATACCGTAATCACTTCCCATAGATTCATATTTTGTACCGCTATATCCAACGGCAGGTGCTACATACCAACCATCTGGTGCTGTATCTGAAAAATAAATTTTATACTTTACTTGACCCCCGACTCCTGTTGATTTACCTAAAAGACCCAAGTCTAAACTATTATATGTTGCAGATAATTCAAAAGATGTACTTTCAGTTAATACATTTTCATATGTTACTTTTCCAACTCCAAATATTAAACTAACTGGGTTAAACTTAAGTACATTTTTTTGAGCGTAAGAGTTCATACATACGCTAAAAAATAATAAGACTAATATTTTTTTCATAATTTTATATGTTTGGTTATGTGCTAATATATACAATATAATATTAGTTAATAGAGGCTTTTTTAACTCTGCCTCTTTATTTAGTAAATAAGATAGGTTTATGTAATGAAAAAAATAGAATAATTATATTTAGAAATGTTTTTAGAAAGATCTATAAATCAGGCAGATGGTATAGGATGGATTGAGGTAATATGTGGCTCGATGTTTTCTGGTAAGACTGAGGAATTAATAAGGAGAGTAAAAAGGGCAAAGCTAGCTAAGCAAAAAATTAAAATATTTAAACCTAAAAAAGACCTGAGGTACGATAAAAAGAAAGTTACCTCTCATGATAAAAACTCCATTAAATCCAAACCCGTATCTAAACCCTCTAAAATTTTAAAGTTATCAGAGAATTTTGAGGTCATAGGAATTGATGAGGCACAGTTCTTTGATGACTCTATTGTGGGGGTATGTAATGAGCTAGCAAATTCAGGAAAGAGGGTAATTGTCGCTGGTCTGGATATGGATTACAAGGGAAATCCCTTCGGACCAATGCCTAATCTTATGGCGATTGCAGAGTATGTGACAAAGGTACATGCCGTATGTTCAAAAAGTGGGAAGATGGCATCATACACTAACAGGATTGTTGCCAATGAAGAGCTAATCCTTCTTGGAGACACAAAAAAATATCAAGCACTGAGTAGGAAAGAATTTATAAAATCAAATACACTTAAGAAGACCTAACTTATCTAGTAGACCTTGCCACCAGGTTCGCAATATTTCCTGAGAAAGTCAGTAAACATTAATCTAACATGAGGGTAGGCGTCGTCTTCTCTTATTCCGTGAGATCTGTTTGGGTAGGACATCATGTAGAAAACTTTTTTATGTTTAATTAATTCATTTGCAAGCATCTCAGCATTTTGATAGTGTACATTATCGTCACCAGTTCCGTGGATATAGAGCAAATTCCCCTCAAAGTTTTTAGCGTATTTTATTGGTGACCCGTCCACATAATCTTGGTAAGATTCTTTAGGGTCTCCCATATACCTCTCCTGGTATATGTTATCATATGTTAGTTGATTAGCTACAGCTGCTGCAGCAATTCCTGTGTGAAAAATTTCTGGATATTGGAATAGGCAGTTAAGGGTAGCTGTGCCTCCACCGCTCCAACCGTGGACAGCGACCCTCTTAGTATCAATAAAATCATACTTATCAAATACGGCTTTTGCTCCCATTGCCATATCCCTGACATTAATTATTCCTATTTTTCTGTATATTGCTTTCCTCCATTCTCGTCCCTTTGGTGAGGGTGTCCCTCTCCCATCAAATGTCACATACACGTATCCGTCTTCACCTAACCTCCCATCGTACAATCCATTTCTTCCAGCTCCAAACCTATTAACACCTGTCTGCCCAGCAGGTTCACTATAAAAATAAAAAAGCACAGGATACTTCTTCTCGGGATCCATGTTGTCAGGTTTTACAATCCACCCCTCCATGGTCACATCGTCTACAGTAGTAATCTGGAAAAACTCTAATGGACTCTCTTCTTTTTTTGATGAATCAAATTTGCTTAGCATATCATCATCTTTATTTATATACTCGTGATCTGGCAAGGTAACTATACCCTGCATAGGTCTAGTATAATAATTTGAGAAGGAATGGAATGCATATCTTGACTTTGTACTTATCTGGTAGTTATGAGTTCCCTCTAAAAGTTTTGGTGTTACTAGTTCAATGCCCTTATTCTCAGAGGTTTTATAGAGATATCTTTCTGTTGGGTCTTCTGGTGAAGCAATAAAATATATCTCACCGTTATCTTCATTATAAGAAAGCGGCCTTATCACATCATATTCTCCCCTAGTAACAAGAAATTCTTCTCTATTCTTGATATCGAACCTGTACACGTGTGACCACCCATCTTTCTCCGTTGTGTAGAGAAACTCTTTCCCATTATTTATAAATTTCCATCCCGCCTTATCTTGGTATGGCCAAGTATTTCTCACATCAATCCAAGCGTCATCCTTGTCTTCCATAAGAAGTGTTGTAGAACCAGAACTTGCATCAGCCAGAAAATATTTACTATGGTTCTGTTTCCTGTTTAGCTGCTGTATCATGAGCTTATCTTCGTTCGGCACCCACGTCATCCTAGGTAGATAAAATTCATTTGAGGCCCCAGGAATTTTAACCCATGTGAGTTTGTTTGTCTTAAGGTCAATCACACCAATCCTCGCAGGAGTCAAATCTTCTCCCACCTTAGGGTACTCAACAGGGACATTAAATGGATATATCGAGTCAGTATTATTAATCATCAGGAAGTCTTTTACACCGTTTGCATCTATCTGCCAGAAAGCTATCTTATTGCTTTTGTCATTGAATAAGAACCCGTCTCTGCAAGAGAACTCCTCCTCGTAGACCCAGTCAAAAGTCCCGTTAATTATTTTTCCTTTTTCATCAGACTCAGTCAGCTTGGTAACTGTCTTGTCAATAATATTTTCTATATAAATATTAGCCCTAGTACTACTATTTCTGAAACTATTTGTGATTATTTCTTTAGATACATAGGCAACGTTCTTACCATCTGGAGAAAATTTAGCAAACATAAGACTGTTTTCAGGAAGCGAAGAACCTAGTCTGTATCCATCCTTAGATTTTAGGTCGTAAACAAAGTAGTTTCCTCTTGTGTTATATCTCCATACCCTTACTGAATTTGTAAAAATTAAAACCTTTTCCCTGTCTTCAGAGAAGAAAAAAGACTCTATTTTCATGCCACTAACATCTGATGATGTTAGAATATCTTTATCTTTTTTGCCTACCGTACTAACTAAAACAATGGAGTTGTTTTTAATCGTGAAGTATCCCGACTCATCACTGTTCCATATCACATCTTGAGGTAAGACACGAGCACTTAGTGATAAGACTACAAATATTGAAATGAGATTGATGATGAATATAGCTTTTTTCATTGCTTTGAAATATTTAAATTAGATAACATAAATTATAATAAATTGTATATAAAAGCAATTGTCTATGAGTAGAATTGGATTTCAGATCAATAATGAAGAAGAAGAGAATATATTTGAAGTTTTTGATAAGTATGTTGACTCTAGTAAAGAGAAGTTAACGAAAGCTGCAGATAAACTCCTTAAACTCTATAAGTCTAAAGAAGTAGGTGAGGAAGATAGGAAAAAACTTATTGAGCTTGAGAAAAGGTTGAGATTAGTTTTCAAGGAAGTTGATCAGATTGATAAAACGATAGAAGATATGGCAAGAGAGGATAGGCTTAAAAAGGATTAAAAAATCAAATGATCCTCTTCTCAGCATACGTCACATAGCTTGTTCTTCTTGGGCTTTTTATTACAAAAAATTTTGAGTCTAATTCGCTTTCAATTCTCACTTTTTTATCAGAATGAACTTTAAAGAAGTCTCCCTTTTCTATTGTATTATTATCAATTCTTAAACTTCCTTCTATTAGAAAGTAGGAGTATATATTTTCTTTTTCTTGCTTTACATCTACATTTTTATTCTTAGAAACCTTATACTCAAAAATTTCTATTCCCTTAGAATCCATTCTCATTTTTGAGCCTGGTCCACAAATAGTTTTCTTATAAATTTCTTTACTTTTTTCTTCATGAAAATCTTCGGGTTTGTAGTCGTCATAACTTGCTTCTTGAGATAGTGACTTTGACAGGTCAGGGTCAAACCATATCTGAAAAATCTCAGATTTTTCAAGTAATTCTTCTGAGTGAGATATCCCACTTCCAGATCTTATTATCTGAACGTCTCCTTGCCTGAGAGTTATCCATCTCTCCTGTTTTGTATCGTAATGGTTTATTTTACCACTCAGAATAAAACTACAAATTTCAAACCCCTGGTGGGGATGAAGACCAATTGTACTTTTCTTTTCATTTGTCCACGCATGAGCCCAGTAGAAGATATTGGAATAGGGTCTTGACTTTCCACCGTCTTGAGGGAACCCTACAGGCTTTTTTTCTAAAATCTCGCCATTATTAAAATTTCCCTCAACCTGTTCACTCCTCTTTATTATTTCAATATCCGTCATCTATTGGTAATAATTTCATCAATATGTGACCACAATAGAATCCTCATCTCTATAGATTTTTTGGCAATCTTCATTACATCTTCCCATTTTTTTCATCGTCACCACATAGATTCTCAATCATCCTTAGTGCGATTGGACCGTGGTCATCTCCGTCAAGTTCTATGTGTCTCTCAAGATAGAACACAAACATATCTGCGATAGAGCTGTTCTCTTTATTTAGGCCTTTAACTATCTCAATAAACATATCCGGGATAACATTCTCTCTTCCAAATGTGAAGGCGGCTGCAATCTTATGAACTTCTCCACTCTCTATTACATCAAACGTAAAATTCATGAAAGATTTTAAATTTTTATGGATATCATAATTATCAATAGTCTCTCTGTAGTCAGGGGAATTTTTTATGTCTACTATAAATTGTTCAATTTCAGAGGTGTCTGCTCCTATTTCATGCATTGACTCTAGATATAGTTCAAAGTGACTTGTGATGTTATTTTCTTTCACTTCATCTGTCTCCTCTTCTAGAACTATTTCATTGATAAATCTTGCTGCTTCGGTGTTATCAACAGGTGTCCATGGATTGGTAGTGCAAGTTAGATTTACTTGTAGCCCCTTAAGGAGAGACATAAAGTCCCAGACAGCGAAGACGTGATTCTCCATAAAGATTTTCAAGTCATCGATTGTTTTTATGTTGTCGTAAATCTTATGATTTACGAGATTTAATTGATGTTCTTTGATGTGATCTGTTATTCTATTAATATTCATGATTTTAAAATTACGATAAAAGCGTTAAATTGTTATATAAATTAATATCATGAGTGAAAATAAAATTAATTATCAGGAGGAAGTACTGAAGGCTGGTCTGCTTCTTGGGTTTGTATCTGTTTTTATAACATTAGTCACATACATCATAAGTATAGAGATGATGACAGAGTGGTGGTTTGGACTTTTGTCTCTGGCAATTAATATATCTCTCATTATTTATCTAGGGATTACTTTTAGAAAAAATATCGGTGGTTATATGTCTTTTAAAGAGTCATTTAAATTTAGCTTTATAGCTATGGCAGTTTCTTATGCAATTGGCATTTTATTTCAGATTATTTTATATAACGTAATAGACCCTAGTTTACCAGAGGTCATTAAACAGATAACAGTTGAAAAAACTGTAGAATTTATGGAGGGTTTTGGTTCTTCTGATGAGGTTATTGACGCAACAATTGAAGGTGTTGAGCAAGGCATTGAAGACAGTACTACCCCATTAGGCCTAATAAAATCTTCGCCTTGGGGACTTCTCTTTATTGCTTTATTATCTCTTTTAACAGCTGCTTTTATTAAAAAAAATAAGGATATTTCAGATAGGGTAAACTAGTAACTTAAATATTGCATTCAATTCCGAGGCAATAAGCTTACATATCTTATCGTATTCTAATGACTCCTTATGAGTCCCGTCAAATTTTTTAGGATCATTGTAGAATAATTTTATATTTTTTTTTGATCTTGGGTCTACAGGACAATTCTCTTCTGCATCTGAACATGTCATCAAAGAAATGAATTCATCTCCTTGGATTTCATCTAGTGTTTTTGAGTAAAGCTCTATTGGATTATTAATATCATTTATTTTTCCTCCTTTATCAATTTCTAATCCTGCTCTTTGTAATGCATTAATAACTTCTACGTAAACTCCTGTCTTCTCAGTACCAGCTGAGTAAAAAAAAAGATTCAAATTAAATCTTTTTGACAATACACTTCCCCATGCTTCACACAACTGACTTCTTCTCGAGTTATGGGTACATATAAATACTATCTTATTATATGTATTAATTAAACTTTTTAGCTCTTGAGATATCTTCTTAACTCTTTTCTTTTGATAACCTTTAAGGTCAACACTATCTAGATTATCTATGTATTTATCTAAACTTACCATATGTATTATAATTTTAACATTTTTTTACATTGGAATGGTATAATCTAAGATTATTTAATGGTTAAATTTGTGAAAATTTTATATGAAAGATAATTTTTTAAAGGTCCAGAATGTAGTAGATGAGGTTGGTAAGGTTGTCGTCGGACAAGAACAGATGATTAAGAGACTTTTAATGGGTCTCTTTACTAACGGACATATTCTTTTAGAAGGTGTTCCTGGCCTTGCTAAAACATTAACTGTAAATACTTTAGCAAACGTCCTAAGACTTAATTTTAATAGAATTCAGTTCACCCCCGATTTATTACCTTCAGATGTTATAGGTACTATGATATATAATCAGAAAAAAAGTTCTTTTGAGGTAAAGAAAGGACCTATTTTTTCTAACATAGTTCTTGCAGATGAAATTAACAGGTCACCTGCAAAAGTCCAGTCTGCATTACTTGAGTCTATGCAGGAAAGGCAAGTTACAATTGGAGAGGACACATTTAAGTTAGACACACCTTTTCTGGTACTGGCAACACAAAACCCTATTGATCAAGAGGGGACATATCCATTGCCTGAGGCGCAGAGAGATAGGTTTATGATGAAGCTAAATATTGATTACCCTTCTCAGGAAGAAGAACTCAAAATAATGCAGAGAATGACAAACCTAAATTTTGAGGGTAAAGTAAAAACCATTTTATCAAAAAAAGATGTGGCATCTATAAAAAACTCTATTAATGATATAACCCTCTCAGAGTCAGTTGAAAAATATATTGTTCAAATTGTATTTGCTTCAAGGAATCCATCCGTAGTTAATCTGAAAGAGATTAAAGATTATATATCTTTTGGGGCTTCACCAAGGGCAAGTATCAACCTTTCTTTGGCAGGTAAGGCAAATGCTTTTATGAACAACAGAGATTACGTAACACCTGATGACATTAAAGAAGTTGCCCAAGATGTATTAAATCATAGGATAATTTTAAATTTTGAGGCTGAGGCTGATGGTGTAAGTTCTTCAGAAATTATTTCTCAAATTCTAGAAAAAGTAGAGATTAATTCTTAATCTATTTAATTGAATTATATTGAATTTTTACATTATCAAGCTCTTCATATAGTGACTCTAGGCTTGATTTTAAACTTATTTTCTTTGACTCATTTTTTTGATAAACATTATAAAAAAAACCAATATTCATCTCTAACTTTTTTGGATTGTTTCTAATAATTCTATTTTGAGTCTTATTAATTTTTGAGATTGAATCTTCAATTTTTTTAATGTAATCATTGAGGAACCTTCTCATCAGAATTTTTTTAAAAGAATCTAAAACATTATTAAGCGAAATCCTATTCTCTAATTCTTTGCCATCAAAGATGTTTAGTATAACTTTTTTCTTATTCTTCTCTATCTTAGAAAAAAAAGATAGTGACTCACCCTTAGATCTGATATCACAGGTAATTATTTTTTTTTCTTTCTTAAATTTCCCTAATTTATCATATAAGTTTTCTATCTCATTTTGAACAATTTTTTTAGGTAGTAAAATTTCTAATGTTAATGCAAGGTTTGATATATCATCTATTTCAATTTTTTCTTCTTTGATATTTGAGAATATCAAAGAAGATATTTGTGAGTTATCTTTTGATATATTTCCAAGAGCGTTATTAGAAATAATTATTAAAATTGGAATTAGTTTCTTAATTGAAATCATATCCTAAGTGATCTACGTAATAAAGTTATTTGCAATAATATGAAATCTATTTTAATTACAGGAGGAACAGGACTTATTGGGAAAAGTTTAATTCAATCAATAACTGGAGAAGGCTTTATTATTTATGTCCTTACTAGGTCTATGGCTAGATCTGAAAACAATATCCATTACATAAACTGGGATCCCAATAATGGTAAATTAGATCTTTCGATTATTCCTAGAATTAATTACGTTATAAACCTTGCTGGCGCTTCTATAGATGGTTCAAGGTGGACAGATTCATACAAAAAAAAAATTTTAGATAGCAGAGTAAATTCTACCAAATTATTATTTGATCATATCAAAAAGTTAAAAAAAATGCCGGATGTTTATGTAGGGGCATCCGCCTCTGGATACTATGAGAAAAATACAAAAATTAAGCAAATAGAAAAAGATAAAATGGGTAATGATTTCTTGTCTGAAGTTGTTGAAAAATGGGAAAATCAATCTCTAGAATTTCAGAAATTAGGTATAAGATCAGTTATCTTAAGAATTGGTTTGGTACTTTCAAAAGATGGTGGAGTGTTGAAAAAATTGTATCCAATTTTTAAATTATTTTTGGGAGTTCCGATAGGAAGAGGGTCACAGTTGATTAGCTGGATTCATATAAAAGACATGATTGGTATTATTGAGAGCTCTATTAAAGATAAGAAAATGCAAGGTATATATAATGCAGTTACACCTCAGGTAATATCTAATATACAGTTTACTAAAGAGTTAGCTTCTGTATTGTCTCGTCCTAGTTACCCACAATTCATTAAAGCGCCACCATTTATTGTAAAAATTTTATTTGGTGAACAATCTTCATTGGTCTTAAATGGATTAAATATTTCTTCAAAAAAACTAATTGATAGTGGTTTTAAGTTTTCATTTTCAAGAATCGATAAAGCTCTAAAACACATATACTCTAAATAATGAAAAATAATATCCAAATTCTAGGAGCGAGAGAAAATAATCTTAAAAATATAGACCTCTCTTTTGAAAAAAATAAACTTATCGTAATCACCGGTGTTTCAGGTAGTGGAAAAAGCTCTTTGGCTTTTAATACCATATATGCTGAAGGCCAAAGAAGGTACATGGAAAGTTTTTCTGCCTACGCCCGTTCTTTTATTGGTACTCTTGAAAGACCTGATGTAGATAAAATAAACGGTTTATCTCCAGTTATATCAATTGAGCAGAAGACTACATCAAAAAACCCTAGGTCAACAGTGGGAACACTCACTGAGATATATGATTTTCTAAGACTTCTTTATGCTCGTGCCTCTGTAGCATATTCTTTCTTAACAGGAGCAAAAATGGTAATTCAGACAATGGATCAAATTGTGGAAAATGTCATTGAAAAATTCAACGAAAAAAAGGTAATACTTACCGCCCCAGTTGTAAAAGGGAGAAAGGGTCACTATAAAGAACTGTTCACTCAAATAAGGAGAAGAGGATTCACTAATGTTAGGGTAGATGGAGAAGTTATAGAGATAACAAAGAATTTACAATTAGACAGGTATGTTATCCATGATGTAGAGATTGTAATTGATAAGCTTACTATTAATAAAGATAATGTTTTAAGGTTAACGGATTCTATAGATTTAGCATTGAAGAGCGGTGACAAGACTTTATATATAATTGATGAAAATAATAATTCTACTTTTTTTTCTAAGAACCTTGTTGATCCAGACTCAGGAATTTCATATGAGGAGCCATCACCAAATAGCTTCTCTTTCAACTCTCCTTATGGATGGTGTGAATCGTGTAAAGGTATAGGTGAGGTAGATCACATCCATATTGATACAATTATTGAAGATAAAAACCTTAGTATTAGCAGGGGAGGAATACTTCCTCTGGGTCAGTATAGGGATATGTGGGTTTTTAAAAAGATAGAAGCTATTCTAAAAAAAGAGGGTTTAGATATATCTACTCCTATTAAAGATATTCCAGAGGATATCCTTGAAAAAATTGTTTTCGGAAAAAAAATTAGTGTTGCAGTAGAGTCAACAAAATATCCAGGTACACTATGGCATACTAACTATGACGGAGTAGTAGGTTTTATTAATAAAACTAGAAAATTTAGAGCTGGAAAAACCAAAGAGTTTATGGACGATTTTGTGACAAAAGATAATTGTTCAGAGTGTGGAGGGAAACGTCTTAAGAAAGAATCCTTAAATTTTAAAATTAACGATACGTCTATTTCTGAATTAAACTCCATGAGTATAAAGGAATTTAGTTTATGGATGAAAACAGTAGAAGAAAGTTTGGATAGTAGGCAAAAGTTAATAGCTAAACCGATTCTAAAAGAAATTAAACAGAGGGTAGACCTTATGGTAAACTTAGGCCTTGACTACTTAAGTTTAGACAGACCTCTTAGAACACTATCTGGAGGAGAGGCTCAAAGAATAAGATTAGCAACTCAGGTTGGGACAAAATTAGTTGGTGTCTTATATATTCTTGATGAGCCAAGCATAGGTCTGCATCAAAGGGACAATAATAAACTAATTAACTCTTTGAAGGAGTTACGAGATTTAGGTAATACAGTGATTGTTGTTGAGCATGATAGAGATATGATGACTAAAGCTGACCATATTATTGATATAGGACCAGGCCCAGGAAAGGAGGGAGGTCTTGTAGTTGCACAGGGCAACCCAAGCCAGTTTTCAAGCAATGATTCTACTACTTCAAAATTTTTAAATAGGGAAATTGACATAAATGTGCCCCTTACGCGGAGAGAGGGTAACGGGCACTCAATAAATCTTTTTGGTGCCTCAGGCAATAACCTTAAAGAAGTAAATTGTGAATTCCCATTGGGTAAGTTAATATGTGTTACAGGAGTTTCTGGAAGTGGAAAATCATCTTTAATTCATGGCACACTATCAGCGATAATTAAAAAAGAAATTAACAGATCTAGGAAAATGCCTCTGCCATACGTTGACATAAAAGGAGTCAAAAATATCAATAAAATAATAGAGGTTGATCAGTCACCAATTGGAAGAACTCCAAGGTCTAACCCCGCTACTTATACTGGTGTATTTACTGAGATTAGGAACTTATTTTCTTCATTAAGTGAATCAAAAATAAGAGGATTCAAACAAGGTGCTTTCTCTTTTAATGTTAAAGGTGGAAGATGTGAAGAGTGTAGAGGTGGGGGCCTCAGATTAGTAGAAATGGATTTTTTGCCTAACGTATTTGTTAAATGTGAATCTTGCCAAGGGAAGAGGTACAACAGAGAAACCTTGGAGGTCAGATTCAAAGGTAAATCAATATCAGATGTATTGGAAATGACAGTCTCAGAAGCTGTGGTTTTTTTTAGTAAACAACCTAAAATATCAAATAAATTAAAGGCACTTAATGACGTCGGATTAGGTTATATATCTTTAGGACAACAGTCAACAATGTTATCTGGGGGAGAAGCTCAGAGGGTTAAATTAGCCTCTGAACTATACAAGAAAGATACTGGAAATACGTTGTTTATACTTGATGAACCCACAACGGGTCTGCATTTTAATGATATTAAAAATTTGATGTTGGTAATTGACAGGTTGGTAGACAAAGGCAATTCTGTAATAATAATAGAACATAACATGGACGTAATAAAATGTGCTGATCATATAATAGATATAGGGCCTGAGGGTGGTGATGAAGGAGGTGAAATAATATCTCAAGGTAAGCCTGAGGATGTTGTAAACTTTTGTATTGGTGAAACCTCTAAATACCTTCGAAAAGAATTAATTAAACAGTAATCTTTTCCACTATATGATCAATTATTTTTTTTCCTTTTTCTGTTAAAACTATATTATCTCCAAAATTTTCTACCATTAGTTCTTCACTAAGAAATTGAATTTCTTCTTTTTTAAGTGTCATCAAATTTATTCCCATTCTTTTTTCTAAATCAGAGATATTAATACCCTCCTTTGTTCGGATCCTTGTCATTATATATTCATTAATTTTCTGAGTGTCTGTTAATTTTTCTTGTTCATAAAAAGGTTGTCGGTTATTAATTCTATTGATATATTTTTCATTATCTCTTATATTCCAATACCTATATTTTTTGTCATAAGAATGTGCGCCTGGCCCATATCCGATGTATTTTTCATTACACCAATAATTGGAGTTGTGTCTAGATTGTAAGCCTTCTTTGCAAAAACTAGATATCTCATAATTTATATATCCCATCTTCTCCATCTCAGTAGATATAAGATCAAACTGCTCTGACACCAAAGAGCTTGAAGGCATTTTTATTTTATTATTCTTTATCATCTTATGAATTGGAGTTTTTTTCTCAACATCAAGGCTGTAAATTGAAATATGGGGTGGATTTAATTTTTTAATTTGTATTAAATCTTCTTTCAAGGTTTCAATAGTTGATCCTGGTGTACCGAACATGATATCAATTGAATAGTTTTTAAATTCTTTCTTTATTTTTTTGATTGCTGATATGGCATCTTCTCTGTTATGAATCCTATTTAGTTTTTTTAAACATACATCATTAAAAGTCTGGACACCTAAGCTTAGTCTATTAAATCCTATTTCCTTCCAGGATTTAATATTCTGATCTGTGATGTCATCAGGATTAGCCTCAATTGTTATTTCACACTCCTCCTGTATAGAATGATTTTTATGGATGGACTGCATCACTTTTTTAATTAGACTATTTTCAATTATAGAGGGTGTGCCCCCACCAAAATATATAGTAGATATATTATTTTTTTTAAATTCTTTTTGATTGAGATCAATTTCAACTAATATCGAATTTATAATTTCCTTATGGTTTTTTAGGGTACTAAAATGGAAGTCACAATAAATACAAGCTTTTTTGCAGAATGGTATATGAATGTATATCCCGGACATATTATTTTTTTACTTTCACAACTTAAATCTAACTACGATTATAATTCAATCCTTATTTCTGTTTTTATTATTTCTGTTTTTCTTTGTTACTATAAGATTAATGCACCATTTTTTTTTAAAAAATATTTTAATTTAAAGCATATAATATATTTAGGTAATAAGGAGGATTTTTTTTACAGAAGTAGTCTCTCTAGCTTTCCAAATATCTTTCCTCTTGTTATTTATTCATTAATCCTTTCGTTTTTTTCTATTTTCGTTATAATCGATTCTCAAAACTTTTTAATAAAATCTATAAATAATTGGTCTATCATTGAGCAGTGGATTTCTTTATCATTTTTTCTTTTAATTTTTTTCTATTTTAGGGTATTCTTAATCTTAGGTTTTTTTTTATTTTTTGAATTCACTAATAAATACAAAAAAATATATTTACTGAACTTTATTAGGGTCACTATTAATATTTCTTTTATAAATATGGCCATAAGCTATTTAGCTTATGAGTCATTTTCTTTTGATACTGGGCTTGGTGTCTTTATAGTTATGAAAATGTTATTAGTTATTATAAGGCCCATTATTTTATATAATTTTTCAAATAAAATAATAAGTGAGAAATCGTCTAAAATAATTTTATTAATACTCTTGACTGATGTCATACCTTCTATTGTATTCTTTGATCCTATATTTATATTAAATCTTTTTGATGTACTCCTCAGTTTTTTTTATTAATAATATTTTAAATTGCAATTAGTTAACTTTATATAAACAATCATTACTTATGAGTGAAATTAAATATGATAAGAAAAGACTAAACCCTGTAAAGTCTATTTTAGTAGATCAGCCAGTTCCAAAGGATCAAAATAATCCATTTCTTCGATTAGCTAATCAGTATGATTTAAAAGTAGATTTTATCCCTTTTATTAAGATTGATCCTGTCTCTATAAAAGAGTTTAGAAAACAAAAAATAAACATACTCAACCACACAGCAATTATTTTTACAAGTAGAAATGCTGTAGATCATTTCTTTAGAATCGCTGAGGGTATGAACGTAACAGTACCCACTGACATGAAATATTTTTGTATATCTGAACAGACTGCGAACTACTTACAGAAATATATTGTTATTAGAAAAAGAAAAATATTTACTGGAGAGAGAACCATTGCAGAGCTATTGACCGTTATGAAAGAGACTATGAAGAAGTTTCCAGATGAGAAGTACTTATTCCCTTGCTCTAATATTACTAGAGATACTATATCTGATTTTTTGAAAGAACAAGAATGTACTTTCTCTGAGGCAATTATTTACAATACAGTTCCAAGTGATTTAAAAAAACTGAAGAAGGTATTTTATGATATTCTAGTATTTTATACTCCCTATGGCATTGATTCTTTGGTCAGGAATTTTCCTGATTTTGAACAAAATAATACTAGGATTGCTGGTTTTGGTAAAAATACAGCTAAGGCAGTAAAAGAAAATAACCTAAAGCTTGACATTAAGGCTCCAATGAAAGATGTTCCATCTATGACTCGAGCTATTGAATTATATATTAAACAGTCAAATGTTTAGATTTATATATAAATTTTGTTTCTTATTTATTTTTATTCTATCTCTTGCTTTTCACATAAAAGCTCAGCAACAACCTTATTTTAGTACATATTTTGCTAATCCAGGTATTGTAAACCCCAGCCTTAATTCAACATATGATAATAATAATGTAGCTCTAATATATAGATCACAGTGGGCAAATTATGCTCCTTCAAATCTTTACAGCTCTGATAATTCACCAAATACAGGGATATTATCTTTAAATCTAAAGAGTAGGGATAAACTATACTCATTCGGTTTTAATCTAATTTCAGATAACCTTGGACCTAAGGAAACATTTATTTTTTCTCCATACATAGCAATTAAGAAAAAAATTAATAATTCTAATCTATCCTTTAGTATATCTCCAAATTTTAAGAGTTCTACTATGAATTTTAATTCATTAGTATTTGTAAATCCTGCTGATCCATTTAATGTAGGTGGGAGACAGACTCAGTCAAAACCTGACATTGGATTAGGCATTTCATATTATAATAATAAGATCTTACTTAGCCTTGGTGTTGATAATATCACGCAACCTTCCTTTGATTTTGGTATTAATGATTTAGTGAATAAGGATTTAATAAATATTTCTTTTTTAGGTAAATACTTTATTCAAATTGATAGAGATCTTATACTAGAGCCCTTTCTATTAGTTAGGAGTGACACTAAGTCATACACATTTGATATGAGTGGAATGATTACTTATAAAGAAAATATAAATATAGGTTTATCATATAGATATGATGAAGCCTTAGTTGGGTTTTTAGGTTATAGTTTTCTTAAGAAAAGAAAGCTTTATGTTGGATACTCTTTTGATTATGTATTAAAAAATGTTGATGCAAAATCTGCTACATCTCACGAGTTGGTTTTAAGGTATGATTTACCAACACCTCAGCTCAAAAAACCGATTAGAACTCCAAGATTTATTTATTAGAGCTTTTATAACCTTAAAACCCTCCTTAAATCAACATATTTAATATATTTACATTACTTTCTAACTAAAAATTTATCATTCAGAACAATAATTTAGATATTTTCAAGTTAAGTTTTAACTTTGCATTTACTTATGAATTCACTGAACAGAAAATTTACTAATATTTTCATCGTCCTTTCTGTCCTCTTTATCAGCGGATGTGGTCTGCTTGGTGGTGGATCAAGTAAAAAAAATCCTAGGGGCCAACTTGTCGGAACTACAGACAGACAAGGCTTTGAAATGTCTGCACAATACGGAATGGTATATATACCTACCGGTCGTTTTTATATGGGACAAGCTGACGAAAATATACAGTCAGATCAAAGCAATTTTAACAGGCAAGTTACAATCAGTGCCTTTTATATGGATGATACAGAGATAACCAACGATGAGTACAGACAGTTTATACAATTCATTGAAGAGAATCCAGACTATGAGCTCTCTGAAGGTGCTACACTAGAAAGTCTTAAGCCAGATACTACGGTTTGGTCTAGTGACTTTACTCATCACTATGGAGATCCTCTTTTGGCTTACTACTGGGATCATCCTGCATTTGATGACTACCCTGTTGTAGGTGTCTCGTGGGAGTCTGCAAGAGAGTTTGCAAGATGGAGATCAAGTTTTCTTAATACTTATAGGAAGGAAGAAGGATTGCTCCCATTTCCCTCATTCCGACTACCAACTGAGGCCGAGTGGGAATATGCTGCAAGAGGTGGGCGAGATAACGTTAAATACCCTTGGGGTAACCCGTACACTAGAAATTCTAGAGGCTGCGTTCTAGCTAATTTTAAACCAGGAAGAGGTAATTATGTTGATGACGGGTATGCTTATACTTCTCCAGTTGGTGTATTTTTCCCAAATGACTTTGGCCTATATGATATGTCAGGTAATGTTTCAGAGTGGTGTGAGGATGCATACATAGACTCGTACAACCCACTTGTTTGGGATTTAAATCCTATCTANAGAGATGATGAAAATGATAAAAAGGTAATTAGAGGTGGTTCTTGGAAAGACATCGCCTTNTTTATAGAAGTATCAACAAGAACATTTGAGTATAAAGATTCTACAAGAGCCTTNATTGGTTTTAGAACAGCTATGCCTCATTTGGGTAGAAACTTAGAAGGTTTTTAATAAAAAAGATTAATTTTAACTAAAGAAATATTTAATTAAACAGTTTAAAAAATGATAACTAAGAAAAAATCGAGCAATCCTATTCTAGCCTGGGTGCAGAATGAGGATAATATGAATGTTGTTTATGGTCTTGGAGCCGCAGTAGTTATACTAGGTGCCCTCTTTAAGCTACAGGGGTGGCCTGGAGCTAATGTTATGTTAATTGTAGGCCTTGGTGTTGAGGCACTAATATTTGTTTTAAGTGCATTTGACCCACCAACAAGTCACGACTGGGATTGGAGTAAAGTTTATCCTCAACTTAGTCCTGATNGTTCTGCATCATCAGCCTCTCAAGTTGGAAATATAATGAAAGAAGCTAAGCTAGATCCATCTGTAATTAAAAGTGTAGGGGACGGTATGAAGAAGATGGCTGCCCAAGCAAACAATATCAATGATCTTGCTGGAGCATCTGTTGCTGCAAAAGCATATGAAGATAGCATAAAAGGTGCCACTGAGTCACTAAAATCTGTTAACGATTCTTACAGTACAATATCAGCTACTGCTAAAGATCTAGCTGATTCGTCATCAAGTGTTAAAGAAGCTGTTGGTTTAACAGAAGAGTATAAAGAAAGCCTTAAAAGTGCTTCTTCATCTCTTGGAGCCATTGTCTCTGCGTCAGGTCAAATTACTGAGACTGCTGCAAATATGACAAAAGCTCAAACTGATGCTGTTAAGTTACAAAAAGAACTTCAAGATTTAACGGAGAACTTAAGTAAGCTCAATAAAATTTATGTTGGCATGTATGATGCTATGCATAAGTAGAATTTATATTTAAACTCATAAAATAAATATATTATGGCTGGAGGAGAAAGCCCTAGACAGAAAATGATTAACATGATGTACATCGTGTTGATAGCTATGTTAGCTCTTAACGTTGACACAAAAGTTTTGAAGAAATTCATTATGATTAATCAAAGTTTTGAGGTTACTAATTCTGACAAGTTAATTGAAAANAACAAAAAGGTTGAGTCAATTAGAGTTGCAGTAGATGATTCTGGAAATAGAAGTGAGGATGTTGAGGTTTTAAAATTATCAGAGTCTATAAGAGAGAAATCAAGTTCTATAATTAATCACATGGATGATATTAAAGCTACAATTATAGAAGAGACAGGTGGTGATGATGGTAAAGGTGGAATAAAGGGATATAAGAATATTGACTTTGTTTACAGTTACATGCAACCAGATGGTGAAGGTAATGGAGAGGGATCAGAATTACAGATTTTACTTAATGACTTTTCTAAATTTGTTCAAGATTCTGTTTTCNTAGGTGATGAGAATTCTGGAGTTACGGACCTTGCTAAAAACGCTGATCAGATTTCTCTTTATCAAGATGACTTGCCAACCGACCCGTCATTTACATCCTTAAACTTTGGATTTGGTACTTCGGCTGGAGCTGGCCTTGCTACTATTAGTCAGTTGCAAGCAGATGTCATAAATCTAGAGATTAAAGCTCTTGATAAACTTGCTGCATCCGTTGGTGCGGCAGATTTAAAGTTTGATGTTGTTACTTTGACAACCTTACCAGAGCAGAAAGTAGTAGCAGCGGGAGCTAAGTATAAGACGCAATTATTTCTATCTGCAGCCTCATCTGCTATTGTGCCAACTATGACAGCTGACGGCGATACCTTAGAGGTTTCAAATGGTAAAGGATATTATGAATTTACTGCAACAGGGGGAAGCTATGACAGAGATGGTCTATCTAAACAAAGTTACATTGGCGCAATTAGTGTTACGCTTCCAGGAGGAAAAGACACAACATTTGTTGATACTGTTGAATACTTTGTTGCTAGGCCAGTAATTCAGATACAATCTGCCTCAGTACAGGCATTATACTTAAACTGTGGAAATGAAATTCAGGTTAATGTTCCTGCATTAGGTTCAGAATATAACCCAGCTTTTTCCGCTAATGGTGGTGATGTTCAGAAAGGATCAAAAGCAGGCCAAATTACTATAATACCTAAATCTAAAAAAGTTGATTTGAGAGTTAGTAATGCTGGAAACTTTATAGGCTCACAGTCATTTGGTGTAAGACAAATCCCTGCACCTGAAATAAAGGCTAGAGTAAGAGGAAAGGATATTGATTTAAAAAACGGAATAGCTGCAAACACACCTAGTTTTTCATTAGATGCTGTAGCAGATGCAAGTTTTGCTGAGTTTTTACCAAAAGATGCACGTTTCCAAGTCCGTGAAGCAGAAATTATACTTGCTAGAGCGGGAAGAGGTGTTGCTACTAGGAGAATAAACTCCAAAAATGTAAATTTAAATCAACTACCTGGAAGAAGGAAGGGNGACAACATCGTAATTGAGATTAAGAAAGTCGCAAGAGCTAATTTTAGAGGAGAGGTTGAAGATTTTAAAAACTTTGCTCCGCGTGTGATAACAATACCACTTAAGTAATATGAAAAAAATAAGTACAACTTTTATTCTTTTTATTCTTCTGTCTTTTACCCCAATAGATGAAGCTTATGCACAGGCTGAGGTGTCCAATGGATATAATCCGTTATCACTCAGACAGGTTCATGAGTCGTATTTAATGTGGAAGAGGACTTTATGGAGAAGAGTTGACTTAATGGAAAAACAGAATAAACCATTTTTTGCTATAAATAGGGAGCTCTCAAAAGTTATGATTGAGGCCGTTCAAAGAGGCGTATTAATTCCTTATTCAAGTGATTCAGTTAATGACAGNAATATTATGGCAAGAGAAGAGTTTCTTGCCAATATTCAGCAAGAAACTTTTGAGGAAGATGACCCATTTGGTGGAGGTTTCGAGGAAGATGATCCTTTTGCTACATTTGAGGAAGATGATCCTTTTGCAGAAGAAGAAGTTGTTGAAGAAACGGGACCTGTTTTTATTCCAAATAGAGAATTTTCAATTTTTGAAATTAAGGAAGATTTGTATTTTGACAGAGTCCACTCAAGAATTTATTTTGATATTCAGTCCGTCTCTATGTATTTACCAGGTGATAGCTTTTATAATAATTCAGGTGTAGAGAAACCTGTAGCATCTTTNAGATTTATTGATCTTTATAATTTATTTAAATCGATGCCTAAGGAAGCAATCTGGTTTAATGAGAGGAATATTGCTCAGCATAAGAATTTGGGAGACGCTTTCTTACTCAGACTTTTTAAGGGCATTATTGTAAAAGTTGCAAATGCTGATGACATCAGAGTATCAGAGCTTTATAGTAAGTCAAGGAAAGAAGGCATAATGGCTAGTTTTAAAGTGGAACAAGATTTAATGGAGTGGGAGGCAAATCNNTGGGAATATTAATTTTTATTTTTTAGAAAAGCTATTATATCATCTGTCTTTTTTTCTCCTATAATATNTACAATATCNTTCTTATCAACTNCCTTTAATTTATTCAAGGAACCAAACTTATTAATTAGTTTCAGTCTTGTTTTTTCTCCTATGCCTTTTATAGACTCAATGCTTGATATTAAGAAATTTTTACTTCTTAGGTTCTTATGGTAATTTATTGCAAACCTATGTGCCTCATTTCTAATCTGCTGTAATAATTTTAAATAATAAGATTTCTTACTTAAAAGAACAGGCATACTGTCATTTGGAAAATATACCTCCTCAAGTTTCTTTGCTAATCCAATTATATTGATCTTATTATAAAGATCTAGTTCTTTCAGAGCTTCACAAGCAGAACTTAGCTGACCCTTTCCTCCGTCAACAATAATAAGATCTGGTAAATCTAAATTTTCATCAATTACTCTTTTATATCTCCTTCNTATAACTTGCTTCATAGACTCGAAGTCATCTGGTTTTTTTAAATCTCTTATCTTAAACTTTCTGTATTCTTTTTTATTTGGATATCCATCTTGAAATGTTACAAGAGAAGCTACGGTATTACTTCCTTGAATATTTGATATATCATAACACTCAATATGAAATGGAATATTTTTTAGATTTAATTTGTTTTTAAGTTCTATTAAAATAGTTAACCTTTTTGATTTTCTCTCTTTNTTTTCGTTNTATAAATTTTTTTTGAAGAACAGNGTGTTTTTAATACTCATATCAATTAGCTTCTTCTTCTCACCTAATCTAGGAACATGAGAACTAATACCATTAGAGAGAACTTTGTCAAGTCTAATATTTGATATGATATCATTTTTGTGGCTATCATATTTAGATCTTATATTAAATATAATTTGTCTTAGTTCAGATTTATCTTTTATTTTTTTTCTTAACTTAAATGTATCTGAGCTTACTANAGTCCCGTTTGCAATTTTCATATAATTGATGTAATAGTTTTTATCATTATCAACTATCCCAAATACATCCAGATCATTTTTCTGATTATTTACTATTATAGACTTAGATTTATAATTTTCAAGTAGTTGTATTTTTTCTTTTATTGTTTGGGACTCTTCAAACTCTAAATTCATAGATCGAATACTCATTTCTTCTTTCAATCTCTTTNTTATAATATCAAATTTTCCATTTAAGATANTTCTTGCATAATTGATNTTTTTCATNTACTCTTCTTCAGTTATATAACTCTCCTCATTCTTAATAGGATAATCTCTGAACCCAAGAATTAAAGTCATCCCATTTTTGCAATGACTCTTAAGATAAATTTTATTTTTTTTNTCATTAATTTTCTTATCTGAAAAATTATAGTTCTCTGTCCTTATAGGATATAATGTTTTTATAACACTTAATAACTTATTAATTAATTTAACATTGGTATAAGGACCAAAATATTCAGATCCGTCTTGAGATATTTTTCTAGTTAAAAAAATTCTTGGAAACCTCTCATTTTTAATACAAATCCATGGATATGTTTTATCATCTCTTAANAGAATATTGTATTTAGGTTTATTTTTTTTAATTAGAGAATTTTCAAGAAGAAGCGCATCGTGTTCATTATCAGATATAACAAATTTGATATCAGTAACTTCTCTAATCATATTTTGAATCTTTCTATTTTGAATTTTTTTACTGAAATAGGTTCTTACTCTTTTACTTAAATTTTTAGATTTTCCAACATATATAATCTCTTTCTTAAGATTTAAAAATTTATATATTCCAGGTGATTTAGGAATTTCGACTGTTTTAATATTGATCATTAAAAAATATCAGATGCTTTTATTTTATCTATAATTACGCCTGATGAGTCTTTTTCGTTTTCTCCATTATAGACAGAACAATCAATTTCAACATTAATTTGTTTTGTGGGTTTATCAAATCGTCCCTTTTCNATCTTTAGCTCAACGTTATCATATATGTTTAACATGTACTCTTGCCAAATAGGCATAGCTGTCCTTGCNCCCTGTCCATAAACCCAATCTCTAAAGTGTATGCTTCTGTCATCTCCTCCTACCCATGCTCCAGATACAAGATTATGAGTTACACCAATGAACCATCCATCGGAAGCGTTTTGAGTAGTCCCCGTTTTGGCTCCCACATCATTATCAGAAGTTAATTCTGGGTTAAGCCCTCTAGCTGTTCCTCCCTCTTCTTCTTTTGACCCCTTTAGCATGTGGAGCATCAGAAATGCAGTCTCTTCACTTAGTGCCTCCTGCTTTGTTGGAATAAATTCTTGAATTAAGTTACCATATTTATCTTCTATTCTAGATATAAAAAAAGGTTCAGTCCAAATTCCTTTGTTGATAAATGTACTATAAGCGCCAACTAAATCAAATAATGATACGTCGCCCCCTGCTCCCAAACACACAGCAGGAACTGGATCTAATCTACTTTGGATTCCAAGTTTCTTCGCATAGTTAACTACGGTATTAGGAGATAGTTTTTTTGTCATAAATGCTGTAATTGAGTTCACCGATTTAGCCATAGCTTTTCTCAGAGTCATGGTCTCTCCCGTCCACTTGCTGTTATGATTATCTGGCCTCCAGTATGGAGGGTCTTGACCAGGTAGCTCAAATACAACTGGCGCATCTACTACTGGGTAACAAGGAGAATATCCGTTATCTATTGCTGCGGCATATACTATTGGCTTAAATGTAGAACCAGGCTGTCTTCTTCCTTGTTTTACATGATCATATTTAAAATATTTATGATTGATACCTCCAACCCATGCCCTAATAAAACCAGTTTTTGGTTCAATAGATATAAAACCTGCTTGTAAAAAGTTTTTGTAATATTTTAAAGAATCCATTATACTAAACACTGTATCTATCTCCCCGTCCCAACTAAATACCTTCATATTCTTTTTTCTGTTTAGCAACTCAAAGACTTTAACAGTATCATTTTCATTTTCTTTAAGAAGAGACTTATAATATCGTGTTCGCTTTATTGTATTTTTTAAAAAATCTTTAATTTCAAACCCTTTTTCATCTATCCAGGGATTTTTACCATTCCAATGATCATCAAAAATTTTTTGAAGTCTATTCATTTGATTTTTGACTGCATTTTCAGCTATTTCTTGCATTCGGCTATCAATAGTTGTATAAATTTTTAATCCGTCAGAAAACAAATCGTATCCATTCTCTCTTGCCCAATTTATTAGATAGTTTCTAACTACTGTTCTAAAGTATGTAGCCTGACCAACATTCTGATTCTCAACCTTGTAACTAAGGTTAAGGTCTGATATCCTTATAGAGTCGTAATATTTTCTGCTTATTACTTCATATTTAAATAGATTATAGAAAATCTCGGCTCTCTTATCAAGAGCGTTTTCAGGATTGAAATATGGATTGTACTTTGTTGGTTTATTTAATAAGCCAACTATAATAGAAGATTCATTATAGTTTAACTCAGAAGGTAATTTATCAAAATAGGTTNTGGATGCTACTTTAATTCCATAAGAGTTACTGCCATACTCTGCAGTATTTAAGTACATTGCTAAAATTTCTTTTTTTGTGTAAAACTCTTCAAGTTTTATAGCAACTATCCACTCTTTTACTTTTGATATAACAAGACCTAGAAAAGGAACACTACTTAACNTCCCCTTTTTCTCTCTCCTTATTTTAAATAAGTTTTTAGCAAGTTGCTGTGTTATTGTACTGCCACCACCTTCTAAGCCACTACCACCAAATGTTAATATATTTTTTGATACACCATATGTCGCTCTTACTAAACCCTTAAAGTCAATTCCTGAATGATCATAAAATCTAATATCTTCAGTGACAAGTAATGTAGTTACTAGTTCATCTGAGAGATCATTAAACTCAATTGGGGAACGATTATATCTAAAGTATTTTCCTAAGAGTAAGTTATCGCCAGAGTAAAGCTCTGAAGCAAGGTCAGATTCTGGTTTCTCTAGATCCTGTAAACTAGGCATTCCTCCAAACAGGTTATATGGATTATAATTTACAGAAGCTATAAAAATAATTATTGATGAAATAANAAAAAAAAGCATCACCCATAATCTGAATATAGTCTTTTTTAATGCCTGTATTTCAAATAAATTTCTCAAAATCTTTATAGTTTTTAGATCTAAAAATTAGATTTATATTTTTTTCTCCTACAACAAAATTAGCATTTACTTTTATATCTTCAGCAATATTTAACTCATTGAATTTTCTATAAACTTTTTCAACAAAATTGGTATNGTNGTATAGTATTATTTCTAATGAAGTTTTACCAGTTAAATAAAATGTATCTCTGTAATATTCTTCATTTATTTCCAACAACACTTTATCTAAATTTTCTAAATAGCTTGAGGAGAACTCNTCATTTTTCACAATTACAAAGAATGATCTTCTGTCTTTATTTTTTTTGAATTTAGGCAGCCCACTAAAGACAAATTCTTTATGAACCTTCTCCGCTGATTTCAANAAAGTGTTAGCGTATTCAATCGCAGATTTATCTGTTGCATTACTTAGGAAATATTTCAGTTCATATTGAAGAGAAAAATTACCCTCTTTTTTTCCTATTGCAATAGATTTTAGGAGAACTATATTTTGAAAGAAATCATTTTCCCCATAGAAGGAAGTAAGTGAGTCAACCTTTTTTATTACTATATCATTTTGGTTTTGAGATAANCTTTGGTATAATTTTCTGTATGTATCTAAAAGATAATTATATTCTTGAAATTCGTCAATTTCGTAATTTGGNTTAATAATTAGTTTAGCAAAAATTGAATTTGGAAAATCATTTATTATTTTATTTTTATATAAGTTTTTATTGTCAGATATTAGAAATAATTGGTAATATATGTCTGGAATTTTATCTGAATTGGGGAAACGAGATATAAAATTTTCATAGACTGATATGCCTTTTCCCTTTTCATCTAGATCTTGAATATATATCCTACCAACTTCTGCCATAGAATTCTCTGTCTCAAAATTTAATTCTTTCTTTTCTTCCTCCTCAAACGGTAATGTGCTGTAAAACTTTTCATAATCTGATTCGCTAGTTTCATTGGTTTCCTCTGTGATTTCTTTATCGATATTTATCTGTTCATCTTCTGATATTGAAAATTGCGCTTTTGAAATTAACCTCCAATTATCTACTAAATCTCTTTTCCCCCATATCCTCTTGAACTCTGTTATTCCAGAGCTTATTAACATAGGATTATCAAAATACCATGANCCATCTCCTGAATTTACTTTTATTACAGATGGTTCTTGTGAATTAAATGAACCTTGACTTATTGATCTATTTTGCTTTTTATTTTTTTTGCTTTCTTCATTTATTTTTTCATTAATTAATTTATCTAAATCTCCTTCAGNTAACTTTGTGAGTTCTATTAAACTATCGTTTTTTTGGATTACATTAAGGTTTTTGACAAGATTGTTTAGGACTTCACTTCTTTCTTTTATTGGCTCATACAATTTATTTTCTCTATTTATATAAGTGATTGCGCTATCATAATACTTTTGTGATTTCTCGTAATCGTTTTTTTCTTCATAAAATACTTTAGCAATCTCTAGATATGAGTTAAATAAAATTTCTTTGTCATTGATATTTTCACGAATAGATGTTATAAAGTTTTTGATGGCATCATCATACCTTTTATTTTTTAAATAATATTTTGCTAACTCAAAATATATCCTATCTATATATTCAATATTCTTTTTATCTCTTAATAACTTCTGAAATTCTTTTAATGCCTGACTCTCGTATGAAATGTCATTAGTTTTAGCAATAAATATTTTAGCGAAAAACCCCATATTAATGTTGGGGTTACTCTTAAGACATTTTTTAAAGTATTCCTTTGATAGGGTAAGATTATTCCTACTATAATATATTTGACCTATTGCAAAATAAACTTTATTTGCTAACTCTTTTTTAAGTTTTAACTTCTCAAGTTCTCTAAGTATTATCAATAATCTATCCTCGTCTTCAAGTATCTTAGAGAGGTGATAAGAATTTTTATAGTACTCTATTTTGATTGCCTCATCCATTTCCTGATCATTCAAAAATTTATCAACTTCTATCGCAGATTTATAATCTTTATTTTCTGTGTACGCCCTAAGAAGGTACACTAAAGCCATATTGTTAGCCTCCTTGTTATTAGATTTAGAGTTAACATATTTCAGAGTGGTTATAGATTCTTTTATGTCAAGGTTTAAAAGTCTTGACTTTCCAATTAAAGCGTAGCTTGGGTAAACATATTTGGACGTTGACTGTCTTTGAATTAATATGGATAATTTTTTAATACTACCCTCTGTCCTATCTTTTATTCCAGAAATTGAGTTTGTGTCAATTTTATATGTTAAGTTAATTAAGCTGTCATAACTTTTATTGATATTNTTCTTGTAATCACTTTCAATNGATTTTATCTCTTCATTAGCAAGGAAATATGCATTATATCTTGCCGAAGTGTCATCATAGATAGTCTTTATAATCGAGTTACAAGAAGAAAGAAAAAAAAACGTTAATGAATAAAAGTATAATTTTTTCATCTTTTAATTTAAACATTATACAAACGATATTATTAAATAATTATTTTTATAAATTAAATAAAGTTAAAATTGAAAAATAAGAGACTAAACTGGTTAAAATATAGATTAGAAATCGTTTTTAGAAATAAGAGAGATTTTAAAGATATTTCTGTTTACGAGTTTTCAAATCTCTCTTTGGTTATTTATACAATATTATCACTTTCAGTGATATTTTCTATTGCATTTTTTTTATCAACAACTATATTAAGTAAATGGTTTGACCCGAGATATGTTGAAAGAAAAGCAAACCAAGAACTCATACGCTTATCAAATGCTATTGATTCTTTAGAATACGAGTCTAAAATTAAAGACCAATACATTGAAAATATTATGGTTATATTATCGGGGGGAGAAAATAACTCGCTAGAAGTTGAGCCTCAAGTTGATAATTTAAAGTCTTTGGAAATATCTAATAGTTATTCAGCTATCGACTCTTTTTTTAGAAAAGAGTTTGAAAGTAATTTATCTCTTTCAGAGATTATTAACACAACCAATTTGACGCAGGATATTTTATTAATGTCTCCAGTATCTTCAGGAATAATATCCTCTGCGTATGATCCAACTAAAAGTCATTTTGGAGTAGATTTTGTATGTAAAGAAGAGGAGCCTATAAAATCAACTTATGATGGTACTGTGCTTTTTTCATCTTGGACAAAGGATAGTGGTTATGTTATAAGTATTATGCATCCAAATAATTTAATATCTGTATATAAGCACAATTCTAAAGTGTTTGTTGAAGCAGGTCAATCAGTTAGGACAGGTGATGTTATTTCAATAATTGGTAATACGGGGGAACTTACAACCGGTCCTCATTTACATTTTGAATTATGGTTAAACGGTAAATCAATAAATCCTTCTGAATTTATTTCATTATAATTAATATTGCANTGTAAACTAATTAAATCTTAAAATTGTGGATAATACAAACGGTTCAAATAATATAATTGGAGAGGGGACATCTCTCAAAGGGAATCTTAAGACATCAGGAAATGTGAGGTTAGAGGGCGATGTTATAGGCGACATATCTTCATCTTCTAAAGTTGCCTGTGGAGAAACATCTTTTGTTGACGGAAATGTTACAGCTGAAAACGCCGAGTTAGCAGGTAAAGTATCTGGAAAAGTTACTGTTAAAGAACTACTTATTTTAAAGTCTACAGCTAAAATAGATGGCGATATATCAACTAATAATCTAATTATTGAATCTGGGGCAAACTTCAACGGGGCTTGTTCAATGGGTAAAGAGGAGGAAGTGGATGACGTTGCTGACTTAGAAGATGAAGAGTAGTTTCTATAAGTATGTAAGTCTTAGTTTTCAGTTATTTTTAGTTCTAATTTTTTTTGCTGCCATAGGCTACTACATAGATTCATTCTTTTTTAAAAAGACATCAATATTTTCATTTTTTTTACCACTAATAGGTTTCTTCTCTTATTTCTATGTTTTATATAAAAAAATGATTTAATGTCTAAATTTATAAAAGTTCATTTTGCATTTTATTTAATAACAATATTTAGCTCTTTTTTTCTTTATTATTTTAATATTAAATTTTTACATAAATTCATAGTAATCATTATTATTTACAATGTCTTAATAGATTTTTTTTTTAAGTGGTTAAATAATTTTCTTGACAGTCCTGGTGTTAATCAGATAATTATATCAACGATTTTTAGATTCCTATTTTCTATACTATTTATTTTTCTATCTATATATTCTGGTGTTGAAAATGCATTCCTATTTACAATAAATTTTTTAGTTGTGTATTTATTATTTATAATATTTGAAATATCAATTCTATTATTAAATTTGCGTCATATAAAGTAACTGATGTTATCTATCAAATATTTGAGAAGGTCCTTTTTATTATTGCTAATTTTCTTATCTAGCACTTACTTATCTTTTTCTGCAGATAAAAAAGATGGAGATCAGTTTGATATGGGGGAGATGATAATGCATCATATTCTTGATGATTACCAATACGAGATTGTTCACGGCCTTTCTATACCACTTCCTATCATTATATATTCNGAAAAAGATGGGATGATGATTTTCTCATCTTCNAGATTATTTGATGAAAATCATGTGCCTCTTGAAGAGGGATATAACGGCTTTAAATATGATCATGGTAAACTTAAGCCATTGGAATCGGGTATTTCATATGTCGATTTATCAATTACTAAAAACGTTATTTTCTTGATATTAACATCTTCTCTAATGATTATTGTTTTTTTAAAAGTTGCTAGAGGCTATTCTAATAAAAGTACCATTCCCAGAGGAATCCAATCGTTATTTGAGCCTGTAATAGTATTAGTTAGAGATGATATTGTCAAAAAAAATATAGGTGCTCAATATGAGAAATATTTACCTTACATGTTAACTCTATTTTTCTTTATTTTATTTGGTAATATATTGGGTTTANTACCAGCTGCAGCAAATCTTACCGGCAATATTGCTATCACATTAACACTTGCAGTCTTTACTTTCTTATTAACAAATTTTTCAGGTAATAGGCACTACTGGAAACACATTTTCTGGACACCTGGAATCCCATTTGTAATGAGATTTTTGATATTGCCTATTGAGATAATAGGCCTTTTGACTAAACCAATTTCTCTAACTATTAGNTTATTTGCTGCAATAACTGCTGGTCATATTGTAATTTTAAGTTTTATTGGATTTACATTCATTTTTCAAAGTTATTTTGTGGGGGTGGTAAGTGCAGTATTTGTTGTAGGACTTAATTTAATTGAATTATTAGTTGCTGGGATTCAAGCTTATGTATTTACACTTTTCTCATCAATATATATTGGAATGGCAACAGAAGATGGTCACTAAAGAAATTATTATGTTAAATTTTAAAATTAATTATTATGCTTAGTTTTTTATTATTAGACGTTGGCTTAGCTGTTATTGGAACTGGCTTAGCTGCAATAGGTGCGGGTATAGGTATAGGCTTAATTGGTGGAAATGCAATGACTGCTATTTCAAGACAGCCAGATGCCTCTGACAAGATCACAGCTCCTATGATATTATTAGCAGCCCTAGTTGAGGTTATTGCCTTGGGTGGAGTTGTAGCTGGTCTTTTAGTTGTATTTGGAGTTGGAGGATAGAATATGGAGCTATTAACACCTGGTACTGGTTTACTTTTTTGGCAGGTAATAATCTTTTTATCTACTTTCTTTATTTTATCAAAATATGCTTGGAAGCCAATCATGAAATCTTTGAAAGAAAGAGAGAAGTTTATTGAAGACTCATTAGAGTCTGCTAAAAAGGCAGAAGAAGAACTTATCAATATTCAAAATAAGAATGAGGAGTTGGTTATGGATGCAAGAAAGGAGAGAGAAAAGATTCTTTCTGATGCAAAAAAGCTAACAAACTCAATGAAAGATGAGGCTAAGGAAAATGCAAAAGAAATGGCTGATAAAATCATTTCTGATGCAAAAAAAGTAATTGATTCAGAAAAAGATAAGGCTATGCTTGATGTTAAGAATACACTTGCAGAATTATCTATTGACATAGCTGAAAAAATTATTAAAAAAGATTTGAGTAATGACTCATCTCAAAGAAAGTATGTTGATGATTTAATTAAAGAAATTAATAAGTCTAAGTAATGATAAACACTAGAGCTTCTGAAAGATATGCTAAATCTTTATTATCAATTTCAATCGATGAAAATTTAGTCGATGAAGTTAAATCAGATATTGATTTAATTATAAAGTATTTTGATGAATCTAGAGATATTTTGAATCTTTACTCTAGTCCAATAATTCCTATTAATAATAAGGTTAAAATAACTGAAAAAATTTTTGATGGTAAGTTAAATAAACACACTTTAAATCTATTGTATAATCTTATTTATAGGAAAAGAGATAATTTAATCATCACTATTCTAGAGAAATTTAAAGAGTTATATAATATCCACATGAATATTGAAGAATCTGTAATATCCACAACGTTTGAATTGGATAATGAATCATTAGACGTTGTCAAAGGATTNGCAAACANAGTTACTGGTAAGAAAATTATTCTTCAAAATACAATTGATAAAAATGTATTAGGAGGCTTCAATCTAAAAATAGGTGATAAAATGATAGATTGTACTGTATCTAGTAAAATAAATGAATTAAGAAAAAAATTAATAAATAACTAAAATAAAAAAAATGTCAAATATTAGACCTGATGAAGTTTCTTCGATTATAAGAGAACAACTTTCAAATTTCAAATCCGAGTCAGAATTAGAGGAGGTAGGCACCATTCTTCAAGTTGGTGATGGTGTAGCTAGAATTTATGGTTTATCTAATGCTAAAGCTGGAGAGCTCCTAGAGTTTGAAGGCGGAACTAGAGGTTTAGTTCTAAACTTAGAAGAAGATAATGTTGGTGCCGTTCTTATGGGTGACTCAAGTTCAATCAAAGAAGGGGATACTGTAAAAAGATCTGGAGAGATTGCATCAATTGAAGTTGGTGAAGGTGTGTGCGGAAGGGTGCTTGATACACTTGGGAATCCTATCGATGGCAAAGGAGAAATAAAGGGAAAAACTTATCTTATGCCCCTGGAAAGGAAAGCTCCAGGAGTAATATATAGACAACCTGTAAATGAGCCATTACAGACTGGAATAAAAGCTATCGACTCTATGATACCTGTTGGAAGAGGTCAGAGAGAGTTAATAATAGGTGACAGACAAACTGGTAAAACTGCTGTGGCCATCGATACAATTTTAAATCAAAAAGAATTTTATGATAAGGGAGAGCCTGTATATTGTATATATGTGGCTGTTGGTCAAAAGGCGTCAACTGTTGCTCAAGTAACCAATACTTTAGAAAAAAATGGAGCATTACCTTATACTACAGTCATTTCTGCTCCATCCTCTGCACCTGCACCTATGCAATTTTATGCACCTTTTGCTGGGGCAGCAATTGGTGAATACTTTAGAGATACAGGGAGACCCGCGCTTGTAATATTTGATGATCTATCTAAACAAGCAGTATCTTACAGAGAAGTTTCTTTATTACTAAGGAGGCCACCTGGAAGAGAAGCTTATCCCGGAGATGTCTTTTATTTGCACTCTAGACTACTAGAGAGATCAGCTAAAATCATTAATGATGATAAGTTAGCATCTAATATGAATGACTTACCGGATTCATTAAAAAAAATTGTTAAAGGAGGAGGTTCACTTACGGCCTTACCTATTATTGAAACTCAAGAGGGAGATGTCTCTGCGTATATACCAACAAATGTTATATCAATTACTGATGGTCAAATTTTTTTAGAATCAAATCTTTTCAATTCTGGAATCAGACCTGCTATTGACATAGGTATCTCAGTCTCTAGAGTTGGTGGATCTGCTCAAATCAAGTCCATGAAAAAAATTGCTGGTACACTGAAACTTGACCAGGCAGCTTTTAGGGAGCTAGAAGCATTTTCAAAATTTGGTTCTGATCTTGATGCGGCCACAAAACTCGTTATTGACAGGGGTAAAGTAAATCAAGAGATTCTAAAGCAGGCTCAGTATTCTCCACTTAGGGTTGAGGAGCAAGTAGCCGTAATTTATTGTTCTTCAAATGGATTTTTTGATGGAGTAGAGTTATCAAAAGTTTCAAGACTTGAGGAAGAATTTTTACAACATATAAACTCAAAGTGCAAAAAGGTTCTAGATGAACTATCAAAAGGGGTTCTTAATGATAAGAGTCTTAAAGTACTTGAGGATGCAGCTAAAGAATTAGTTAAAAATTATAAGTAGTATTATATGCCTAACATCAAAGAGGTAAAAAATAGAATCGGGTCTGTAAAATCTACGCAGCAACTTACAAAAGCAATGAAAATGGTTGCTGCTGCAAAGTTGAAAAAGGCTCAAGATAAGGTAACAGAATTACGACCTTATTCTAATAAGCTTAATGAAATATTATCAAATCTATCCGGATCAATAAATAATAAACTTTTTGAAAAAAGAGAAGTAATAAACACTTTAATTATTGTTGTTGCATCCGATAAGGGGCTATGTGGAAGTTTTAATAGTAATATTTTCAAAATGTTTAGTTCTATTGCTGAAGAAAAAAATCTTAAATCTAACTCGACAATCATTATGCCTATTGGAAAAAAAGCTAATGATTTTTTCAAAAAGAAAAACTTTAAACTTATCGATGACTTTTGGAATACATTAAATGGATTTAGTTATTCTGATGCTTCAAAAATTTTTGATTATGTACATAAAGAATACATTAATAGTAATGTTGATCAAGTCCACATTATATATAATGAGTTTAAAAATGTTGCAGTTCAGAAATCAGTTATTGAAAAGTTTTTACCAATTGAAGAATCTTCAATCGAAAATGAGTCTGATAGTATAAATTATAATTATTTATTCGAGCCTAATAAATCAGATATTGCGAATTCTCTTATTCCTCAAACTTTGAAAACTCAAATTTTAAAATCAGTTTTTGAATCAAATGCCTCTGAGCAAGGATCAAGAATGACCGCAATGAGTCAAGCTACCGATAATGCTGGTGAGCTCTTAAAAGAACTTAAGCTTACTTACAATAGAACGAGACAAGCTGCTATTACGAAAGAGATACTTGAGATCGTTGGTGGAGCTGAGGCACTCAACCAGTAACTTACTTGCTAGTTATCCTGTTTACTGGAATTTTCTCATCAAAATTATATCTGTACGTATGGTGAACTTTACCCAGTTTAACTTGTACTTGTTGCGCTACCCTTATCATTGCCCTATTAAAATCTGGTATCCAATTGAGTTCAAGGTCAGTATATTGAAGTTTTTCTTGAATTGTTTCTCTACTAGCCATTATTAAAGCTCCATCTACTCCTTTCCCTTGGTGTTTAGGTACAATTCCAAATACGAGACCTACCATTTTTTTACATGACTTCTTTATTTTTAAATGATAATAGGTTTTGATTTTACCTATAATATTAAACTTTCCATTAACATGTTTAAATATTTGATTCATTTCTGGAATACTAATAAAAAACCCTATGGGATCATCTTTATGGTAGGCAAACCATAAAATTTTTTCATCCAAAATGGGTTTAATTTGTTTAAATAAAAGTTTTGCTTGTGATAATTTAAGTTTTGAAACACCAGGGTAATTTGACCATGCATCATTATATATTTTTGTAAAATCTTGAACATATTTTTCCATTTTACTTTTTTGCAGAGTCCTAAAATTATAATTCGGGTCTTTCATGGCTCTCTCTGCTTTTTCGGATAGCTTTTCAGACAATGGTGTTCTCACTTTCTTAAGAAATGTTAGTTGTCTAAATAATAATTTAAAACCATAACCTTCGAATAATTTTTGATAATAATCTTTACCATAATTTTGTTGATAATTAGGTTCTTTGTCAAATCCTTCTACAAGGCAGCCCCACCATTTATCTCTCTCTCCAAAATTTATGGGTCCATCCATTGATTCGTATCCTTTTTTTATCAACCAGTCCTTAGCAGTGTCAAATAATAGGTTGGCAGCTATTTGGTCATCTATACATTCAAAAAATCCACATCCCCCAACCTTTAAATTATCTTTAGTGTTATTTTTTTGATAAAATGCTGCTATCCTTCCTAAAACTTTTTTATCATTTTCAATTATCCATCTTGAAACTTCACCTTTCTTGAATGCTTTATTTGATTTAGTTTGAAATACATTAGATATATCTTTATCNAGTGGTCTTATCCAACATTTGTCGTCTTTATAAAGANAAACAGAGATATTAATGAACTTTNCTGCATCTATTTTTGACTCAACTTTCCTTATTATCATACTGATAAAATATTTTTAATTATGTTAATTTCAAAAATTTAGTACATATTTTTGTTACATATACTAACCTAATTTGAGGTAATGAATTACGATCCAAATCTAACCATTCTTNTTGGCATTTTAGTTAATGGCATGATAACAGTTTTTTCTGTATTACTTCTTGTTTTCATTTTATCAAAAATTTTTATTTCGTTCNTAGCTAAGTTTGAGGTTGAAGATAAAGGTGATAATGTGGAAAAAGAAATAAGAGATAAAGTTAGTGAGTTATCAAAGGGGAAAGGTACTCTGATTAAGTATACCAAAATAAGCTGATGCCAAGAGATATCCAACTTTGCTTAGTATATAGGGATATGTGGCAGTCTTCTGGTAAGTATATGCCTAATGCGAGCCAGTTAGTTAAGGTTGCAGAGCCAATTATTAACATGAATTGCTGGGATAGGATAGAAACTAATGGGGGAGGATTTGAACAAATACAATTATTAGCAGGGGAAAATCCAAATNAAGTAGTTAGGAAATGGACAAAACCTTTTAATGAAGTTGGTATCAAAACTCAAATGCTTGAAAGAGGATTAAATGCTTTGAGTATGTCTCCAGTATCTAAAGATGTGAGAAGGTTAATGTTCGATGTTAAGTCCAAGCAAGGAACAAATATATCTAGATCTTTTGATGGTCTTAATGATTCTAGAAACTTGGAGTTATCAATTAAATATGCTAACGATTCAGGGATGATTTCTCAGTCATGTCTATGCATTACTCATTCTGAAATTCATAGTGTAGCATATTATATAGATTTAGCGAAAAAATTAATCAAACTTGGAACTAAAGAGATTGCAATAAAAGATATGGCCGGTATTGGTCGACCATCNTCTTTAGGTAAAATTGTTCAGGGTATTAAGAATTTTAGTCCAAGTACAATAGTNCAATACCACGGCCATTCAGGTCCAGGATTTTCTGTAGCCTCATCTTTGGAAGTAGCTAGAGCAGGTGCTGATATTATTGATGTTTCAATGGAGCCACTTTCTTGGGGGACTACTCACGCTGATTTGTTAACTATCCATGAAATGTTAAAGGACGATGGTTTTAAAGTAAAAGATTACGACAAAAAAGCATATATGGAAGTTAAAAAACTCACTCAAGAATTTATTGATGAGTCTTTAGGTTACTACATTAACCAAAAAAATAGATTAATGAACTCTCTTCTTATTAGTTCTGGTTTGCCTGGAGGTATGATGGGGAGTCTTATGAGTGATCTAGAGAAAAGTCACATTAGTATTAATAAGTGGCTTAAAAAAAATAATTCTGATGAAATACAAATTGATTTACTTTTCTCTATGCTTTCAGATGAAGTAAATGAAATTTGGCCTTTGATGGGATATCCCCCTCTTGTAACGCCTTATAGCCAGTATGTAAAAAATGTTGCTTTAGTAAATGTCTTAAATAGAATTAAAGGTAAGCCACGATGGAGTTTAATCGATGATAATACTTGGGATATGTTACTTGGTAAGTCAGGTAAATTACCAGGTTCTTTGGGTAAAGATATTATAGAATTAGCCTCTCAATTAAAGAAAGATTTTTACAGAGATAATCCACAGAATCTTGTTGACGACTCTCTCGATAAAAATAGAGAAGAAATGAAAGAAAGAGGTTGGGACACAGGTTTAGATGATGAGGAACTTCTAGAATATTCACTACACAAGACACAATATATTGATTTTAAGTCTGGAAAAGCAAAAAAAAGTTTTATTGAAGATTTAAATAAAAGGAAAAATGAATTGAATAAAACTGAGGAGTCTTCTAGAAATCAATATGAAATAATTGAAGTTGGAACTGAAAAATATAAAGTGGAGTATTCTTTATCTGATGAACCTATTTCTCAGGATATAGATGGAACAGATGGAAACCCTGTCTATTCTCCTATAGAGGGTAAATTCGTTCTCACTAAAGGTTCAAATGACAGGCCTGTAAAAGTGAATGATGTAGTTAATAAAGGGGATGTTTTATGTTATATTGAGTCAATGAAAGTAATGAATGCAATCAAATCTGAGTTTTCTGGTAAGATTCTTAAAATATGTTTTAGAGATGGAGAAGATGTGTATGATGACGATGTTTTATTTATAATAAAAAAATAAATTATGGATTTTTTTCAAAATATTTTAGAAATGACTGGTTTTAGTAACCTATTCGCTAACCCAGGATATATTATTATGTTGGCAATAGGGTGCCTTCTTTTATTCCTTGGAATTTCTAAAAAATACGAACCGCTTTTATTAGTACCTATAGGTTTTGGGGTTATTATAGCTAACATACCAAATTCCAATCTTGGAGTTGTTCAAGTTGATCAATCTTACAGTTTGATTCAAATTGCAAATGAATATGGAATTATTAACCTTCTTTATTACTCACTTATAAAGACAGGTTTCTTACCTCCATTAATTTTTATGGGAATAGGGGCCCTGACAGATTTTGGACCAATGCTTAAAAATTTAAGATTAGTTTTTTTTGGAGCTGCTGCACAAATTGGTATTTTTTCTGTCCTAATACTGGCAAGTTTATTTGGCTTCTCAAATAATGAGGCTGCTGCTTTGGCTATAATTGGAGGGGCAGATGGACCAACAGCAATATACACTTCAATAATATTAGCTCCACACTTATTAGGTCCTATCGCTATTGCGGCTTATTCATATATGGCTTTAGTGCCAGTAATTATTCCATTAGTTGTAAAAGTTCTAGTTACAAAAAAAGAATTATTAATTAATATGAAGAAGCAAGATGATGAATTCTCTGAGAGTAATGAGATTAAGAACTTAAGCACAATAAAAATCATTTTTCCTATTCTTGTTACCTTAATAGTTTCTATGATAGTTCCATCTTCAACTACACTTATTGGGTTTCTTATGTTTGGAAACTTATTAAAAGAAATTGGTTCATCAACAATTAGACTTTCAAAATCAATTTCTGATAATATTCTAAACTCTAGTACGCTCTTTTTAGGTTTAACGATTGGAGCTACTATGACTCCAAAAGCATTTCTCAATATTGAGACAATTGCAATAATTTTTGGTGGTCTTTTTGCATTTATAATTTCTATAGCAGGAGGAATAATTGCAGTAAAAATTTATAATTTAATTAGCAAGAAAAAAATAAATCCATTAATTGGTGCAACTGGTCTTAGCGCCGTCCCTATGGCAAGCAGAGTTGCAAATGAGATTGCATTAAAAAATGATCCATCAAATCACCTTATGAATTATGCTATGGCAAGTAATATTTCTGGCGTTATAGGTTCAGCAGTTGCCGCAGGGGTCCTTATATCCTATTTTAGCTAAAATCTAATTTGGTTTTAAGCTCAGATATGTTTTGTGATATTATTATTTCAGAGAATATATCCGTATGAAGAAAATTATTATTTTTCATAACATCAAATTGTTTTAAAAGGTTATCATAGAAACCACCTATATTCAAAAGGAATATTTTTTTATCTGTTATTTTTAATCCTTTCCAAGTCACTATTTCTGCGAGTTCTTCAAGAGTTCCTATACCACCAGGAAGAACTATAAAAAAATCAGCTAAATCATACATCATTTTTTTTCTTTGATGCATATTGTTAACTACATGCATTTTGCTAACACCTTCAAAAATAATTTCCTTTTTCTTAAGTACCTTAGGAATAACTCCGATAACATCTCCATTATTTTTTATTATATTTTGAGCTAGTGATCCCATTAGACCAATTTTAGCGCCACCATAAACCAATTCTATTTTTTTTTCAATTAATAATTCAGCTAATTTATTAACCTCTTTATCAATTAAACTATTATTTTCAGGTTTACTAGACCCACAAAAAACTGCAGCGGCCTTTTTCATGTAATTAAATTAATTTAAAGTCTTAATTTTAATTGAATTTTCTTAATAATGAAATTTAATCCTTGTTAGTTTATGATGGATTGTAAAAGTATATTTGTGAAACAATGGAAAACGATTCTCTAAAAAAAATAATTTCTCATTGCAAAGCTTTTGGATTTGTCTACCAATCTAGTGAGATATACGATGGATTGAGTGCTGTTTATGATTACGGACCTTTAGGAAGTGAACTAAAGAATAATTTAAAGTCCTATTGGTGGAAGGCCATGGTTCATTTAGAAAAAAATATTGTAGGGTTAGATTCTGCAATTTTCATGGACCCTAAAACCTGGGAAGCTTCTGGTCATGTTGATGCCTTTAATGATCCACTAATAGATAATAAGGATTCCAAAAAAAGATATAGGGCAGATGTTTTAGTTGAAGAGCATCTTCTGAAGATAGAATCAAAGATTAATAAAGAGATTTCAAAAGGAAAAAAAAGGTTTGGTGAGAGCTTTGATGAAAATGAATTTAAATCTACAAATCCAAGAGTCCTTAAGTATTCAAAAATACATCAAGAAATATCTATTAGGCTTGGTGAGCTATTGTCTTCAGGTGACTTGAATGGACTTGCGGAATTAATAAACGAATTGAAAATTAATGATCCTATTTCTGGAACCTCAAACTGGACAGATGTCAAACAATTTAATCTTATGTTTTCAACTGAAGTTGGGTCTAATGCTGATAATACTAAAAAACTCTACCTTAGACCTGAGACTGCTCAAGGAATATTTGTTAATTTTTTAAATGTAACTAACTCAACCCGATCAAAAATTCCATTTGGAATAGCTCAAATTGGTAAGGCATTTAGAAACGAAATTATTGCAAGACAATTTATTTTTAGAATGCGAGAGTTTGAACAGATGGAGATGCAGTTTTTTGTTCAACCTGGAACTGAATTGGAGTGGTACGATAAATGGAAAAAGAAAAGGTTAAAATGGCACGAGTCTTTAGGGCTTGGAAATGATTTATATCGTTTTCACGATCACAAGAATCTGGCTCATTATGCTAATGCTGCCTGTGATATAGAATTTAAGTTTCCAATGGGTTTTAAAGAATTAGAGGGTATTCATTCTAGAACAGATTTTGATTTAAAGAAACATCAAGAAAAATCAAAAAAGAAAATGTTATATTTTGATCAGAAGTCAGGGGAAAGTTTTGTTCCATTTGTTGTTGAAACTTCAATTGGTCTTGACCGATTATTTTTATCAGTTCTATCAACTAGTTACAAAGAGGAACCCCTAAAGGATGGATCAAATAGAACATTTTTAAAAATACCTTTTGAAATTGCTCCTGTAAAGTGTGCTGTTTTACCATTAAATGCTAAAGACGGGTTACCGGAAAAGGCAAAAGATATATTTGATATTATAAGGTTTAAGTTTAATTGTCAGTTAGACATTAAAGATTCAATTGGAAAGAGATACAGAAGGCAAGACGCAATAGGTACCCCATTATGTATTACCGTGGACTACGACTCTTTAAAAGATAATTCAGTTACGATCAGAAATAGAGATGATATGAGTCAAGAGAGGGTTAGAATTGATAATATAATTTCTTTCATTGATGATAGAACTTCAATTATTAATTTATTAAAGAAATCTTCATGATCGATAAGGCATCGATATTTATTCTTAAGAAAAGAAAATTTTTCGTTACG
>NZYP01000027.1 GCA_002702205.1 Flammeovirgaceae bacterium | reverse complement strand
CAGGGGAATGGTTGATGGAGAATTGGCAGACTACGAGCAGTCAAACTTCAGGAGTCAGCTTCGAGGATACGTAGAGGAATGGGGCATGTCATACTCTGGTAGAATGATTAACTGGGTTGAGGGAGATATGGAAGAAACTCCGTTTGTCCACATATGGGATATTACGCCAGCTGATCCTGCTGCATTTCAGAAAGCCCATAATGAGTTTATTGAGTCAGTACCTCAAGTATTTGGAGGGAGATTCAATGGATTTGGCACCTACGATATAAACCAGCCTAATGGTGCTACTCATTGGGTTTTAGTTTCTGGAAAAGACCTAGATGATCACCTTCAATTATTANATGACCTTGAAACCAAGTATCCTGCTGCAATGCAGAAATTTGTTAAAGATAGAGGTGAGACTACTATAGTTCATGACTTCACTTTTGAGAACTTAAAGTATATTGTAGCTCAATAATTTTAANATTTATTAAAATAAAAAAGCCCCAACTGATGGGGCTTTTTTTTTAGAAGTAATTAAAATCTANTTATTTTCTAGATAAGCTTGGATCTGACTTTCCATAGAAGATACATCAAACCACTCATTTAACATCACCACCTTACCGGCTTCATTGAATTGCTGAATAATATAAAATTTTAGTTTTATTGGCGCACCAGTTTCAATATGNGTCGCACTCCAAATTCCATAAATCCTAACCCCATTTGGATCTGTAGTTTGCTCATCCTTGTCAGAGTACAAAGATCCACCCCAGTAAGCTCCTGTATTTTCAGGACCTACACCTCCTTTGTCAAAAGAAAAATCCTTAAGGGATCCCAAGTATAATTTAGCCGCTTCAGCCAAGTCTGATTTTGTTTGAAATGTCCCATCATAAGTATTAGGGCCACTCCATTTCATAGTATCAGAGTATAATTCTAAAAATAAGTCCATATCGTTATTTATTATACCTCCAAGGTGATGCTTCTCAAATGCCTTGTAATTCCTCTCAAATGTGGCTTTATCTTCCTCAGTCACTACTATGCCCTGTGGTCCACTACAAGAAAATGTTAAAGCAGATATCAATATTATTATAAAGTTTCTCATTATTTTAATTTTTGTTAAGGATATCAATGTAAAAAATTAATTTTATAAAAAAAAAGACTAATTATTAAAATTTAATTTAAAAGAAAATCTCTTGAGCCAATCTAAATGTATTAGAATGTGCCTCAATAATATCTCTTAGGTTAGTAGAATAACCACCTCCCATACTTATCTGGAGGGGAATTTTATTATTCTTACAGAGATCTAAAACAAACCTGTCTCTCTCCTTACAGCCTGCCAACGAGAGACCAAGCTTGCCAAGCTTATCATTGGAAAGCACATCTACCCCCGAAAGGTAGAAAATAAAATTTGGNTCAAATTTTTCAACAACTTCTGGGAGGTGTTTTTTGAGTTTTTTAAGATAGAATTCATCATCAGTATTATCATCAAACTCTAAATCAAAATCACTTCTTTCTTTTCTAAAAGGATAATTATTCTTTCCGTGAAAAGAGAGAGTAAATACATTTNAAGAATTGTTAAAAATTGATGCTGTACCATTTCCTTGGTGGACATCAAGATCTATTATTAAAATTTTATCTATACTTTTTTGATTAGCTAATAATACATTTGNTGCTATAGCTTGGTCATTAAGCATACAAAAAGCTTCTCCCCTATCATAAAATGCGTGATGTGTTCCTCCAGCAATATTCAAAGAAACGCCATATTTTAGTGAGAAATTACAGCATTCAACTGTTCCTCTAGCTATTCTTCTCTCTCTAGAAACAAGTTCTTTACTCATTGGGAATCCAATCGGCCTCTCCTCTTTCTTAGTTAAGTTTAAGTTACAAAGTCTGTCATAATACGACTTGTCATGTGTCTTAAGGGCATCATCTTCGGATAAGATTTTAGGTGCAAAAAAATTATCTTCAGTACAGGTACCTTCTCTTAAAAGCTGTTCTGGTATCAGCTCATACTTTACCATAGGAAACCTGTGACCTTTTTCCAGTGGATATATGTAATTTCTATCGAAAGCGATTTTCAACATGATATTTGGAGATAAAAATTATCTCTACCCCTTAAGAAAAATAAATTATCAAATAACCTATATTTGGANTGAATCATGAGTTTAAAATACGTAAAAAATAAAATTGAGTTTTATCAAGACTTCCCTATTAAAGGTGTCGAGTATATTGATTTAAATCCTATCTATAAGGACCCAAAAGCAAGAGATATACTTGTAGATAAATGTATTGAATTGATAAATAACTTAGAATTTGATTATTTAGCACTAATTGAGTCTAGAGGTTTTCTTATTGGATCAATTTTAGCTGATAAATTAAAAAAAGGAATTATACTCTGCAGAAGTAAGAAAGACAGGTTACCAGGTAAAATACAAACTGTTAGACACAAACTTGAATATGGTGAGGCAGTAATGCAAGTACAGGAGGGAGAAGGTAAAGTATTAATTTTTGATGATGTTCTTGCAACCGGCGGAACTGCAAACGGAGCATTTAAAGTTTTAGGTCTATCTGGCTACACACCCATTCATTCTCTTTTCTTGGTAGAGCTATCACAATTTGAAGTGAAATGTGATACTGAGTATAATAGTGTTATNGTGCTTTAAATGCGGAGAGAGGGGGATTCGAACCCCCGGTACGCGTAATTACGTACGACAGTTTAGCAAACTGCTGGTTTAAGCCACTCACCCACCTCTCCAATAATGATCGCAAATATAAAAATTCCATAATATCATATAAACTTTTATCAACTTTTCTATTTGTGAAAAAGGGTTAAATCAACATTTAAATTTTAATTATAAGAATTCTATTTAATAATTTTAGGGCATGAATTTTTTAGAAGATATCGGCTTATTTGAACTTTCTTTAATATCAATATTTTTTATTTTCTATTTTATTTATCTAGTTAGGATTTATAGAATTGGCAAACAAATTAAGGTTAACCTCAAAGGAGTATTTATAAAGTTCTCCTTGAGAATTCTATTTTTTATCTTACTGATAATATCGCTCCTTGGTCCCAACTTTGGAGTAAGAGAGGAGAAAGTTGAAGTTATNGGGAAAGATATTATGATTGCTGTTGACCTCTCGGAATCAATGAATGCAAATGATATCCAACCAACAAGAATAGAAAAAGTAAAGTTTGAGATTAAGAGAATAATTAATGAGTTTGATAATGATAGATTAGGAATAATAATGTTTTCTGGAGAGGCATTCGTTCAATGCCCTCTCACATACGACAGGAATGCTTTAAACCTATTTGTTGAGACTCTAAATACGGGCCTAGTTCCAAACAGTGGCACAGATTTTGGTCCACCATTAGAGTTGGGACTATCAAAACTTCAGGATGAGAGTTATGACGGAAAAGATATAAAATCCAAGATAATTATCCTCTTCTCTGACGGAGAAGACTTTGGTGATGACACTGATGAATCTATTGAAAAAATTAAGGAAAACTCTTTGAAGTTATTTAGTGTAGGGGTGGGAACTGAAGAGGGNAGTAGAATTAAAGATAATTTTGGAAAATTTAAAAAAGATAATGAAGGTAAAGATGTAATAACTAAATTAAATTCATCTTCTCTAAGAGAAACTGCTGATAAAACTGGTGGAAAATATTATGAAATTTCTAAAAATAAAAATGAGATTAGCCAGATGGTAAGTGAAATTAAAAATATTAAGGGAGATGTAATTGACCAAAAAATGTCCAATGTGTCAGATAACAAATATTTTTATTTTTTATTATCTGCTTTAATTTTAATTGCTATTGATTTTATCTTTGTGTCTAAAATTATATCTCTATGATTTTTTATTTAATCTTAATATCTACTTTATCTATAAATAATATTGACGAAATAAACAGACTTACTAAAGAAGCTGAGTTATTTTTTAAAAATAAGGAATATGAAAAATCAATTATCAACTATGATATTCTAATTGATTCATTTGAAGTCTCTGATGAGAAAGTTTTTTTAAATTTAGCTCACTCTCACTTCTTAAATGGTGACACTACTGCTGCACTAGAAAATTATAATTACACAACAATAACAGATAATAATAAAATAAAATCAATAGCACTTCAACAGATAGGCAATATCAATAACAGTAAAAACAAACTTGAAGAAGCCCTCGAGTTCTACAAAGAGTCAATCATATCTGATAATAATAATTTAGACTCTAAATTCAACTATGAGCTTGTCAAGAGAAAAATTGAAGATCAGAATAAAAATCAAGAAAAAGATCAGAATAAAGACCAAAATAAGGAACAGGAAAAAGAACAGGAGAAGTCTGATAACAAAAAAAAAGACGATAAGGGTCAACAGGATAAGGATAAAGATGATAAAGAGAATGATTCAAAGGAGAATAAAAATAATGAACAAAACAGTAAAAAAAGTGATGCAGAGTCATTAGAGGAAAAACTTAAAAAAATTAATATGTCAAAAAAGAAAGCTGAGATGATACTTGACGCGCTAAATAACAATGAATTTCAGTATATTCAACAGTTAAAAAGAAACCCTAAGAAGAAAAAAGATAATAATAAACCTGACTGGTAACAAATTGAATCAAGCTATAAAACATACAGATTTCAAGTTTGAATCTCTCAAGACAAAATATACTGGTAAAGTGAGAGATGTCTACTACTTCAAAGATAAAATTGTCATGGTTGTAACTGACAGGATAAGCGCATTTGATGTAGTTCTACCTAGGGCTATTCCTTATAAAGGTCAAATACTTAACCAAATTGCAGAGAAATTTCTTAAGATGACAGAGGTAATAGTTCCCAATTGGACAGAAAATGTTCCAGATCCTAATGTTACGATAGGTAAGAGTTGTGAAACCTTCCCTGTTGAAATGGTAATAAGAGGGCACCTTACTGGTCATGCATGGAGAATATACCGTTCCGGAAAGAGGGAAATATGCGGAGTTAAGATGCCTGAGGGGATGAGAGAACATGACAGATTCCCTGAACCTATTATAACACCAACTACAAAAGCAAAAGTTGGACATGACGAAGACATATCTAAAGAAGATATTATCTCAAAAGAGATAGTTACTGAATCTGATTATAATAAATTAGAAGATTACACATTAAAACTTTTTAATTTAGGCACTCAATATGCAAAATCTAAAAATTTAATTTTAGTAGACACAAAATATGAATTTGGAAAAAATAATGATAAAATATTTCTTGTTGATGANATTCATACACCAGATTCATCTAGATATTTTTATAGAGATACCTACCAAGANTTACAAAATAAAAATCAAAATCAAAGACAGTTATCTAAGGAATTTGTTAGAGAATGGCTAATTGAAAATGGATTNCAAGGAAAGGAAGGACAAGTAATTCCTGAAATGGACGATGAGAGGGTAAATTTAATTTCTCAACGTTACATTGAGCTATATGAAAATATCACAGGAGAGAAGTTTATAAAAAGAAATACAGAAAATTTGTTGAATGATATTGAATCGAATATTAATATTGCCCTATGAAATACGAAATAGAAAAAAATGATCTTTACTATATTCTCACCCCAAAAGATGAGAAAATTGACTCAGTTGTTGCCCCAACACTTAAAGCAGATCTCGTAACATACGAAGTCGAGGGAGCTAAAAATATAATTATTGACCTTAAAAATGTCAAGTTCATGGATTCCTCAGGCCTAAGTGCTCTGTTAGTTGGTAATAGAACATTTCAAGAAAAACAGTCTTCATTTATTATCTGTAATATTAATGAACACATAGAAAAAATTTTAAAAATATCTAAACTAGATACAGTTCTGGAAATCATACCTACACTTCAAGAATCGATTGACTCAATTCACCTAGACGAAATTGAGAAGGGTATGCAATAAAATTTTCAGTTAATGCAAAAGCTAAATGTTGTTGAGGAAAAAAAATTAAATAATATTTTTATTTTCCTTACTGGTATTTTTGTTACAAATGCTATACTAGCCGAAATTTTAGGTACTAAAATTTTTGATATTTCTCTAATAAAGGACTTTAATCTTTCTGTTGGTGTTTTAATTTGGCCTGTTGTTTTTATAACAACAGATATAATCAATGAATATTTTGGACAAAAGGGAGTAAAAAAAATAAGTTATTTCACAATACTCTTAATATCATATGCCTTTATTATAATTTATCTATCAACAAAACTTTCTCCCAATNCCTACTGGTTAAACATTAATAAATATGATCCAGATGGAAACTTATTCAATATAGATTATGCATATAATACGATTTTCTTGCAAAGTATTGGAATAATTATTGGCTCTATTTTTGCCTTCTTAATTGCTCAATTACTTGATGTTATTGTATTCCAAAAAATAAAAAAAATAACAAAAGGTAGATTAATATGGTTGAGAGCCACAGGCTCGACAGTTATCTCACAACTAATTGATAGCTATATAGTCTTATTAATTGCTTTTTATTTTCTTGCTCCAGAAGGGAAAGAATGGTCAATTTATCAAGTGTTTAATGTCGGTTCCGACAATTACTTATTTAAGTTTTCAGTAGCTATTCTAATAACTCCTATTATATACCTTTCTCATTTCCTTATAGATAAATATTTAGGTAAATCCTTATCAGAAAAAGCGAAAAGTAATGCTCTTTTGAGATAATTAGTTAATTAATTAAATTCGCATATGAAAACATATCTAAGATTAATATATAGAACATTGGGTTTCATAATATTATTTTTCTTGTTAGGAACATTATTGGTCTATNTAGAAACTGTTTTAATAGAAAATAATGTTAAATCTTTTGTCGANGAGTCAGGTATTCTTCAAAATGATTACGAAAAAAGTTATTTACCTATCATAGTTTCAATGATAGTATCCTATCTGATAGTTTTTCAAATTCCATGGTTTAAGAATAAAGAGGAATATTCTTAAGTTAATTTGTGAAGTATCACACCGGCAGAAACTGACACATTTAAAGATTCTGCTCCACCTATTTTCTTAATGGATATCCACTTATCAACATATTTTTTTAACTTATCGCTTATCCCACTTGATTCACTTCCAAATAAAATTATCCCACTGGTTAACTTTTTTATCTCCTTAATATCATCTCCACNAATAGAAGTTCCATAAACCTTGACTTCTTTACTACCTAAAATATTTTCTAAATCATCATATAAAACATTTACCCTAGTAAATGATCCCATGGTCGATTGTATTACTTTAGAATTATATATATCTACAGTATTTCTAGAACATACTATAGTTTTTATGTTAAACCAGTCGGCAGTCCTTATTATAGTTCCTAGGTTTCCTGGATCATTTATGGAGTCGAGAGCAATAATAAGATTGGAATAGTCTATCAACTTATTTTCTATCTTTATTTTTTTNACAACAGAGATTACTGAGTTATTATTATGNAGACTACTAAGTTTTTTTACTTCATCTGACGAGACAACGTATAAATNATTTAGNTTCTTATCAGAATAATAACTACTAAAAGTTTCATTTGATATTANAGTGAACTCTATTTGGTAATCAGAATTAATGACTTCATTAAAGCTCTTAACACCTTCTACAATAAATAAATTAGAATTTATTCTNTTCTTTTTATGCTTAAGTGATTTAACAATTTTAATTTTAGATTTTGGAAGCATAAATTAAATTTAAATATATTGTTTGAATACATACTCAAATTCGATAGAGAGATTACATTAATGATAAATGGATTTTCATCAGATTACATTGATTATCTTATGATATTTCTCAGTAATAAATACGTTTGGATACCCTTATATGCATACCTGATTTATTTATTATTTAAGTATGATAAAAGCAATGCATTCAAACTTATAGTCATCTGTACTTCTGCAGTTATTATTTCTGATTTCATAACNAGCTCAGTTATGAAACCATTTTTTGAGAGATTAAGACCCTGTAATAATGAAGAGCTTTTAGGGCTTATTGATATTGTTTCAGGCTGTGGCAAAAAGTATAGTTTTGCNTCCTCTCACTCATCCACAACATTTTCTCTGGCCACAATTTATTATTATATATCTAATAAAAAATTTAAATTTTTGTTTTTTTGGAGCTTAGCAATAGCTTATAGTAGAATATACTTGGGTGTCCATTATTTTGGTGACGTAGTTATTGGCTTATTCGTAGGGTTTCTAACATCGTTAATTATTTATCGTATATCAAGAAAATATATAAGTTGACTAGAATAATAATCTTACTATCTTTTTTACTGATTTCATGNTATAAATCTCATAAAGAACTNCCTATATTCGGAAGAAAAAAAATTATAGAAAAAAAAGTAAATGGATTGGTTACATCTGATACTGTTGATCATATGGTAAGTGATTTTAAATTAATAAATCAAGATGGTGACTCAATATCAAATAAATCTTTTCAAAAGAGTATTTACATAGCAGACTTTTTTTTTACCACATGTCCCACCATATGTCCTGTAATGAAATCTAATCTATTAAAAATTCATGACCACTTTATTAATAATGAAAATATTAAGTTTCTTTCTCATACAATTAATCCNGAATATGATAACGTAGAAAGGTTAAATGAATATTCTAAAAATTTAGGGGTTAGTTCAAAGAAGTGGCATTTTGTGACTGGAGATATAAACTATATTCATGAAATAGCTAAAAAAAGTTACATGGTCACAGCTATGGAAGATTCAAAAGAACCAGGAGGTTTTCTACATAGTGGAACATTCTTATTAGTTGATAGNGANCGAAGGATAAGGGGGGTTTATGATGGGACGGACGAAGCAGAAATATCAAAAATAAAAAATGACATCGAAATTCTTTTAGAGTCTATTGTTTATTGAGTCTTTCAATATACTTTCCCAGAATATCATACTCTATATTAACTAAATCATTCTCTGATAAGAATTTAAAATTTGTTTTGGAGTAAGTGTGTGGAATTATTGCTACAGAAAATAAGTTATCTCTTATATCAAAACATGTTAAACTTACACCATTAACTGTTATGCTTCCCTTCTCAACAACGTATTTTAAATAATTATTAGACTCAAAAGTAAATATCCAGTTATTACCATTATCTATAATTTCTTTACATCTCNCAATATCATCTACATGACCTTGAACTATATGTCCATCTAATCTATCGCTTACTTTTAAACTTCTCTCTAGATTAACCAAGGAACCAACTTCTAANTCTGAGAACCTACTTTTCTTTAAAGTCTCAGGGACTAAAGTTATGCTATGAGACTTATCAGTTAAATGGGTAACGGTGAGACAGACGCCATCATGAGATAAACTTTCATCGACTCTCAAATCATGACTGATACTACTNCTTACTATCAAATTAAGATTTTCATTATCGTAATTAATTGAATCTATTACTCCTGTGGTCTCTACAATACCTGTAAACATTTTAATATAATTAAATATGACTATGCAAACATAAAAGTTAAATTTGCTTATAAGAAATAATATATGAAAGATATAATCAAAGATTGTAAAGACACAAAAATCACAATAAGTGAAATGGTTTTGCCAAATCATACAAATAACTTAGACACACTTTTTGGAGGTAAACTTATGTACTGGATGGATATGGCTGCGGCAATATGTGCACACAAAAACACCAAAAAAATATCTGTTACTGCCTCTGTAGATAACATAACATTCAAGGCACCAATTTTTAAAGGTGATATAGTTACAATAACAGCTTACATAACAAGGGTTTTTAATACTTCAATGGAAATTTTTATTGAAGCAAGTTCACAAAATAGTAAAACTCAAAAATCAGTTATCAGTAACAGCGCTTTCTTTACTTTTGTAACTCTAAACAATGANAGAAAACCAGTAAAGTCAATTGAAGTTAAACCTAAAACCAAAGAAGAAAAGAAACTTTATGACGGGGCACTTAGAAGAAGGCAACTNAGACTCATATTAGCAGGTAAGATGAANCCTGAAGAGGCAAATGAGTTAAAATCCATTTTTAATTAAATATTTCTTCTAATTTCCTAGTGAGATTCGGTCCTCGAAGTTCAGTATTCTTGGCTATAATTTTTCCATCTGGATCGAGAAGAAATGCACTAGGTATCCTATNAACATTATAAATTTGGGCAGCTTCTGACTGATAATATTTNAGATCAGAAACATTGATCCACGGCAAGGCATCTTGCGTGATACCTCTAACCCAATCACTTTTATTTCTGTCTAGAGAAACTTGGTATACCTCAAAACCTTTTGGTTTATATTTATTGTAATTTTGAACTATGTTTGGATTNTCTTCTCTACATGGCCTGCACCATGCTGCCCAGAAGTCTAATAAAACATATTGCCCTCTTAAAGATGCTAATGAAATAGGAGCTCCACTGGTGTCGTTAAGTATAATTTCAGGAGCAATACTTCCAACAGAAATAGATTTGATTTTAATNAGTTTATCTTCAAAATTTTGAAAGTAGGAGTTATTACTAAACTCNTCAGAATATTTTCCATAAATAGTCTGCCAGAAATCTAGATTTTCTTCTAAATCCAAATAATCAGCAGTTACAATTACTGCCAAAGAATTTTTTGTATTTGCAAGNTAATCCTTAAGAGATAATTCAAANTGATTTTTTTTAAAGTCAAATTCACCTCTTATACTGTTGACTAGCTGCACATTCTGCNCCTGACTAGCTTCAACAAATTTAATATTAAGCTCTCTAATCTCAGATCTGTAACTTGTAATTTTATCACCAATTGATTTTAGGATATCGGTATCTATTGAGCCTCTAATATCATATTCAAAAAGAGAGTTAGAATCATCTATGGTAATATTTATATCTGAATCATTNGCAATNAAATCCAGACTNGTATAACCCATGAAATCAAGTCTANAAAGTGTAGCCTCAAAAACATAAACATTGAATTCAATACTTTTATTGTTGAAATTTGAGGTCTCAATAAGTTCTATTGAATAGTCTGAATTTACTTTTTGTAGCCTAACCTCATCGTAATCTCCAGATCCGATGACATCTACAGATATTGTAATTTTTTCCGAACCGTTTTTGGGGTTATCTCCACAAGAAAAGATGATAAAAATTAGTGAGAGATAAATAAATTTTGAAAATGTTTTAAACATTATTTAAAATTAGATTAATTGATCTATTATGAAAGTATTAAAACGTTAAAAAACCCTAATTGTTTGGCATTTAAGTAAACAAAGCTTTTGCATCTTTTATTACTTTATCTATTCCACTTAATTTCTTACCACCAGCTGTTGCAAGAAATTTTTGACCTCCACCTGATCCCTCTATATGAGTTGCTAACTTATTAACAATAGAGCTAGCGTCATAACTCATCTCATCACATAAATTTTTTGATATCATTAATATTATTATTGGCTTATTTGAATTTGATACAGTCCCTAAGAATATCATGTTATTTTTCTCTTTTTCAAGTTCGAAAGCTAACTGTTTTACTAAATCTATTTTTTCATTTCTAAAATTGTGAATAATTATATTCANATTNCCTTTTTTTGTCACTGAAGAAAGTAACTCATNTTTAAGGTNTTTTTTTCTATNATTATTTTTCGATATTATTTCTTTTTCTAAGGATCTGTTTTTATCAATTAAAGAATTTACTGATTCTAGTATATTATTTGATTTTAATAAAGTTTTTAAATCATTAATTATTTTAGATTCTATTCTAGAAAATTTGTCAGATGCANTGGAAGTTATAGCCTCAATCCTTCTTACACCTGAAGATATGGAAGATTCTGAAAGAATCTTAAAATGACCAATCTCAGATGTGCTTTCGACGTGAGTACCGCCACATAACTCAATAGAAAATTTTTCATCTATAGTAACAACTCTAACCTTATCTCCATATTTTTCGCCAAAAAGTGCAGTAGCTCCTCTTTTTTTAGCTTCATTGATATTAACATCATCTTGAATATTAACTTTAATATTCTCAACTATTTTGTCATTAACTATATCAGATATTTTATCAATTGATTCAATATCAATTTTTGAAAAGTGAGAGAAATCAAACCTTAAGAGGTTGTCTGTAACAAGTGAGCCTTTTTGGGAAATATGGTCACCTAGTACACTTCTCAGAGCCGCATGAAGAAGATGTGTTGCTGAATGGTTTTTGGAGATAAAATCTCTTCTTTTTTTATCAATTATGAGCTCAATTTTATTATCCATTGATTTAGGAAGATTTTCAGAGACATGGANTATCAAGTCATTTTCCTTATATGTTTTAATAATATTTATTTTCTCATCTCCATCAATTATATAACCAACATCNCCTACTTGCCCTCCAGATTCAGGATAAAATGGTGTGTTATCAAATACTATATTNTAAAAAACCTTATCGTCTAATTTGACCTCTCTGTACATAATAATTTCTGATAAGGATTTGTGTNTTTCGTATCCTATAAATAAATTTCCTTTCTTCTCTTTTATTAGATATTTCCAATCTTCAGATACTGACTTGAGGACATTTCTTGATCTTTTTCTTTGAATTTCAAGTAACTCCTTAAATTTTTCCTTATCTATCTCAATACCTCTTTCTCTAAAAATAAGTTCTGTAAGATCGATTGGGAAACCGTAGGTATCATATAACTCAAATACTAAATCACCAGATACTTTGTCTTTATTATNATCATAATCTTTAATTCTTTTTAATCCTTTCTCTAAAGTGGTAAGAAAAGTCTTTTCCTCCTCTAAGATCACCTCCTTTATAAATTTTTTCTGTTCAATTAAATTTTTAAAGATAGATTTATACTCATTTATTACAGATTCTGACAATTCNTTGAGAAAGGGCATACCAAGATTAAGGGTTGAGTACCCATATCTCACCGCCCTTCTTAGTATCCTTCTCACAACGTACCCAGACTTATTATTCGATGGAATTGAACCGTCTGAAACTGTAAATACTATTGCTCTTATATGATCACATATAACCCTAAAGGCTATATTAATATCTTTACTTTCTCCATACTTCTTTCCAGAAATATTCTCTAGGGAANTAATTATTGACTTAAAAATATTAGTATCGTATGTTGATTTAAGAGAATCAATTGCCATTGAGAGCCTCTCTAAACCCATTCCGGTATCTACATGTTTTTCGGGAAGATTTTTAAGTGAACCATCTTTTTTTCTATTAAATTCAATAAAAACAAGGTTCCATATCTCAATAACTTCAGGATGATCCTTATTAATAAGTTTGTATGTTGGATTCTTTAGGATCTCTTTAGGATCTCTTAGGTCAATATGAATTTCAGAACATGGACCGCATGGACCTGTGTCTCCCATCTCCCAAAAATTATCTTTCTTTGAACCATCTATAATCTTTGACTCATCTACTATTTCTTTCCAGTAAT
>NZYP01000026.1 GCA_002702205.1 Flammeovirgaceae bacterium | reverse complement strand
TTGGAGATGAGGAACCTTATCTTGGAAATGTTGGATATTTTCCTACAAGATACCCTAGAGCAACCTATGCTGCTATGATAGAGTACATTGACATCCAAGTTGGTGATATAGTTGAACAACTAAAAAGACTTAAAATTCACGATAATACCATTATTATGATTACAAGTGATAATGGACCAACCTACGCCGGAGGAGTTGATTTTGATTTTTTTAATAGTACTGGTTTATTTCAGAATGATCCTAAGAGAATGAAAGGTTATGCATACGAGGGTGGTGTAAGAGTTCCTATGATTGTTTCATGGCCTGAAAAGATAAAAAGTGGTAGAGTCATAAATGATATATCTATCTCCTATGATATTTTTCCTACTATATGTAAGGCAGCAGGTATAGATGATATCAATGATATTGATGGAATAAGTTTGTTAGATATCATGACTGATGAGAGCCGGTCTTTAAATAGAGAGTATGTGTACTGGGAATTTCCATCTTATGGTGGACAACAAGCAGCTAGAATGGGTGATTATAAAGCCATTCTCAAGGATATTAAGAAAGGCAATAAAAAAATGGAGTTATATAATCTATCTCTTGATTTGAAAGAGCAAAATGATATATCATCTGATTATCCTGAAATTGTAACACGTTTTGAAGACATTTTTAAAAAAGAACACGTGAAATCTGATATTGATAGATTTTTTTTAGGATATATTGATGAAGATGAATAATAAATGTAAAATTAATAAATAATATGAGTAAACTAGATAGACGTAGTTTTATTAAGAAGACATCGTTATCGGGTGCAGCAATTGCTACTGCATCTGGTTTGTCTTCTTCAAATTATAAAGAAAGAGATAACCTCTCTCAATACATGGGTGATTTTGCTGCACCAAAACTAAGTAAAGTAAAAATTGCGTTCATAGGTGTTGGAGCTAGGGGTACTGGACATGCAAAACAATTAGCAACGATAGAAGGAACAGAAGTTGTAGGGATATGTGATCTGTATAAGGATTTAGCTGAAAGATCTAAAAAACTTTGTCTAGAAGCAGATAATCAAAGACATATGAATTTAAAATTATATCATAATGGTCAAAATGATTGGATCAAAATGATTGAAGATACAAGACCTGATGCAGTATTTATTTCTACAAACTGGGATAATCACGCTCCTATGGTAATAAAGACTATGGAATTAGGATCTCATGCATTTGTTGAGGTTCCTATGGCCACTAATATGAAGGACTTATGGGATATTGTTGATACGTCTGAGAAAACGAGAAGGCATTGTATGATGATGGAAAATGTGAATTATGGACGAGATGAGCTAATGTTTTTAAATATGAGCAGGAAAGGATTAATTGGAGATTTTCTTCATGCAGAGGCCGCTTATATTCATGAACTTAGATTTCAGATGGAGGAACAGGAAAGAGGAACAGGTTCTTGGAGAACTCCTCATTATGCTAAAAGTAAAGGAAATTTATATCCAACCCATGGCCTAGGTCCTGTAGCTCAGTACATGAATTTAGGTAGGGGAGAAGATAATTTCAAGTCACTAGTATCTTACTCAACTCCAGCCATGGGAAGGAAATTATATGCTGAAAAAAATTATTCATCTGACCATAAGTGGAACAACCTTGAATATAATAATGGTGATATGAATACATCTATCATTAAGACCTCCATGGGAAGAACAATTATGGTACAGTGGGATGAGACAAGTCCTAGGCCTTATTCAAGACATAACTTAATTCAAGGTACTAAGGGTACTTTAGCTGGATTTCCTACAAGAGTTGCAATGGATGGAGGTGTTGAAGGCATTACAAAAAATCATCATTCTTGGGTACAGGGTGATGATTTAGAAAAGTTGTATGAAAAATATGATCACCCTTTATATAGAAGAGTTGGAGATCTAGCTAGAAAAATGGGAGGACATGGTGGAATGGACTTTATCATGAGGTTCAGAATAATTGAATGTCTTAGAAAAGGAACACCTCTTGATCAGAATATGTACGAAGGATGTTTTTGGAGTGCTGTAACACCCCTTAGTGCAAGTTCTATTGAAAGAGATGGATCACCCCAAAATTTCCCCGACTTTACTAGAGGAAATTGGGTTGATACATCTAACCTAAAAATTATTTCTTAGTTTTTTTACTTCCAATAATCAATGGAGCATTTATATTCTCAAGTTCTAATCTCATACTTGGAATTTTACCAGATATGATACTTAATTTCTGCTCTAGCTTATCTAAGATACTGTTTGCAATGTTAAGACTTTGCTTATGCTGACCAGTTGGTCCATAAGTCGTAGAAAGACCTCTGTTAGCATTACCAACATAAGTACTGACTGAAGGATTATTTTTAACACCTATCTCAGATTTTGCAGAGTTTCCATAGACTTCAACTCTTAATTGGTTTAGTTCTTCCTCCATTTGAAAGAGAGCTTTTCCAAGTTCATTATTTAATTGTTTTGATCTTGAGAGGGCTACTCTCATAGCTTTAACTAAGTTCATAGTTTCAGTTAAGTTATTACTAAAAATTGTTTGTCGGTCACTAAGTTGATTAACATTTTTAGCATGATTACTATAGTCTTTATAGGAAGTTCCTCTTAAAGTACTTCTCTCTAGGTCAACAACATTAAATGAAATTGGACCATCTAAAATTGTCATCTCACCATTACTTTCTTTTACAAGAGATGCAAAATAATTACCCGGAGATGCTAGATGTCCAGATCTACTCCATCTTCTAGAACTTGAAGATCGAGTTTGCATTCTAGAAGCATTAACTACTGAAGAAGAACCGTGTCTAAGATTCCAAGCGACTCTGTTTAGACCTTTTCCAGATGGAGCATTAACTCTATTTACTTCCTCACCTTCTGAGTTATTTATTTGAATATAAATATTGGTTTTTTCTTCTCTATCTTCCTTCTCTAATAACTCCCAGTTAATTCCTGGTATTTGTTGACCTTTTTTAATCATTTCACTTTCTTTTTTCTTTCTCTCAGATTTAAGAGATGGATATGATTTTGAAAGGTGATAAGTAAATACAGCTCCAAAGTCTGGATTTTCAGCAAAATAATAGTCTGCTCCTGTATTACCTATTGTACTTTTAGGAATGTACCAGAGAGCATCACGAGTATTGAAAAGAGCTCCTTCTTTTGCTAATTTATCATCTGTCATCTCTCTAAGAGCTGAGTAATCATCTAATACAAAAAAGCCTCTTCCAAATGACGCTGCTACTAAATCATTTTCTCTTTTTTGAATAGTTATATCTCTAAATGAAATAGTAGGTGCACCAGGTACCTTATGCCATTCCTTACCCGCATTGATAGTTAAATATATTGCTGTTTCAGTAGCGCAGAACATTAAATCCTTAGATACGTGATCCTGTACAAGTCTCCACACAAGGTTTCTCTTTGGAAGATTACTTGAAATAGAAGTCCAAGTCTCACCAAGATCAGTACTCTTAAATAAGTAAGGATTAAAGTCCCCTTCTTTGTGGTTATCTAATGAAACATAAACCGTATTAGCATCAAAATTATCAGCTTTTATATCGTTTACAAATGTTCTCTGAGGTAACCCAAGTTTTGTTACAGGAATTTTTTTCCATGATTCTCCTCCGTTAGTTGTTACCTGAATTATGCCGTCGTCAGTGCCAGCATATATAACACCTTCTCTAACAGGAGATTCTGAAACTGAAGTTATAGTATTATAATTTGACATAGCTTTAACATCCCACGAATTATCCCAGCCTTGTCTTCTCCCCATAATAGGTAGATTTAATCTTTCTTCATTCCTTGTTAGATCTCCTGAAATTGGTTCCCAACTATCACCTCTATCCTCAGATTTCCATACTCTTTGAGATGCAAAAAATAATCTTTCAGGCTTATGTGGACTAACCAGAATAGGGGAGTCCCAATTCCACCTTTCATAATTTTCACCTTCTCTTGGTTGGGGTTGAATCAGAACCGATTCTCCTGTTTTGAGATCTACTCTGTGTAAGACCCCCTGCTGAAATTCACCGTATACTATATCGTTATAAATTGGATCGGTAGCAGTTTGGTGTCCGTCTGCTCCTAATATTTTATACCAGTGGGAATTTCTAATACCTTGTCTCTCGTCTGTTCTTGATGGTCCACCAGCAGATCCGTTATCTTGCGTACCTCCAAAAATGTGATAAAATGGAAATGCATTATTTACAGCAACCTTATAGAACTGTGTAATAGGTAGATTTTTATGGTACTTCCACGTTTCAGCAAGATCAAAAGACTCGTAAATACCTGCATCAGTTCCTACCAATAAATAATTTGGATCATCTTCTCTAAAAGCTATGGAGTGATTATCAGAATGTTTATCTCTTTCTTTTAACTGGACAAATGTCTTGCCACCATCTTCAGATGTTAGTATTCTGACATTCATAAGGTATAACCTATCAAATTTATGAGGACTTGCATAAAGTTCTTGGTAATAATGAGGACCAGTTGCACTTGAAACAGCATCGGACATTTTCTTCCATGATGAACCTCTATCTATAGACTTGAATACTCCTCCTTTGGTTCTTTCTAATTCAATTGCAGCATATACCACATCAGGTTTTTGAGGGGATATAGCAATCCCAATTTTACCCTTATTTGATCCTGGTAATCCAGATTTTAGTGCAGTCCAAGTTTCTCCACCGTCTTCAGATCTATGTAAACCTGACTCAGGTCCTCCTCCCATCAGAGCAGCAACCGTTCTATGTCTTTGCCAGGTAGCAGCATAAAGTCTGTCAGGATTTCTTGGATCGATTAATATATCAGTGACTCCAGTCCATTCTCCTCCACCTAAAACTTTTTTCCAGTTACTACCTCCGTCAGTACTTTTATAAAGACCTCTCTCTCCTCCAGGGCTCCATAAAGGACCTTGAGAAGCAACCCATATAACATCAGAATTATTAGGGTGAACAATTATCTTTGATATATGTTCAGATTTTCTAAGACCCATGTTTTTCCAAGATTTACCTCCATCTTCGCTCTTGAATACACCATCACCATAGGCTACGTGTCTACCTCCAACATTTTCACCTGTTCCTAGCCATATGATAGAAGGGTCATTTGGGTCAATAGTAACGCATCCTGTTGAGTATGTTGATTCATTATCAAATATTGGTTGATATGTTGTGCCTGAATTCTCAGTCTTCCAAACTCCACTTGAACCTGTAGCTACATACCAGACGTTATCATTTTCTGGATGGATAGCTATATCGGCAATTCTACCAGATAGGAAAGCTGGGCCTACATTTCTAAGTTTTAGGGCAGAAATTGATAGATTTCCTTTTTTAGCAGGTGTGTTAGTATTTGAATTCCTTTTTCTTTGTGACTCAGATTCAAATCCAAGAAAAAGTGTTAAAGTAATTATAAAGAGATATCTCATTGAGTTAATTTTAAGTTGTTCACATTAATTTCATTTTTAATTTAATATTTTTTTTATAAATTTTATAATCAAAAAATATAATTAGATTTAATAATTTAGAAAATGGATCCATTAGAAGTATTAGTTATGAATATTATTCAAGGTGAAAGTCTTATTTTAATTGCTCAATTAGTTGTTTCGCTATCAGTTCTAAAGGTATGGTTGATTAATTTTAGGCAGCCTTCTTTGTGGAGAGGTGGAAGTTCATTGAATATGAGAGAAGAATTTGACACTTATGGTCTACCTGACTGGATGCTATATACTGTTGGTACTTTAAAGGTTGCTTTTTCTATAGGTCTGATTGCTGGTATATGGATTCCAGAAGTTATAAGATTTTCAGCATTAGGAATTGCATTTTTTATGTTTTCAGCAATATTAATGCATATTAAAGTAAATGATCCTTTATATAAATCTTTACCTGCAGGAATCTTCTTAGCACTAACAGTATTAATTGCTTTATTTGTTGAAAACTAGATTCTTTTTATTTTTTATAATAATTTTTTCTTGCTCAGATCAGAATAATATTAAAAATGTTTCTGGTGATGAATTTACTCTTATGTCTAGCGAACCTTATCTATACTCCTCTGGAGATAATTTATTTATTTCTTGGACAGAGAATAAATCTGACTCTAATTATCTCTACATGTCAGAATTCTTGAATGATAGTTGGGATAATAAGGAGTTAATAGCAAATGGAACAGATTGGTTCGTAAATTGGGCAGATTTTCCATCTATCTCATTTAACAACAAATCAAATGTAATGTTTTCTCATCATCTGCAAAAAAGCTCTGAATTAACTTTTTCTTATGATGTTAATTATCATTTCTTCAAAGATGGAAAATGGAGTGATAAAGAAAAGCTTCATGACGATGAAACTAAAACTGAGCACGGATTCTTATCTTCTTATCCTTACCATGACGGATTTATAACGACTTGGCTTGATGGAAGAAACACAAATTATGATAAAAAGCATTTAGATTCAGACCATGCCTCAGGACCAATGAGCTTAAGGTCTGCTTTTATATCTTCTGATGGAGATGTGTATGAAAGTCATCTCGTAGATCAAATGGTTTGTGACTGTTGTCAGACATCAGTAACAGTATCAAACAACATCCCTATTGTTGTTTACAGAGACAGGTCGGAAGAAGAAAAGAGAGATATATCAATATCAAGATTTATAGAAAATTCCTGGAGTAAACCTGTATCAATTAATGATGATAATTGGATAATTAATGGATGCCCCGTAAATGGTCCAAATATTGCCTCGAGTGGTGATAGAGTTGTTGTCTCTTGGTTTTCTGCATCTAATGGTATCCCAAAAGTTAATATGAAATTTTCTAGAGATAATGGAGAANCTTTCAGTGAAAAAATACTAATAGATGATATNAATAATTTTCCAACAGGCAGGGTAGATGTTGAGTTTATAAGTAGTGATGAAGTAGTAGTTAGTTGGCTATCTTCATTTGATGGACAAGGTTCACTTCATTTAAGAAAAATAAATATAAATGGAAATCAAGGTCAGATTAAAAAAATTAGTAATATATCTCTTGACCGATCCACAGGGTTTCCTCAAATTGAAAAGTTTAAGGATAAATTAATTATAGCTTATACAGAATCTGGTTTGGATTATAAAAAAATTAAAACATTAAAGCTGCCATTATCATCTCTCTAGAAAGATATATTATCAATATAATATGTCCCTGGTTTTTTAAAGACTAGAGAAATAGTATTAAAATCTTGTTGTATAGCATCTATTTTATATGTTGATAGTGTGATATCATTTATTTTTTTAAACCTTTCTAAAGTCAAAAAATTAAACTTGTAATTTTTCATGTCAATTTTATTATTGATCAAAAGGATCTGAGTTGAATCAACTTTTTTATGATTATGGTTTAAATAAGATATTTCAATCATTGCAGAGTCTAACTCGTTATATATATCTATGTAGATATCATTTTCTATAGATCTTTCTTTTGATTTTATAATTATCTCTGAATCAGTATTACTTTTTATTTTAAGAACACTATTTTCTTGGATTCTACCACCTCTAAATTTTAAATTTTCGAGTTTTGAGAGTTCAATATTTTTTAATTCAATTTTTGATTTTTCACTTAGTGCTAAATCATCACCCTCAAAATCATTTATAATATTTCTTCCACCTAATCGATACTGAGATAATACTTTAAGATTCTTTCTATCAGAGACTCTATACTCGTTAGATTCTTTTATATTTTTATCTGCATTAATATTATTTCCGGTTATATATTCAATGAAATTAAAAACATAAAATTTTAATATTTTTCTTTGAAGCCAATCAGGAATAATATCCTTATTATTAATTAAGAATTTACTTGGAAAACCTGAGTCATCACTTCCCCAAGAGGTATTAAATTGCGAATGATTTGCTCCCTCAATTAGAACATTGACATTTATTAGCGAATCATTAGAATTAGATATTCTATTTGACTGCCTAATCCCAAAAAAACTTTCTTCGTCAGAGTCCATGCTTCCTTGAATGCTCAAATAATTAATGTTTTCTAGTTTATAGTTTCTATCGTATCTGTAATCTGTTGGTGCTATTGTTACAATACCTATTATATTAAAATTATAATCAAATTTTACATTTCCATTATCAGGGAAGGTAGATAGTTCATTGAATCTACTTGCTAAGTTTACTGCTTCTCCACCCCTAGAGTGTCCCATAATAATAATTTTATTAAAGTCAATTTTATTGTANAGTATAGAGAGTGAATCATTATTCAATTTTTTTAGATAAGATAAATTTTCTAGGAAATGCCAGGATCTGGTAGTCATCTCTTTACCCCTGAAATCACCTTCCCANGAACCNTTTANAAAGTTTTGATCAACNGAGTTAAATANATATCCNTNTGANGANAGATATTCTCCNAGNTAGTTGTAACCATCNTCTGAATATTCTTGCATNGAATGATTTCCATGNATTATAGAAANTATTGGNTATTTTCCTTNTTTTTCAGGAACCCATAACCTNCCNTTTANTGGTATTTCATCTTTACCAAAGCCCCAGTAATTTTTTCTCCATTTNAGTTTTGACTGATTAAAGTCTTCTTCCATNACTTCTGAAGCATCAATNGTGTANGAAATAATATCTGGTTCTTTATATTCCTCTCTGTGNCTATCNTCTCCNACAGAATAAGAATAGAAGNTGAAACCTAAGTTTCCTTCCTCATNATTAAAAGAATNNATNTNATGGCTTANATCTATTTGCTCAGNACTAAAGAAATAAAATGAAAAGACNCCNANNNNTAGTAATGAAAGGAATGCTCTTTTAAANTTTTTCTGTANTGTAGTTAAGGTTAAAACGAANANAAAAAATATAAAAAATAGNTATATATANANTGGAATAGATGAATATATTGTATTNTTCATGTACAATAGGATAGAGATAGAACTNATTTGAANTGCAGAATATGATATGAAATTAAANNNGATATAGGATAGGTAGTANATCCCAAAGAGTATAGCTAAAACTAAAATGAATGATAAAGGGCCAATATTTATAATTCCCGTATTTACTGATGAAAATATTATCGTTATGGCAGTAGTTAAAAAAATAGATTTTTTGATATTATCTAATCCAAGTAGAAAGTTCATGACAGATGATTAAAAATTTCTAATGATATTTTTGCTAAAAATTCAGCACCCTCAATATCATCATCAAGGTTTTTAGATAATAAAATTAGAACATATTTTTTTCCATTTTCTAAAAAAACAATNCCGCTGTCATGNCTTACNCCANTTATCCANCCNGTTTTNTGNGCAACNTCAATNTTNTNTGGTAAATANTTNGGTATAATATCTTTATAAACTTGATTCTTTAAAATCTCAACCATTTCATTAGATATTGAAGGATTAATAAATGATCCCATTGCAAGTTTCTCNTANATNACTAATAAATCCTTTGCTGANGTNGTNTTATTTAGACCTTTATCAAATGCTTTAAGATCNCCTACTCCNCTNAANACATTNATATTTTCTGCACCNATATCNCTCATTGTCTTATTAACATNTTTNACATNNATATAGTCAATTAANAANTTNGTACNAAAGTTGCTGCTCTTAGTTATCATNNCANAGANTANTTCNCGAATNGAAATNTATTNNCCTAANTTTTTATANATNNTTTCATCGCTATCNTCNAAAGATGANAATTCAAATTTACTTCCNTCNACNATGCTCTTAAATTCATTTTTTATTTGTAANGANTCNTCAAAAGAAACNTCACCATTATNTTTTTTTTTAAAGAGTTCGATCATGACAGGTGTTTTCATAGTACTTGCAGCATGAAATATTTCATTTTCATTAATTAAAATTGTATTCCCATCATCTAAATTTTTAAGTGCAACAGCAAATGTACCCTTATGTGATTTTAATAAATTAGTTATTTTATTTTCAAGGTTATCATAATCATCACCTCTTCCGCAAGAGAATAATAGAAATAGAATAATGTATATGTATTTAATTATTTTCAAACTATCGTATATGTTTATTTTACCAATATAATTATTTTTAGATATCATTTAAATTAAAGTACAAATTATGAGACTCCTATTTCTTCTTTTTATAAGTTTCAATGCGTTGTGTCAGGAAAAGTACTTTCCTGGGAAGGTTTGGTCAGAACAATTACCTGAATCACTTGGATTGGACAATAAAAAATTGTCAGATGCAATTAACTTTGCCATAAAAAATAAAAATTCAGTTGAAAGGGATCTGAGAATTTCAATTCTTAATTCATTTGGAAGAGAGCCAGG
>NZYP01000025.1 GCA_002702205.1 Flammeovirgaceae bacterium | reverse complement strand
GGAGACTCTGCAAAAGTTAAACTTACAAGAGGTCCTTTTGTATTACTTGTAAAAAAGGCTCTAAACCCAACGAATAAAAAAGCTCAAGTTGTTTTCAACGACTTAAATTCTGCAGATGATTGGGTAATTGCTATTGACGCACCGGGTTATGCTTATCCTACATCAAAAGTAATTTCAATTCCAACGGTATCCTCACTCAGTATTGATGTCACTAAGTACTCAGAAAATACTTTTGTGTACGAGTGGCAGGACGATAGCAGTTATGTAGGTCACGCAACACAGACGTATATAAATGAACCATTTGATTTAGTTGTTATCGATGATACGTTAAGTGTACCCATAGACTACTCTTCTATTAAGTTGAGGGAGGAATACGGTATTGTACTATCAAATGATAAAAAAGAGTGGAACGATGAGGATTCATACAGGCTATATTCTAATATTGAGAGATTGAGATATGCTATAAGTTACAATGGATATGCTTTAGATAATGTTGATTTTTCTACAGGTGAAAATTTAAATTCTATTTGGTTTTTAACAGCTGATGAAATCGATAAGGATATATCAGTTAAAACTGTAGAAGGAGTTAAACATGTTACCATATCTGCATCTACTTTAGTTCATGCTGCTCCTATGATTGTAAAATTAGATGGGCTGAGAGGTAAATTTTATTCCCAAAGACTCTACAAGGCCATGCTTAATTACTTCTCTGATTTTGGAACAAAAGGAGATATTTTAGATAAAATTGCCCAGAACAGGTTCGGAGTTAGGTGGATGGTTGCTGATGCGGAGACTGCAGCATTGATGGGAGAGCCAGCCGACCACTTCCAAGAGTTTTTTCCTGAGGAAAAAATAGAGATACTGTCGATGTTTGAGGAGCTTCCAGAAGGGTTCCACAGACAAGAGTGTTTCAAGTACTTGGTAAGGAGAGTAAATGGACAGTGTCACCCGACCCTAGGTTGCGCAGTACCCGCAATAGCTTGGACAAATGGAGTTATGGAATGGCTTGAGAAGGGTTTTAAAGACGTCTCACTGACTTACCTTAGAAGATTGATACTGCACGAGAAGGCTCACTACATTTGGCAGTGTTACCTTGACCAGCAGACAAAAGACGAATGGGCTGAGCTAGGTGGATGGTATGAAGATCCTCTATCTTCAACTGGATGGAGTACATGGAAAACTGCTGAATTTGTCTCTGCTTACGGACATCAGAAAAACCCTAACGAAGACTTTGCCGAATCAATNGCCTGGTATGTTGATAATATCGANGGGCTAAGGTCNAGGTCCATGCAGAAATACGAGTTTGTTAGGGACCGGGTAATGAGCGGAACCCGTTACNTTGCAAAAATTCGTGATGANCTNACATTTCANTGTCTATAANNTATTTCCAGACTATTTCTATCCNGGGAAAATTATTGGAACAAAAGTTGAGGTNNTNGGAGNACCNGAAGAAGATAAAACTGTAAAGTTTACCATTANNTTGAAGTCNGACTCAGTCCAATTAGANGGAGCNGCACAGGCTCAGGCAAGATTTACTTCTTCTATCGGAACATTTTACGATGTCTGGCTAAATCCTAAAAACGGATCACTTGATTCAGTTCTAACAGGGGAGTTCACTATTAACAAACACGCTAAGGCTGGATACTGGAAACCAATTCAGATAAATGTATGGGATAATGTAGGAAATGCCAGGTATGAGAACCTCAATACGGTTGGAGTTAAAGCTTTTGTAAATAACCCTCTAGAAGATATTGATCCACCTAAATACATTTCTTATAAACTTGACACTATAACAGACTACTTTAATGTTAATGGAAGAGACCTCTACAAGGATAACCCATCAGGTGACTCTATATTATATAAAGCGCTAAGGTTATCAACAGAGTGGTACGACAAGAGCCCTATGGGAAGGTCTCTAGCTAGATTACAATTTAGAAATACTGGTGTCTATTCTAAGGATGCCCAAATTAATCCACCAAATGACAGTGAAAATGATTATAATTCCAATAAAAAATACAGGTTATATTGGCCNATACCTGATTATTTTCCTTCTGACTACTACAGTGTCACTTATATAAATGGAGAAGATATTGCTAGAAATGTTGGTGCTGCTTANATGAGTGTTGACACCGCAAGCTTTAACGACAAACCTTCTGAGGGTTTATATAAAGATCTTAGAGATAGCATACTAATAGAGACAAGTTATCCAGATACACTAGCTCCTGTAATTGATATTAGGGTTGGAAAGATTACTATTGATGCTGAGCCAGTAAATCCTGTAGCTCCAGACGGAGAGACAAAGGTTGAAGTAAATATTCTTGTTAAGGACACTAGTAATTTCTACGGGAAAGAGGCATCTGTAACACAAATTTGGTATTTTTTAAGAGATCCCCAGGGTATCGACCACGAGTTCAGGTTTTATCCAGACGGTGGTAACGGAAGAATAACTTTAAAACCTGATTCAGCTGCTTACGAGTGGAAGAGGCTAACATTAAATGCTAGGTTACCAAAAGGGTCAGCCCCTGGTCAGTGGGGATTAAGTGAGATCGTAGTCTGGGACAAGGCCGGTAACCAGAGAAGATACAATTTTGTTGAGTACGTTAGATTTGATATCATAAAATCTGATTTAGTCCTCACCTCACCACTTTATGCTGAGATAACAGGCAAACTTGTAAATGCCTCAAATGTTGACTCGATCAGTGCCTTCATAACATGTGCTCCTTGTGCAGACCTAAAATACAATTATACAATTTATAGCCTGATGGGTGGTGTTGTTAAGACAGGAGAGAAGGTAATGGGATCAGATTCTGTCTACGTTACGAATTTAGATGTAAGCGGAATACCTGACGGTATAATTAAACTTACCGTACAACTTAAAGACAGCCTAGATCAACTTGTGGCAACTACTACTACAGATTATACCAAAGACGTAATCCTACCTAACTCCTATTATTTCCAATCTAATCTGCAAAATTTAGGAACAAGTAATATTGATAGCCTTGAGATAACTATTAATACAGTTGAAGTCAATGGAGTGTATGAGCTAACAATTACTGGAGATTCAATTGTTGTTGGTGGTTCGATAATTTCCATGGAAGACGCCATCGATAATACTTTCAACTCACATCAAGAAACTGTTAGAGCATCAAGAATTATTAGAGGAAATGTAAATGATATATCACAGACATTACCGATAACAGATCTGAGTAATTTTGCTGACGGACTTATAAAATTTGAACTTGTAGTTACAGATAGTGCTCTAAATGTTGGATCTGAGATATTTAAAGATTCAATTTATAAAGGATCAAATCAAAATAATGAACCAGTAACTTATGATTTAGTAGTAACTGTTTCTGAGGACACCTCTAATTATGAAATAAAACTTTCAGCAACTGATGCTGAAAATAGTACTCTTACTTTTTCAATTGTAGATTATCCCTTATACGGAGAGGTAGATACAACAACTCTAGGCGATTCAAGGGTAAGAGCCTATGAGTCAAGAAATGCTGGTCAACACCAAGGTGGATCACATTACACAGGTAATCCTAGAACTACAATTGAAGGGCAAGCGAACGCAGTAGTTAATCACTTGGTAAATGGGCATCCATCTGCAAGTTGGAGAGATATATATTCAACAACGGCCGATGATCCTTGGGTTTCTACTTACTCAAGAGGTACAGATGGNGAGTTAAGGCCCTCTCTACTAAGTACTGTAGGACCAGGTCTTGCATCTGGTTTAGCGGGTGGACATTTATTTGTTCCTGAAGTTATGTTTGAAACTTTCAAAGCAGCTTTTAATGAGACAGCTCAAGCTATTCTTGAGGACACTGCAAATTATGTTATTTTCGGTGATACTGGAGGAAAAGTATTTTATACTCCTGATGAAAATTTCTTCGGGACCGACTCATTTACATATGTTGCAACAGACAGTAATGGTGGAGTAAGTAATAAGGCGACGGTTTCAATTACTGTTACACCTGTAAATGATGAGCCAACATCTGCAGATATAACATTAAATCTTTCAGAAGATTCCATTGGTTTTATAATACTACCAGTAAGTGATGCAGACGGCGATACCCTCACATTCACTGTTGGTGCTGCATCAAACGGAACGGTTACTCAATACGTTGACACAGTTTTATACACTCCAAACCCTAATTATAACGGTAAGGACAGTCTTGAGTACACAGTCAGTGACGGGACATCCACTAGCACATCGACCATTACTATCACTATAACTTCAGTTTACGATCTACCAGAGATAACTTTTTCTGTAGTAGATACAATAAGTGCCGAGGAGGATGAGTCGATGATTCCAATATCTATTAAGTTAGAAGGTATAGACGCTGGTGATGAGAACGTGACTTTTGATCTTATGTTATCGGGTACTGCATCTGATAGTGATTATACGTTATCATCTACGTCTGTTGTCATGGATACTGGTATAGTTGAGGCAACAGCTAGCTTAACCATTCTTGATGATGCCGAGTATGAGGAGGAAGAGACGATAGTTATAGGTGTTGAAAACGTGACGAATGCGTTAGATATCGTGCAGAGTGTGACGATAACAATCCTGAGGAATGATGTGCCGCTGGGGGAGAACCCTTCTAGAATTATTTCTCGTGTTTATCCAAATCCTGCTAAAGATTATTTTATAATAGAGTTTAGTGAAATATTTGAGTTAGAGGAGATCGATATGGTTGATCCTCTAGGAAGAGTTTATGCTCCAAGTATTCGTGAAATTAGTAAACAACAACTAATCATAAATTCAGATAATCTCTCAAGTGGATCCCACATATTAAGGCTGAAGACGGACAAGGGTTCTGCCTCTTTCAGAATTATTGTTGAATAATAAATCTAGAAGTTAAAAGTTATGACCTGATTTATATCGGGGTGTAGGCTTTTTGCAACCGGACAATTTTCACCAACTTCCTTAAGTTTCTTTTTCTGAACCTCAGATAAATTATTTTCTTCAAAGTCTAGCTGGACATGTATCTCTTTAATTTTTCTAGGTTCCTGGCNCATAATCTTTGTGATTTTTGCAGAAGAGTTAGGCATAGTAAACCCACCTTTTTCTGCACATATTCCCATGACAGTCGTCATGCAACTACATAGCGCAGAGGACACTAAATCAGTAGGAGCGAAAGCTTCTCCTTTCCCGTTATTNTCNGTTGGNGCATCTGTNATNATNTTCTCACCAGATTTNANNTGTGTGGAGGATGTCCTTANGCCTCCGATNTATGCGTTTTCTATTATATGATTCATTNTCTTANTTTTACGTAATTAAACATAAATTATTTTTTTTGTTTTTTTCAATCAAAAAGNAAAATTTACGTTATAGTAGTANTTATGAAAAAAAAAATGTTCCAAATTTTATTACTTATACTGGCTTCAACACTTAGTATTTCTGTTACTGCACAGAATTTTGAATACTTTGACACGGAGAGAGAGGTGTACTGGGGAATAAATAAAAACTCTTGGGGAGGACTCTTCGGAGGTGGAGTCTTAAAATTCTCAGACAAGATATCGGATAACATGTACAAGACATTGGGCTTTGAGCTTGTTAATATTAAGCATCCCAAAGAAAATAAATACTCTTCAGCAATAGGGTATGGTAGGACATTCATATGGGGTAAGAAAAATTATTTTTTCTCTCTAAGGGGTCAGTACGGAAGGGAGATGATTTTATTTTCAAAGAAGGACGAGCAGGGGATAAGGATAAATGCACAACTTGCCGCAGGACCTTCTATTGGTTTACAGATTCCTTACTACCTAAAGTACAGCAGGAACAATAGGATGGAGATCGAAAACTTTAACCCCAACACCCAGACATTTAATAACGTCATTGGTTCTGCCAGTTTTTTTGAGGGGCTTGACGAGTTGAAAATTAAACCAGGTCTTAATATTAAGGCGGCTGTTAACTTTGAGTTCTCACCAAGTAAATCAGTGACTGCTCTAGAAGTGGGTTTTTTAGGTGATTTCTACCCAGGTGGTGTTNACATAATGCCTACTGCNCGAAAATACAGTTTNTACCCNACTGCATTTATAACATTATTCTATGGAAGAAAGTATTAACTTTGATTTAAATTNCGACAAATGTCAGAGACAAAGATAAAGGCACCACGATTTAAAAAACCCAAATGGCTAAGGGTTAAACTACCCGTGGGTGAGGAGTACAAAAAGGTTAGGAAGACGGTCGACAAGTATAAGCTTCACACAATCTGTGAGAGTGGNAACTGCCCTAATATGGGTGAGTGCTGGGGAGCTGGTACTGCTACATTTATGATTCTAGGAAATGTTTGTACACGTAGCTGTACGTTCTGTGCCGTAGCAACAGGTCGCCCGCCAGAGTACGACGAGCAGGAGCCGACGAGAGTTGCAAAAGCAATAAAGAAAATGGGTGTTAAACATGCCGTGATAACTTCAGTTAACAGAGACGAGTTAAAGGACAGGGGATCAGAGATTTGGTACCAGACTGTCTACCAGACAAAGCAGCTCTCTCCAGAGACTACTATAGAGACCCTGATACCTGACGTCAGAGGTAACTGGGATGCCCTCTACAGGATGATAGACGCCGGGCAGGAAGTTGTCTCTCATAACATTGAGACAGTAGAGAGGCTTTACAAGAGAGTACGTCCTCAGGCTAGATACGAGAGGAGTCTTGAACAGATTAAACTTACAAAAGAACACGGGATGAGAACGAAGTCTGGNATAATGGTTGGTCTCGGTGAGAAGAAAGATGAGGTACTAAAGACTATCGACGACATGGTTAAGCACGGACTGCACATCCTGACNATTGGGCAATACCTCCAACCGACTAAGATGCACATAGAGGTAGATGACTTCATAAGGCCAGAGGTTTTTGAGATGTACAAGGAGGAAGGTCTTAGCAGGGGTCTGAAGTATGTCGAGTCAGGTCCCTTAGTCAGATCATCTTACCATGCCGAGAGACACGTCAATGTTGAGATATAAACTTTTATCTTTCCTCTTTTTTTTATTATCAGATATTTCCGCCCAGGTAAATACTGACAACATAACTATAGCAAGAGATAAGTGGGGAGTACCACATATCTATGCCGTTACAGACAAAGAGGCTGCTTATGGGTTAGCTTGGGCTCATGCCGAAGATGACTTTAAAACCATACAGAAAACATTTTTACCTGCTAAGGGATTACTTGGCAAGCTTGAGGGGTCAGGCGGTGCAGTATTAGATTACGCTGTCCATCTGCTGAGGTCGCGTAAGGTGGCAGAGAGGGAACTAAAAAACCTTTCTCCGGGAGGACTTAATGTCATATATGGTTACTTAGAAGGATTGAATGCCTACGCAAGAAAATACCCAGAGAAGGTACTCATAAAAAATTCTTTTCCTCTCTCCATCTACGACTACCTGACAGGACTAAACCTTATGTTACACCTATTCTCAGATACTGGGGATGTGATAGGTCAGTTATTTAATAATAATGTAGAGCCTCTTGATGAGATGTCTGGGGTAGATGATATTGGCACAACAATTGGATCCAATGGCTTCGCTTTCAAGAGCTCGAAGACAAGAGANGGAAAGACTTACCTTAACGTCAACACGCACCAACCACTCGAGGGTCCTTTCTCCTGGTACGAGGCTCATGTCAACAGTGAAGAGGGATGGAATATGCTCGGTGGGTTATTCCCAGGTCTTCCATTACCAGTCATAGGAACTAACGAGAATTTAGGTTGGACCCACACCTACAACTACCCTGACATGAACGATATATTTCAATTGGTAGTCAACCCAAATGATAAGAGGGAATACAGGTTAGATGGTAAATGGAAGAAATTTGAGGTTGAAAAGGTAAGGCTTAAAGTGAAAGCTTTCCTTGGTATAAAACTAAGTATTAGAAGAGAGGTCCTATGGTCTGATTTTGGTCCTGTAATTAAAAACGATAAGGGCTACTTCGCCTTCTTCTCTCAGTCTCTTAATAATATAAGTGCAATTGAGCAGTGGCTGAGAATGAATAAGGCAAAAAATTTTCAGGAGTTTGAGTCGGCTCTCAAACTTCTTGGTATCCCTAGATTTAATATCGTATACGCTGACAGGGAAGATAATATTTTTTATATGAGTAATGCCAGGTTATCGGTCAGAGATTCTCTTGTGGACTGGAGGGGTCTGGTTCTAGGAGATAAGTCATCATTGATATTAGATGAGTATCATCCTTACGAGGACTTACCTAAAATGATTAATCCAGAAAGTGGCTACATCTTCAATACCAATAATTCACCTTTTAATTCTACAGCTGAAGCCGATAATCTAAACNAAGCTGATTACAACTCCACGTTTAGTTTTAAGGAGGGTGAGAATAANAGGAGTCTNAGATTTATGGAGCTTATTAGACAATATGATAAACTCAGTTACGATGATTTTAAAGAAATCAAGTACGACCAGAAGTATCCTGACTCTCTAATCCTAATAGGAAATATTAAAACGGTTTTCGACCTGAAAAAAGAAAAATTTCAAGAATATNCAGAGCTTCTTGACCTTATACAGGGTTGGGACAGGAGAGGAGGAGCAGAGAATATAGGAGCTGCTCAATGGAACTTGTACTATAATTTTATGCTGTCCTTGTTATCAGAGAATAAGGTAAAGATTGAAGACACTATCACTCACGAATACCATGAGCAGGCACTTGAGAGGACGCAAGATCATCTGAGTAAAAACTTTGGTAGATTAGACATTAGCCTGGGTGATATACAGAGACATATCCGCGGTGGAAAGAATTTACCAGTGTCAGGGTTGATAGATATGATCGCTCCCACGTACTCTGTCCCTACCGATGAAGGGCGTCTGAGNGCTGTTTCAGGAGAATCTTACATAATGTTGATACGGTACACTAAAGACGGACCTGAGTTAGAGACCGTCATACCGTACGGAAACTCTTCAGACCCAGAGAGCCCACACTANACAGATCAGATGCAGATGTATCTCGATAAAAAATTAAAGGTGATGTCACTNGAAAGGGAAGAGGTAATGGCAGAAGCTCTAAGGGTTTATAAACCTATTTAATTATTCCTTTCTTCTTTTTAAGGTCTTGAATTCTTCTGAAAGATTCGTTTATCCTAAGCAGGGATATATCTCCGTCTCTAACTCCCTCCTCAATAATTGATATNACCTTCTCTGGCCTNACNNGGTCTTTGTAGAGTTGGTTATTAGAGAATAGTAACACGTCCACACCCGCGTTTATAGAGAGAGTAACGGCCTCTTCTAGTCCGTAATATTTTGTGATTGCTCCCATCTGCATGTCATCAGAGAATACCACCCCCTCGTAATCTAAAAATTCTCTCAAGAGCTTCTGGATCATTTTATCGGATAGGGTAGCTGGTAACATTTTATCGTCAATTTTCTTATTTACTACGTGACTAGTCATTATCCCGGATACCTTCTCTTCGATGATAAGTTTATGGTATGGGTATAGTTCCTCAACCAGCCAAGTNTCAGAAATATCGGTAAATTCTTTATGCGTGTCTGTCGATGAGCTCCCGTGNCCAGGNAAATGTTTAAGAACTGTAATAATATCATTTTCATCGTGCGCTCTGATGAAACTTCTAGAGTGGAAAGACACCCTGTCGCTATCTCTGCCGAAGCTTCTTCCAGCACTGCTTATAAAGTTATCTTCATTTATCTCTAAGTCTACAGTAGGTGCNAAGTTGACGTTGATACCGAGTTCCTTTAGAAGGTCACTAGTCAGTTTTGCAAAGTAGTATGTCGAGTCTAAATTATTTCTGTTACCTAGGTGCTTCGCTGTCTTTGTCTCGTGGAATCCGTACTTTGGTTTTAGCCTACTCACATTTCCACCCTCCTCGTCGATGGCTATGAAAGATGGAATTTTAGAAATTCTCTGAATCTCATCAACCAAGACTTTTAGTTGGTTCTTCGATCTTTTCTTAGCAATATTTTTTTCAAAAAGTATNACGCCTCCCAAGTGCATGTCTGCATAGGCCTCGAGCATGGAGTCTTCCTCAAGAACTTTCTGTGCGTCCTGGATACCAAAAATCAGCATCTGAGATATCTTTATTCTAAGGGAATCATACTGAGAAAAGTTGTCNTTATTTTTTCCATATGAGGTGGAGGTGACTATTAGACTTAGAGCTATAACTTTAAAAAATTTCATTTATCTCAATAATTTTATTTATCAATCTTGTAAAAAACATACCGTTGTATGGCCCGTGCCAGTTCATGGTATAAGTCTCGTACTGGTTTATATCTTCTTTGTCGTACCACTTATCTTCAGTGATGTAACCAATATACCCACCATTGAAACTATTTACCATCAAATTTAACTGATTATTTGAAATTGTCTTTTCTATGGGGACAATTAGTTCTCCTGAGAAGTC
>NZYP01000024.1 GCA_002702205.1 Flammeovirgaceae bacterium | reverse complement strand
CATCAGTTAAAAAAGTACCACCTAACTCCCAAATCTAGTACTTTTTTTTGAGCGGGGTAATATGGAGTTACAAAATAACCATCGTACCTATCAAATTGATTAAAATGATTCATTTTAAGAAAAATTCTAAGATTATTCACTTGCATTGTAAAGAATAGATCAAACCTCAAATAACTCTCAAGTTGAAATTCATTTTGAACATAAAAATTTTGAGTTATTGGATTATAAGAATCTCCATAATATTCTGACCTATAAGAAGTGATTGCTCCCAATTGAACAGGTATTGTATTTTTAAACCACTTACCATTGTAATAAAGTTTTGAATAAAATTTATGTTTAGGAAAATTTAATATTCCTTCTCCTGATTTTGAAGAGACACTGTATGTGTATTTATTATCAATCTTAATAATACTATTAAAAAACTTAAGTTTAAGGTCTAAAATAAATTGATTAAAACTTATCAGTTCATTATGTTGTAAGTGATTTGTTTCCACATAGTATACATGGTCTTTTATTGTGTGGAGATTTATAGATGGTGAAAATGTTAAAAAATTATTTTCAAGATTAATTCTGGCATTAATTACATTTAAGAAAGTTGAATTAAAATTATTATTCCAAGAATAATGATTTCCTTTATAATTTTCTTCAAAAATTGAAGGTTCATATAGCCCACTTAAATAGGAGACCTCAAATATTTTAGATTTAAAATCAATCTTGAATCTATAGTCGCTTGTTTTTTTAATCTCAAAATTTGCAAATAGATCAAATTTTGAATTAATGTATTTAATTAATGCACCTACATAAAGTTCAGAAATATTGTTTTCAACTAAATTTGTATTGAACATATAGCTACCAATATTTCCATAAATATTATAATTCAATATTTTAGAATTGCCCTTAATACCTACTCTATTGGTTATACTTTTTACCTTAAATGAATCCTGAGTACTTATGTTATTAGTAAATTGATCATAAAAATTTAAATTTTGAGAGATATCCATATCCTCATAACTAAATTTTTCATTTTTGAATTTAGTATGATTATATAGTTTTAAATGACTACCTAATTTATAATCTGTGTAAGACTCAAGATTTAAATTTTTAAAAAGATTATTTACATCTGTAAGCCTTACATCAAAATCTTTATAGAGAAAAAACTTAAGCGGAAGGGAGTCAGCAACTACATCAACCCCTCCAGTTCCTAAGATATTATGATTTAAGGTCATGAAATCAGTATAGTGCGAGATCTTTTTATTTTTTGAATTATGAAAAACATTTAATCTAACAGATGATGATTTTATGTTTTTATCACCTTTATTTCTTATTGCTCCAATTTGCTTATCTGAAGATATTCTATTTATTGCAAGAGTTAAATTCCAGCTCTCATTCACATTACGTGAAAATTCAAAATCAACCTTAGACCTTCCAAGACCTCCAAAATATAAACCAAGATCTATAAATGGTGATTTTGTGTCATAAAGTTTTTCAGTAGATATATTTTTTATGTATGGTTTAAGAGAGCTAAGTCCTGATCGAAGAGAAAATGTTGATGGTATTTTAAAATAAATATTATTAAGAGGACTTCCTAGATTTCCCAAGTTTTGATATGAGAACTCATTCCTTTCAGGTACAGATACATCATAAATATCATTTAGTGTTGAATCCAATAAATTAAAAATAGTATCTGAAAAACGGAACTTATCTTTGTTAATATATGATGTTGTCTTCATCCCATAGATGATTTTTGTAGAGTCATCTAACATAGTTCTTTGATTTAGCCTTTCCTGATTTACCTCCTTCTCCGTGTTTTCTTCTCTCTCCTGAGCAAAAGATGAAAATGAAAATATTAAAATTAATAATATAGATATTATCCTCATTCACCCAAATAATTAGATATTGAATTATTAAATAAAAAACTTACCTTAATAGGCACATAATATACACTATATGACCCTAAAAGATGTTTATATTCACATAATTTAACTGCATCTTTCTCGGTAGTTAGTATTGATATATCTCCATCACATTCTTTAATTACCTTTAACAGATCTTTATCTTTATATGTATGGTGATCTTTGAACTTAAATGTTTTTATCAATTTATATTTTGACTGCAAAAAACTAAAAAAACTATCTGGATATGCTATTGATGATACAGCTATAACGTCATTATGAAATTTATTTCCAAAAACTTTTTTTGGTTCATCATATCTAACATGTGAAAATAATATAGGTGTATTGATATTTAAATATTGTTTTGCTTTCAAAATAACCTCATCCCTTTCTGTTTCTTTCATTTCCTTATCACATCCAGAAAAAATAAGAAAATCGGCTCTATTAGCATTTTTTCTATACTCTCTGAGCATACCCACTGGAAATATAAAATCCTTATAAAAAGGTCTTTTAATAGACGATAATAAAATATTCATGTCAGGTTTTACTAATCTTTGCTGGTAAGCGTCGTCAAGTATATTTACATCTATTTTATCAGTCTCATTAACATTTAGGGCCTTAACTCTGTTTTCAGAAACCATAACCTTCACTTCATTATTAAATTTTTTAAAATATTGAATTGGTTCATCTCCAACTGTCCTAAAATCATCTTTCTCAGATAAAGTAATCATACCAGAAGTCTCTCTATTATAGCCTCTACTTATTACTGAAATATTTTTCTTTTTTTTTAATAAAATGTTTATCAAATATTCTACATGAGGTGTTTTTCCAGAACCGCCCATTATTAAATTACCAACTGCAATTACTTTTTTATTGAATTTTATAGGTTTATAATATTTAATATCAAATAAAAAGTTTCTTAAAATTATGAAGAGTCCGTATACCACAGAGAAAGGAAACATTATTACTTTTGTAAAAAAAGAAATCATATTACATGAAATTAAGTAAAATTATTGAATCTTTAGAAAAATGGGCACCATCAATTTATCAAGAGTCCTACGATAATTCTGGACTTATTATAGGTAACATAAATTCTGATATAAAAGGATGCCTTATAACTTTAGACTGTACTGAGAAAGTCATTGAAGAAGCTATTAAGAAAAAATGTAATCTTATAATTTCTCATCATCCAATATTATTTAAAAGTATAAATAAAATAAATTATGATGATTGGGAATCTAGAGTAATTAAAAAATCTATCCAAAACGAGATAAATATATATGCATTTCACACTAACCTTGATAATGTATCTGATGGTGTAAATAAAAAAATTTGTGATATACTTAAAATTAATAATCCTCAAGTCCTGAGAAAGAAAGAAAGCCTTTCTTGTAAGTTAGATATATATATTCCAGAGAATGATAAAGATGAATTCTTAAAAAATGTTTTTAATTCTGGTGGTGGAATTATTGGGAATTACAGTGAATGTTCTTACCAAATATCGGGTAAAGGAACCTACCTGCCAAATAAGGAATCAAATCCAAAAATTGGAGATATAAATAAAAAACAGATAATTAATGAGATAAAGCTTGAAATTTTCTTCAATAAAACCTTCATGGAAGATATAAGAGATTGTATCAACAGATACCATCCCTATGATGAACCTACATACCATATATACAATACACTTAATATCTCCAAAAACATTGGCTCGGGTATGTTTGGAGATAGAAAAATAGAATTTGATTCTTTAGTATCTGAAATAAAAAAGTCTTTCAATGTTAAGTCTATCAGACATACTAATATTTTAAATAATAAAATCAGTAAAATTGCTGTTTGTGGTGGCTCTGGTTCTTTTCTTATACAAGATGCAATATCGGTTGGTGCTGATGTATTTATTACATCAGATATAAAATACCATGATTTTTTTCAAGCAGATAACAAGATTACAATTATAGATATTGGTCACTACGAAGGTGAACAGTTTACAAAAGACTTGATTTATGAATATTTAAGTAAAAAATTTCTTAATATTGCACTTCATTTATCAAATGAGAACACTAATCCTATAAATTATTACAACTAAGATGGAACATAACATTGAAAAGAAATTAGACAACCTCTTAAAACTTCAAGAGATTGACTCCAAAATTTTTGAAATTAAGAAAGTAAGGGGTGCACTTCCTGACGAAATTCAAGACCTTGAAGATGAATTAGTTGGATATAATAAGAGACTTGATAAGTTCAAAGATGATATAGAAAACAAAACAAACGATATTGAAGATTTAAAAAATAAAGTTAAAGAAGCAAAAAAACTCATCAAAAAATATAAGGATCAGCAGATGAATGTTAGAAATAACAGAGAGTATGATGCTATATCAAAGGAGGTAGAGTCTCAGGAATTAGATACCAAAATATTTGTTAAAAAATCCACAGAAAACGAAGAAAAAATAGAGGAGATAAAAACAGAAATTAAAGAAACTAAAAAGATTATAAAAGAAAGAAATGAAGTTTTAAAGTCTAAAAAAGGAGACTTAGACCTATTATCTGATGAGAGTCAAGATGAAGAGAAAAAGCTTGCTTCTCTTAAAGCAAAGGCATCCAAAAAAATTGAGCCAAATCTTCTTATGTCCTACGAGAAGTTAGTTGAAAGACAAAGAAATGGTCTTGCAGTAGTAAAAGTTTCAAGAAGTGCATGTGGTGGCTGTTTTAATATTGTTCCACCTCAAAGACAAGCTGAGATTAAAGAAAAGAAAAAAATCATACTCTGTGAATACTGTGGAAGGATTCTAGCTGATGTTATTGTAGAAGTTGTCGAAGAAAAGCCAAAGAAGAGGACAAAGAGAAAGACAACTACAAAGAAAAAAGCAACAGCAAAAAAATAATCGGATTACCTTTCTAGGTGTTCTCTTAAATTACTTTTAATTATAGAGTATTTACCTTCATTATATTCTATTATATACATTCCTGTATTAGAATGAACATATTTGTCCATCATAGTTAAATCATTGTCAATTATCTTTGATAACAGCACCCTCAAAGCTCTACCATGAATACATAGAAGAACACTATCTAAATTATCGTTGAGTATTTTCTCTAACCCTATCATCAACCTAACAACCATCTCGTTAGGGGACTCTCCATTCTCAAATTTATTATCTAAATTTCCAGCTTTCCATGAATCAGTTAACATCTTATACTCAGCTAAATCGTCATTTTTACCCTGATTTACACCCCAACTTATCTCGTTAAAATCACTTATCTTCTCGTAAGGAAAACCATTATCTGTAAACTTTTTAACAGTTTGAAAAGTTCTCATTAATCCTGAGACATAGATTTTTTTAAAATTGTGATTCTTATAATATTCGTAAAATAATTCAGACTGCCTTAACCCTATCTTATTAAGTTCACTGTCTACCTCAGAACCTTGTATGACACCTAACTTATTATATTCTGTCTCTGCATGTCTGATAATATGCAATCTCATTAAATAAAGAAGAGATTAAGAGATATTATATAAAAGATTGAAAATAATGACTGTAAAATAATAGTGTTAATATTTGAATTAACTAACTCTCTCTTTTCATAATCTCTGTAAAGTCTACTAAAAATAAATAAACCAAACATGTATAAAACTGCATTACCTATAATAAAGATATTTGAACTAAAATATGGATGTACGTCCAGTAAATTTGTTAAGTATACTGAAGAGTAGAACGCAAGAGATAAAATTATTAGATAACCCCAACGAGATGCCTTTTTACCAAAAGTAACAACCAGATGGTTTTTACCTGTTTTGGCATCACTTTCTGCATCAGGGAATTGGTTTATATATAATATATTGGTGGTAAGTAAACCAAATGGAATACCTAATGACAATAACATATAAAACTCTGATGAATATAGAGTAATTATTTCAGTTGAGATAGCATATCCGGTACCTAGGGTAAGAAGTGGTCCAAATGCTAAAAATATTGCAATTTCACCTAAGCCCCTTCTAGATACAAGTCTAAGAGGACTTCCAGTATAAAAGTAACCTAGAAACAATCCAAATACTCCTATTGCTAACGCACAGTAGATGTTATATAAAGATCCAGTTATTTGAGAAATATTATAAAAAAGAAGACCTGCAAATAAGAGAGAAGAAATTAATAAGGATATAGCAACGTTTTTAGTTTTTTCTAAAGTTATTATACCTAGTTCAATTGCCCTACTACCACCGGTTATGGCTGCACCACCAGGTTGAAAGTACTCGTTATTGGCTTCATCAGTACCATCGCTTACATCAAAGTAGTCATTGAAAACATTTGATGATAGGTGGAGTAAAAGGACTCCAAAAACTGCAAGTAGTAAGTTTATAACACTAAATAATCCATCACCAAGGCCAGCATAATAAGATGCTATTGCGAGCATAGGAAATATCGATGCTGATGTGAAGGGGATTCTAGTAATAGCAACTCCCTTTATAATTTTTGTTAAAAAATTTATGGGAACATCTACAACTTCATCTATAACAGTGGTCTCACCACAGTATCCTGTCTGAGGTTTATCTTTTCCATTTCCAAATAATGGAGTGATCCTTATTTTAGCATTTATCTTGGAACCATCTTTCTTTAAAAAATATGTTTTACCAATGTATTCTCCCATTTTATCAGCAGTTCCAAGCCAATTTGCAACATTTTGAATGACAATCTCACCAGGTGAGAAAATGGATACTCTTTTCTTTCCTACGATCTCTTCTTTTTTGTAGCCAAATATTTCTTCTGCACCTCTATTCATAGTAAGTACTCTACCCTCCATGTCGCACGTTATAACACTTCTTTTCATTGATTTAAATTTTATGTAATTTATATATACATATACTATATGAATATGATTTTGTTTAATATTTTTTTAACATTCTCAACTGCTCTCATAATCCTCTAGTATTTTTATCATACCGTCTAGAGTTAGGGTTGGTATTATGTCATCAAATTCAACTTTAAGAGGCTCTGCAAATTTGGATAACCCACCTGTAGCTATAACCTTTGTATCGCCTACTAATTCATCTTTTATTTTTGACAACATCTCTTTTACCAGTCCGACATATCCGTGCATAATTCCACTCTGAATAGAGTGAATAGTATTTTTTCCTATTACTTTATCAGGCATTCTTAAGTCAATTACAGGTAGATTAGCTGTATTTTTATATAGTGAGTTAATAGCTGTCTTTAGACCAGGAACTATGTTCACACCTAAAACATCTTTATTTTTAGATAATACAGTAAAAGTTAATGCAGTTCCGAAATCTACAACAATTACGTTATCATCGTATAATGAAGCACCTTCAACAGCATTAGAGAGAAGATCTGTACCTATCTCATTTACATTATCTATTGATACATTTACTCTTTTTACGGATGACGCTCTGACAATATAAATGTTTTCACATAGCATGTCATTACAGGATAACTTGACAATATCAGTAAGGGTAGGTACAACACTACTTATGATTACTGATTCAATATTAGAGGGGTTAAAATCATTAAGATCTATAATTTTTTTGAGTTTTTTTTGAAAGGACCAATATGTAAAATTCTTTTTTGTACTCAGCCTATAAATCTTCTCCCATACCCCATCACAGTAGAGACCAATAACAACATTTGAATTACCTACATCTATTGCTACTTTAATCTTTTTCATTGAATAAATTTAATTGATCAGTGTCAAGATCAAGCTCAATAGACTCCCCTACATCAAAATTTTCTTGTTTTTCATTCTCTTCTTTAAGTTCATCAGGATCAATTTTCTCTACCCTTTCTTTCAACTTAAAAGTTCCTGATCTGATTTTTTCTGTTAAAATTTTATTTCCAATAGATTTCCAACCCTTAACATCTATGAAATCATCAAGATCTAATTCAACAGGCCTTAGTTGTTTATTTGAAAAATGTTTGTAAGTAATTATTTCACCTGATGAGGATGTGACATATTCCAATTTAGAACCTTTTTCTTGAGATATATAACTAAACTTCTTGTTTAGGGTAATGGTCTCAACTCTAAACCTTTTAACGTAATGATTCTTAGTTTTTCCATCCAGATATATTGATGATATTACTACTTCAGGGTCATATTTATCTAAGAAAAGGATATTATTCCATTCGTATCTATTTGTTATCTCGAATGATGTGAGTTCATAATTTCCATCTTTAAAGAAAACAATGATCATATCATCGCCATTAAACTTACCAACAAAATCACCTCTTGCATCGCTATTTAGTCTACCAATTGAATTATCGTAATATATTTTTATTCCTGATAATGTAGAGAGGCCAAGGAGTTTATGCTTTATTGCTCTTATCCTATATTTTGACAAAATATTCCCTTTTGCAGATTTTCCTTTTATCTCAATATCTCCAAAGTTGTAGTCAAATGACTTTTTTCTAGCTTTTTGTGAGGCATGTATAAAAGTTGTAACCACCTCAGATTCTCCATTTGGTCTGGATTCAATGTATAAAATTTTAGAACCTTTCTCGGATTTTGATACATTATAAACTCTCTCTTTTGTCGCTGACGTAACTTGAAATCTTTTTACATAGCTATATCCTGTTTTACCATCAAGGTAAGCACAGTTAAAAACCATTCTCTTGTCACTTTTCTTCCATATCTGAGTAAGAATTACATTTTTACCCACAAATACTTTATCCTGAATCCTGACTATCTTATATGAGCCGTCAGCACAAAATGATATGATATCATCAATATCAGAGCAATTGCAAATAAATTCGTCTTTTTTAATACCATATCCAATAAAACCCTCCTTACGGTTAACATATAGCTTCACATTATTTGCAGCTACAGACTTAACCTTAATATTCTCAAATTTTATTATCTCTGTCTTTCTCTCCCTCCCTTTGCCAAAATTATTTAATATGTTATAGTAGTAGTCAATCGTATAGTCTGTTAAATTTTTAAGATTTTTTAATGTTTTTGAGAGTTCATTTTCAAATTTAATTATCGTATCATCTAACCTTTTTTTATCAAATTTTGAAATCCTCTTAATCTTTATTTCAGTGAGTCTAATAATATCATCTCTTTCAACACCTCTATAAAAATCCTTTTTATAAGGTTCAAGTCCCTTATCAATTGTTTCAATCACATCTTCCCAAGTCTCACATTTTTCTATCTTCTGATATATTTTTTTATCAATAAATATCCTCTCAAGAGTGGAAAATAGTATTTTTTCTTTGAGTTCATCACGCCTAATTTCAAGTTCCTTCTTCAGTAATTTTTTTGTTGATTCTGCCGAATATTTTAATATATCTTTCACTCCTAAAAACTGAGGTTTTTCATCAACAATCACACATGCGTTAGGAGATATTGATACTTCACAGTCCGTGAAAGCATAAAGAGCATCAATTGTTATGCTTGGGGATTGGTTCTTGTTTAGGTGAACCAAAATTTCTACATTTTCAGCGGTATTATCAACAACTTTTTTAACTTTAATTTTCCCCTTATCATTAGCCTTGAGGATAGATTCTATTATACTTGTTGTCGTAGTATTGTAGGGTATATCTCTAATTGCTAATGTCGTCTTATCAACTTCAATAATTTTAGATCTGACCCTAATCTTCCCCCCTCTCTTTCCGTCATTATAATCTGATATGTCAATCATACCTCCAGTCAAAAAGTCTGGGTATAGTTTAAACGACTTACCTTTAAGGTATGATATCGAAGACTTTATAAGTTCGATAAAATTATGAGGCATAATTTTTGTTGATAAACCTACTGCTATACCCTCAACACCTGAGGTAAGAAGCATTGGGAACTTAACTGGAAGATTCACAGGTTCTTTCTTTCTTCCGTCGTAAGATAATTTCCACTCCGTAGTCTTATCGTTAAAGACTGTCTCAAGAGCAAATTTTGATAACCTAGCTTCAATATACCTTGACGCCGCAGCCTTATCTCCTGTCCTCACATCTCCCCAGTTTCCCTGAGTATCTATAAGTAAGTCTTTCTGACCCATATTTACAAGAGCATCTTCTATAGAGGCATCACCATGAGGATGATACTGCATGCTGCTCCCTATGATATTTGCACATTTATTATATCTACCATCCTCTATCATATTCATCGAATGTAGAATTCTTCTCTGAACTGGTTTAAAGCCGTCGTCTATAGATGGTATAGCCCTCTCAAGAATTACGTAAGAAGCATAATCTAAAAACCAATCCTCATAAAGGTCAGATACCGCATTATCAGAGATTGGTTGAATATCTTCTATATTCTTATCTAAATCACTCATATCTCTGACTCTATTAAATCTTTTTCCACTCTCAGTTTATCAATTATAAATTCCTGTCTGTCTGGTGTGTTTTTTCCCATGTAAAAAGTTAAGAGGTCTTGTATTTTAGATTTTTTACTTAATATGATAGGCTCAAGTCTTATCTGATCTCCAATAAAATTCTTGAACTCTGATGGAGATATTTCTCCAAGCCCCTTAAATCTGGTTATTTCAGGATTTTTACCTAATTCCTTCACCGCAGTATTTCTCTCTTCGTCATCGTAGCAGTACATAGTCTTCTTCTTATTTCTCACTCTAAAGAGGGGGGTCTCAAGAATATAGACGTGACCCATTTTTACAAGATCAGGGAAAAACTGAAGGAAATAGGTTAGTAACAAGAGCCTTATATGCATGCCGTCAACATCAGCATCGGTAGCAATTACTATTTTTTTATATCTTAACCCATCTAAACCGTCTTCTATATTTAGTGCATGTTGTAGTAAATTAAACTCTTCATTTTCGTAGACTATCTTCTTTGTGTGGCCAAAACAGTTAAAAGGTTTTCCTCTAAGACTAAAAACAGCCTGTGTCTGCACATCTCTTGACTTAGTTATAGAGCCACTAGCAGAATCACCCTCCGTTATGAATATCATCGAGTTATTTTTTATTTCTTCATCTCCCCTCTTATCATTATAGTGCACTCTACAATCTCTTAGTTTTTTATTATGAAGTTTTGCTTTTTTAGCTCTCTCATTAGCTAATTTTTTTATTCCCGCTATCTCTTTCCTCTCCCTCTCAGACTGTATAATTCTCTTCTGTATTGCCTGAGCCGTATCAGTGTTTTTATGGAGGTAGTTATCTAATTCTTTTTTGACAAACTCATTAACGAATGCACGAACACTCTGACCTTTGGGGCTGACATTTAATGACCCTAGCTTTGTCTTTGTCTGTGACTCAAATACTGGCTCTTGCACCCTTATAGCAACAGCACCAGCTATACTAGCTCTTATATCTGTGGCGTCGTAATCCTTCTTAAAAAACTCTCTTATAGTTTTTACTACTGCTTCTCTAAATGCTGCTAGATGTGTTCCACCTTGAGTTGTGTACTGACCGTTAACGAAGGAGTAGTACTCCTCACCATAGTTATTTGTGTGAGTCATTGCACATTCTATCTCACTACCTTTAAAATGGATTATTGGGTACCTGACAGATTCCTTGTCTGTCTTACTTTCTAGTAGGTCAAGGAGTCCGTTTTCTGAGTGATACTTCTTCCCATTATAGTTTAGGGTTAGTCCAGAGTTCAGGTATGCGTAATTCCATATCTGATCCTCTAGGTACTCAGGAATGTAATTATAATTTTTAAATATCGAGTTGTCAGGCTCAAACCTTATTAATGTACCATTTTTTTGATCTGTACTTCCTACTGGATTGTCAGTAGTATTCTCACCTCTCTTGAATTCAGCATGTTTAATTTCACCCTCTCTGAAAGATTCAATCTGAAATTTTGTAGATAGTGCATTAACGGCTTTCAACCCCACACCATTCAATCCTACAGACTTTTGGAATGCTTCGGAGTCGTACTTACCTCCTGTATTTATCTTTGAGACACAATCAATAACTTTCCCAAGTGGTATTCCTCTACCGTAGTCCCTGACTTCTACTCTGTGGTCTTTAACTTTAATTTTTATTTGCTTCCCATGACCCATGAGGTGCTCATCGATGGAGTTATCTATAACCTCTTTAATGAGTACGTAAATACCATCATCTTTAGCTGATCCGTCACCGAGTTTACCGATATACATTCCTGGCCTCGTACGTATATGTTCTTTCCAATCCAGAGACCGAATACTATCCTCAGTATACGTATTTTTCTTATTTTCCATTAAGGAANTAAATATAAGAATTGATTACAATAAATGCATTCTTTAACTAAAAAATATCGAAAGCTTTTAGTCTAATTGAGTAGATCGGTACGTTATTTCTGACGTTGTCACCAATAAAGTTATTAATATAAATCTCTATTGAGGTTCTTTGGTAAAAATTAAGACTTATACCACCGAATACTTCGACAAGGTCTCTCGAACCGCCCATTATAGAAATATTTTCTGAAAGTGGTATTTTGGCTCCAAAAGAATAGAAATTAGGTTCACTATCTATAAGGACATAGTTACCGCTAACAGATAGCACACTTCCTCCAACCGGCACATCGTAAGATACTGTCGCAATGGTTGCATTCCCAAAAGGATCAAATTTTCCATTTTGATAACTAAATTTTTCTTCACTAACGAGTCCTATTTTTGTAGAAATACCAATAAGAAAATTTCTTGTGTAAACAGTAATACCGGGAGTAAGTCCAAATACAGACTGTTTAAATCCATTTGAGGACCAGTTCTGATACAAAGGATCCGAAGTGTCCCATGCAAGTAGATCAAACTTATCCTGAGAGAAAGATGCCTTCATAGCAAACATCACATTCATCTCTCTGTTTAGCTGCTGCCTGTATCCAAAAACGACTCCGGCAGATAATCTTCTGAAGATATCATTAGAATAATTTAAAAGATCAACACTGGTCTGGAAGTGATTATTAGTAATTCTTTGAGAGTTTCTTCTACCGCTATTGTTTGAGAAGTATCCGGGAGCTGGGCAGTATATCAAGTTATCAGTCATCCTAAAGCTAGCTGCGGCGTAGCTTAGGGCAGAGTTAAATCTTGACCCCCTTATGGACCTTGTGTCTAGTATGGTTAGTGAATTCCTTCCGTCAATACCAGCAAGTGCAGGATTAACTAGAATGTTATTATCTGCAGCCCTGAGGACTTCGATATATTCCTGAGAGAATGATATACTAGAATAAGCTAAACCAATAAGTAGTAATAAAATCTTTCTCATTATCTATCTAAAAATAAAACACCAACAATAGTTCTTGCCCTGACATCNTCATACTCTACGGGTGTTATCTCGTAGAAATATATGCCTTTATCAGCCTCACCACCTGTAGATTGATCTGAACCGTTCCATATAATATCAGTATTAGCTACTGTCTCGTAGACGATTCTTTGGTACCTATCTACTATCTTAACTTCAAATTTAACGTTTTCAACAGTTATATTCTTACACTTTACTGTAAAAAAGTCGTTAAACCTATCTGAGTTAGGAGTAAAGTAGGATGGTAACTCATACTCTGGGAACTGAATATTTTCAATATTTATCATCACCTTGGCAAAATTTGATATACAACCCACAGAGTCCTGAACAGCGTATGTGATGCTATCTCTCTTACTTGGAGAACCAATATAGTCGTAGGTGATGGTTCCATCTCCATTAACTATTAAATCACCATAAAGAGGTTGATCCAGAATAAATATACTAGATGAGTCGAGAGGGTTGTCTATATCGTAATCGTTAGCGATAAGATCTTTTATGATAATATCATTGCTAAGGGCATTGACAGTTATAGTATCATCTAAAGCTACTGGGCAGTCGTTAATTGAATTTACTCTTATTGTAACAGTAGCTGATGTAGAGCAAGATGTCGAAGGGTCAGGATCTGTAATCTCGTACTGGAAGGTAACCATTTCTGGTCCAGGAGATGCTATTTGTGAAGGAGGAGTATAGGTAAATGATCCATCAGATCTAAGCTCTAGGACGCCAACTGAAGGCTGAGTAGTGACAGCATAGTTATTATCACTAGTGGTAATATCTCCATCCGTATCATTTCTGGCAACTGTAGAATCGAGAACAAATCCCTCATTTATAAAAAATACATCATCTACCGCAACAGGACAATCATTAACCTGGTCTATGCATAAGGTAACAAGAGCTGTGTCTTGGCTGTAAAAATCTCCGTCGAAGGCTACGTACCTGAAAAAATCTACCGTCTCCTCGTTTCCGTTGTGAGTATATGTAAATGTACCGTCCTCATTAAATGTTAAATTACCGTGGCTAACATCTTCAACGAGGAATGCTTTCAAGGTATCGTCTTTCCAGTCAGGATCTTGGTCATTTCCTAATACGCCTGTTCCGTAAGTGGTTATATCTAAAGTCTCTCCTTCTTTTACACAAGGGATGTAACTGTCGTCATTGGCTACTGGAGGCTTGTCGTCTACAGAGTCGACAGATAAGATAACAGTGTACACAGCACCACTGCATTCGCCATCTGAGAGCCTGTATGAGAACTGATCGGTAAAATTCTCACTGTCGTCGTGGGTATAGATAAATGATCCGTCGCTGTTAAGAGAGAATCCTCCTACGTGGTATAGAGGTGGTGTTACCAAATTCACAGACAGGACGTCACACGAGTTGTCGTCGGTATCGTTAAATAACACACCTAGAGGAGGTGTTATGTCAATAGTCTGTCCCTCAGAGATTTTGTAGAAGTCATTCTGACCGGTAGGACAAACGTTATTTACAGTTATAAAAACAGTATCTATTGACTCTGTAAGGGAATCTTTGACTTTAAATAAGAAGTAGTCTTCATTTGGTGTGTCGCTACAGTCGTGTTGGTAGATAAATGAGCCGTTAGGGTTTATTTGTCCAGATGGAAGTAAGGTTCCTCTAAAAGGAAGCTGTTCTATCTCCACTGTTATTGGCAGGCCAAGGTTTCCTGAAGAAACAGATAGAATACCTTGAGCTGAATCCACAACTAACTCTTTGCCTTCGTCCACAGCAAAGGATAAGCTCTGAGTATTTGGTCCGTCGTTATTTATGGTGATAAATACAGTATCATTCTCAACTGCGTCATCCTCCCCATCGGAGAGCTGATACACAAAATAATCCTGAGTTGGTAACAATGTACCGTCGTGAATGTATGAAAATGCTCCAGTAGAATCGAGTGTAAATGTGCCTAGGTGGAAGCTTGGTGCTTGTATAAGCCTTACTCTTAGGACATCACATGAATTAGAATCCAAGTCATTAGCTAACGCGCCACTAAGCTCATCAACTGTAAGTGTCTCTCCGTTTTGGACACTGTAGTTATCCGGTTCACCGAAAGGTGCCTCATTCAAAATAAATATTATCACACTATCCTGTGTGGATGATGTGGCAGTGCCATCGTTGACAATGTATTGGAAAACGTCTACATCTACGTCGTTACAGTCGTGGATATACTGGAATGCCCCCTTACTACCAATTGCAAATATTCCGCTGTTGTATAAAGGCGGAATCATCAGCTGAGCACTAAAATCACCTGTCACATTATCTGGATCTATGTCGTTATTGATAATTAGTTTAGGGTCAGAATTTAATACGGTAAGTGTGTCTCCCTCATTCACGTAGAAAGTATCTTTAACTACAACGGGGAGGTCGTTTACAGGGTTTATACTGAGGACGACGTCAGCAGTGTCATAGCATTCTCCGTCAGTAATTACATAAGTAAATAAGTCTGAAAATGTCTCACTTCCGTCATGTTTGTANAGGTAGTCACCATTATTTTCAGTAGTTATTGATCCATTATCTGGGAGTTTTATTATACTAAAAACTTGCAACAAATCACCATCTGGATCTGAGTCATTAGTCAGAACATTTCCAGATGTTACCCCACCTTCATCAAGTAAATTACCATCGTCAGAGGCGAGAGGGCCGTTGTTATTAGTATCTGTCTCGTAAGTCATTCTTATACCATCAATTCCCATGTAACTATATTTTCCAGCAACATTGATTGATTTAAAAAGAAGCTGCTGAGTNGCTGAGGTTGGAAAGAACTCTAATGTTATCTCTTTCCACTGCTGGTTACCAATACCAGAAAACACCATCTTCTCGGTCAGCTTGGTCTCGCTACCAAAAGAGACTGATATCTGTGCCGAGTCGCCTACTGCAACATTAACCATCCCCGCGTTCGCAAGGTAGAACTTTAGTGTATATTTTTTACCAATCGTCAAGCCAGTAACAGTACTGAAGAAAGACTCATGAAAAGAAGCAGGATCTGACCAAATAGCAGCAAAGATACCGCCGTCAGGAGATGCAGTCATTCCCGCAGCATAATTTTGANNGGTTACATTAGGTAGAGGAGTTATCCAAGAATCAGCAGATTNTACACCGTTAGTCCATCCACCTCCGGTGACACCTCCAGCACCCCCATTAAGACTAAAACCTGATGCGACACCTGCAAGAGATTCGAACGTACCGTCGGCATTAAGTGCCTGATTGCCTATACCACAACCACTTGAGTAACCCTCAAAATGGACTGAAAATAGGATAAGAAAAAACGTAAAAAATCTTTTCATCTTATATTGACTAANCACAAATATAAAGATTTACATTAGGCATATGAATAAATATACGCTTTAATAACGTCATCAAGTGATTAAAATTTTATTCTCTCTTTATATAAACAAAACCGGTGAGAGGTTTTGAACCATCTCCAAGGTCCAAAATATAGAAATAGGTAGCCTCAGGTAGATCACCATCACCAAAGTATATCTGCATCTGATTCCTTCCATCCCAATTATTCCTATAACCTCTCTTCTCAAACACTCTATTATTCCANCTGTTATATACTCTCAGCTTATTATCAGGGTAACCCTCTATACCTCTAATTATCCAAAAATCATTTATTCCGTCGCTATTAGGAGAAAATCCTTGTGGTATGTGGAGATCTCTGTGGTAGACCTCTACATCAGTTGGTACTGTAATAACATCATCCTCACATATGAAAGAAGGTGTGGATATAACTAGTCTAAACCTAAGAAATATATTATCAAGCTGCATATCATCAAAACGTAGACCATTTACNGTCAAGGTATTTGTTTTCGACCCTAGGTAAGACACATTCTCAGAAACTAAGTCTTCAATATCTACCCAGTACAAGCTGGTACTCTCCTGAACCTGCCACTGGTAAACAAACCTATCCTGTAGCTCAACTCCATAGGAAATACTGAACGTGTCACCTTCCTTGACGAGGTAANAACTCTCTGGAGNAGAGGTGATATTAACACTAAAACCNGCCTCCATGAAGTCCATAATGTTATTATTGTCGTTGTCAAGAGGTGTCTGGTAACCGCCACTAGATACCACNCTACCCAAAGAATCGACTATAATAGGATCTTTGCCAAGATAACCGTCAGAGTCGGGGTCATTGAATCCAGCTTCATTTACGTCGAAGCACCCGTCTCCGTCAGTATCAAGGTCAGTATTATTTAAAAATTTATCTCCGTCTAGGTCATTACAGACATATGCATAAATAGTATTTCTTGATTTTATTGCGGATGGTCCGTCGTGATTTGAATTTTTTACAGACAGATCTACTCCCTCAAGACATGAGAAGTTAAAACTCTTGTCCAGAACCCAGCCCTCAACATCATTATCCATGTAAGGTATGACATCAACCATTTCACCACNNGAGGTCTCAGAGAGCAACATTATTGAACCATCTCTTATGACTAACCTCATGTCAATGTTCTCATTCCAAGGGACCCAACCATTAAATAAACCGCCAGNTCTAAACTCTCTAGTTGTCTCACTGTCTGCCTTTCCTCTGGATACATCCCAGTGGTACTGGTTAAATAAAAGTATCGTCTTCCCGTCTACCTTTACATCGAGACCATCGTCAAATATTATCTTTGACTCGTAGTAACAACCCTCATAAACATCTCCCGGAGATAAGTTTAATTTAATATCTATTTCATCTCCAAAAAACTGATTCCCAGAGCCTTTTGCATCAACGCCGTTATATTCCAGAACAAGTGGGTACGAGGCACTAACAGCAGTATCCACATCTCCACTAAGAGACAGAGTTGCGTTGTTGAAACACTCTATGGAGTCATATACCCCGTCGTTGTCGTCGTCCACATCACCCATATCTCCAACCAAATCGAAATCAAAATCATCAAGTACAANTATCTTAAAAGGGTCAGAGACGACATCTTCACCACATATATANGAAGGTGTAGATACCACGACCCTATAAATCCTTGAGTTGAAGGAAGGGTCTGCGTTTATAATAGTTAACTTTTCTGAGTCATTAGCTAACCCCTCCCACGTGATCCCTCCGTTCACACTTACTTGCCACAGGTAATAGAGTTTAGTTGAACCAGATTTAACATCTGCAAAAACAGTTACTGAGGTATCTGACCTCTCTAGAATGTGGATGTCTGAAGGTTCTACAATTATCCTTGNGTAGGATCCAAAATCAAGAAAATCCTCAATCAGATTTCCGTCTCTATCTACAGGGTCTGTGTATCCATCTTCTCCTGAGGTTACCACACCACTTGCGTCAACAGTTACTGGACTATTTCCAAGGATCCCGTCACCGTCTGTATCAGTAAAACTTGCTTCTATAACATCAAAGCATCCATCACCGTCGGAATCTAAATCAAATTGATTTGGTATCCCGTCAGAGTCGGTATCTGAAACACCCTCTGCTGTGTCGTATATGCCGTCGTTGTCGTCGTCTAAATCTTCAGAGTCAGGTACACCGTCTACGTCGTTATCAGGGAGAACTGTGAGTTCAAAAACCTCACTTGTTTGGACCGCACCACACCTGAAGGATGGAGTACTTAAAATCACCCTAAACTTAGCCGCGTTGAGATCAAGAGATGCCCCGTTGATAACCAGGTTAGGACTTGATGAGCCAGTAAAATTTAATGAATCTTTAATTTTTTCCCAAGATATTCCACCGTCGTAGGATATTTGCCACTTGTAACCCACCTCACTAACAGAGTGTGAATAAACCTTAAAATCAGTGGAAGACAACTCCGTTATTGTCTTTGACTCAGAAATAGAGTCATAGAATACAGGTCCCCCAGCCTCCAAGAAATCATAANCCCCTGAGCTATCGTTGTCATAAGGCATATCAAAAGTACATATATGATCACCACAACCCTTCGCAATAACTATGTCGTCGATAATACCTTTAAACCAGTCACTACCTTCACCAGAACCACCTATTATCATTCCCTGAGTATTTATCCCTATCTCTGTAGAATCCATGTAAGAGTATATCACCTCTCCGTCTAGGAAATGGAAGATACTATCACCTTGTCTCATCAGAGTCAAATAGTACCACTGACCAGAATTTAAGGAGATGGAGGAATAAACGTTTGAGACATCAGAGGGAGNTATATCAAAATCTAGACTAGAGGTATCCCCCTCGACCTTAAACCGGTAATTCCAGGAACTATCTGGAGATATTTTCTTTACAAACGACTTATCTGAGCCAATATTAAAGGAGTCAGAAGGGTTAATCCACATAGAAATCACAATTTCATCATGAACACCAAGATCTAGTAATGTGTCGTGGGGAATCACTATGTTATCATCTACCCCATCAAAGTAATATGCTGAGTTAGGAATCCCAAACCTATCCGTGACCAGCTTTGCTCCTTTAACTACCCCGTGAAGATTATTTCCAGACCTGTCGTCTGCATCACCTGAGAAGTCGTAGTGGGCAATATATTTGTCAACGAAACGTCCCAAACCGTCTACTCTTACTGGTGATTCGCCAATAATTCCGTCACCGTCAGAGTCTAGACATCCTACCTCATCTACATCTAAACAACCGTCACCGTCAGAATCAAGATCAAAAGCATTTACTATACCGTCCCCATCTGTGTCAAGTCCTACACCCTCGTAAATATCAAGGATACCGTCGTTGTCGTCGTCTAGGTCGTCTTCGTCTGCGATACCGTCCTTGTCGTTGTCGGGAAGTACCGTGAGAGCTACGCCAGAGAAGACATCCTCATCGCACACGTAGGCAGGAGAAGAAACTCTAACCTTGAACTGGTAATCATTAAATTCTAATGGTGCATTGGTAAGAGTAAGCACTGAGGTCTTACTACCAGAGTAGACATCGTCATCCTCTGTATCTAACCACGTGATTCCACCGTCATCGGAGTACTGCCACTGGAACACAAGGGTTCCAGAGGCCTGGACTTTAATCTCGTACCTTGCATTCCTTGTCTCTATAATTGATATGCTAAACGGATTAGATAGAATTGTTATATCCGACCCCTTTTCAAGGAAGTCTTTGACACCGTTCCCTTCCCTGTCTAAAGGCTCATCGTAGCCAGATGTCGAGGATATAACCCTACCTAATGTATCTACTGTAACTTCTGATAGACCAAGTAACCCGTCTACGTCACCATCATCATACCCTGCCTCAATAACATCCAGACAACCGTCACCATCAGAATCTAAGTCAAAACTGTTGATAACCCCATCTCCATCTGTGTCTCCAGTTGTTTCATCAATATCTAAAATACCGTCGTTATCGTCGTCGATATCAATTACGTCTGGTACTCTATCTCTGTCGTTATCTGGCATTACCGTTAACACTGCTTCTTGGGAGAAGGCCTCATCGGTACAAATTACAGCTGAAGAGACTACAGCCCTAAAAAGTGTTCCGTCCATTATCTGCAAGACACTATCGACAGTCAAAGTAGAGGAGTCTACACCTGAGTAAGTACTATTATCTGATAAATTTATCCAGCCCTCACCAAGATTCATCTGCCACTGGTAAGAAACCTTTCCTAAGAAATCTGTCGAGACAGAAAAGGAGGTAGGTAGGTCTACAGGTACCTCCACTGAGATAGGGTCAGCAGTAATTATAGGGCTTGGACTTATTTCTTTAAAATCAGGCACACCGTTATTATCCATATCATTTTCTATGCCGTATCCTATGTATATATAAGTGCCGTCTAGGCTAGCTGAGTCTGCTATTACACGACCTAGAGAGTCCACTGTGACAGGATCATCTCCCGCGATGCCGTCACCGTCACCGTCGTAGTAACCTGCCTCACTTACGTCGAAACATCCGTCGTTATCAGTATCGTTATCGAAGCTATTAATAATTCCGTCACCATCCGTATCATTAACGGTCTCTACTGAATCTAAGATACCGTCGTTATCATCATCTAAGTCTACATCATCCGTCACGCAGTCACCATCGTTATCTGGTAATTTTATGATTCTAGCTGATTCTGTGAATAAGGTGTTCCCACACTTAAAACCAGGTGTAGAAACCTCTGCCCTAAACATATAGNCTACAGCTGAACTGTCGGCGTCGTATATCTCTAGTCTCTTATCTGAGAAGCTGTTCACTTCAGCAAACATGCTTAACTTTTCCCAGGTAACTCCATTGTCTCTACTCACCCTCCATTTATATGATATTCCGTTTCCTGCTGCATCAACTTCAAAGAACAGATCNATATCATCAAAATCCTGACACGGTCCTAGGATAATATCTTCAGGATGCTTCGTTACTTCAGCCTGAACTCCTTTCTCCCTGAAGTCGTAGACTCCGTTATTGTTACGGTCGTCTGGCAAGGTGTACCCGTCGGCTACAGGTGTCTTGTCCTCGTTCTGTATCACCCTACCCCTGCTGTCGACTACTACAGAGTACGTCTCACCAGTTCCAAGGATACCGTTCCCGTCTTCGTCGGTNTAACCTGCCTCGTAAGAGTCTAGACACCCGTCGTTATCGGAATCTAAGTCGTACCTGTTCAGCAGACCGTCAGAGTCTAAGTCTTCATCCATCTCCCAGACATCTAAGATACCGTCGTTATCATCGTCAAGGTCGTCGGCATCAGTTATGCCATCCTCGTCGAAGTCAGAGTAAGAGAAGAAATAGCCCGCAAGACCCTGTACAGAGTTGTATCCGTAGTACTGACCGTAAAGTGGTCCGTCAGACTCTATAGTTAACCTCTTGTCTGGGCCAAGAGGTAAAATGTTTTCTAAGTCGTTATTATCAAATAGGTACCAGGAGAGCTCCTCCTTACCGAAGATAACTTCTTTCTGTGGATTAAAATTTGTTGATTTTAAACCGTTTAGGTAAAGATCTGCACCTGTTGATGATAAAATCTTCAACTGCATCTCAAATTTTGTTCCTGCTATATCTTCTATGTTATAAATACCGTCAATTTTTGATGAAGCGAGCGGGTTCACACCGTTGACAAGCATCATAGCCTGCTTTGTTGGGGCACCATCCTGTCCTGCCATATTCTGGTACCCGTAAACTCTCTTATTAGAAACCATATATATCTGGTTATTGCTGAAGAAGGATGAGTTACCAAACTCTCCAAAGTAAAGNATCTCATACTCTCCAGCACCCAAAANATGACTAGGGGGAGTTGATACTGTGTCCTCAAGGCTTGTGTGCAGCCATAACTTAGTGTCGTCCTGGTGAGCTACAACAACAACGTACTCGTTTGTGTTAGATTTCTGACCGTTTACTGTAATATCTCCAGCTGCACGAAGGAAGACGTACTCGTTCGATACGTTGTCGAAAGGCTTTATCTGGTCGAAACCAATATCTCTACCAGCTCCCTGCCATGAGTTACTTCCACCCCAAAAACCTACATTAATTACAACGTTCTTATCAGAGCTAACCATAGCTCCGACGAGGGCATCTAGATTAGCGTCTGGAGAGCCAGGTACATTATCAAGGGCGAAAGCGTGCGAATTAAACTGAGAGAATGAAAACTTATAATTTCCAGACCCATCTATCTCGTAGTCAGAAACATCACCTATGAGATTTTCCCAACCCTCACCAAGGTCACTCATGGTAACACTCGTCACTCCCTCCTCAACTGCAAAAAATGTNACAAAAACCCTCCTGTGGTTNGTTTTTATGTTGTTAATTCCGTGACCAAGTCTAAACAGTTTCCCTGGTGCAGACTCTCCCTTTAGGAAAGACGAGTTAGCCTGCTGTCGTTCGTAGTAGTTTAGAGAGGATCCGTCGTCCCACCTCCATCCACCTGAAGGCTCAGAGTAGAGTGGGTCTGATGGGTCTTGAAACAAACCTATCCAGGGGCCCCAGTCATCTCCTTCAACCTGTAAATCATCGAACCAATCCATTATCTTATTCTGNTCCTCCTGGGTGTTTATGCTTACTAGGTACCCACCTAGCCCTATAGCAAGTTCTCTAGACTCCAGCCATGACTGGTAAGACAGGGACACAAAGTAACTGTGTCCGTCAAACTGTCCAAGGTACTTGTAACCACTACCTATGTCGCTTACATTGTAATCAAACTCTACTATAAACTGTTGGTCTCTGTCGTTTGGGAGGTCATTCCAGAGTCCGTTCCACCATATGTGTGCATAATTTTCTTGCCCGTCTGAGTTAGAGCAGCAGTCATTTGGCTCATCAAAACCACCTACCTGATTCCAGCTGGTGTACTGGGTCTGAGGGTTAGAGTCATAATTTCCAGCTTGGAAACGAGTCTCTACAAATATTGGTGCGGGAAGAGATAAACTAACATCATAGAAACCCTCTACTGTCATACCCTTTGAGGTAAGATTTCTNCCTAGGTCTTCTGTCTTTATCACGAGGGCAGACTCGTCGTCGTCTCCCACCTTGTAGGCGAGAGACCTACCCTCCTCAATCGAAAAAACCTGACTTACTTCAANAAAATTATCGGGGTTTGTAGGGTCTGGACCATACTTTTTAATTCTTACGTGAACCTGAGAGCCTTTGTGTGGAGAGGTGACGTAGAGAAATTGTTCCTTAGCAAATAGGGTATTCTTCTGATTTGAATGTACGGGTCCTATGTAGTGGACACTTGACTGAGAGAAAAGTTGTGATGAGAGTGTTAAGAGTAGAAGAAAGAGAGTATTATTTATAAAAAACTTCATTACAACTAATTAGAAGCCTAAAATAACAATTTATCTCAACTCTTATCTAAAATTTGAATTATTATATGATGAATTATCAGTCTCTTGTCCTTGCCCCACCTAATTCTACTATGATAAACTCCGTCCTCCTGTTTAGCTGATGTTCTTGCTCTGACAAGGTACCACACCCGTTTGGACTAGGTACATTTGGTGTTGTCTCCCCAAATCCTTTACCATATATCCTTTTCGCGTTATCTATCCTATCCTGAACGTATGCAGCAGATGACTTTGCTCTCCTGTCAGATAGGTAGAGGTTGTACTCGTCGGATCCCCTACAGTCAGTGTGGGAACCCAGCTCTATAACCATCGAGGGGTAATCTTCTAATACCTTCACAATTTTGTCTAATTCCAGGGCGGCATCAGGCCTTATATTAGCCTTGTCAAAGTCAAAGTAAATTGGGTTAATTTCGATTATATCTGCCAAGTTAACACCAACTGCTAACTTACTTAACACCACAAAACTCGTGTCAGACTGGAACCCATCTGAGGCGACGTAGAAGACCGTGTCTGAGGTGAAAGGTATCTCGTCGTCAGGAATGTACTCGAAGCCACCGCCTTCTGTAAAGTTAATTTCACCGAACTGAGGCTCACTTATTATAATTGCCTCTAGAGGATCTCCGCCTGGGTCTGAGTCGTTTGCAAGTAGCGTATCTTGCTCAATTCGAACAGGTTCACCAGGAGCAAATGTTATNATATCTTGCTGTGCGAGGGGCACGGTAGGGTCTATAATTTTAATCCTCACGTTGACAGGTTCACTCTCTAGTGCTCCGTTGGATACAATGTAGGTGAATGTGTCAAGGTCTGCTGACAGGTCAGTGTTTACATAAGAGAAAGTACCATTATCTTTAAAATCTAGGCTACCTCTATTTGGAACCTCATCTAATAGGGTTGTCCTTGAGACTAGTCCCTGTAAGATATCGTACGATGTTCCAACCACTTCGCCGTCGTTGACAAGAACTCCGAGGTCACCAAGAACCAGCGTGTCTCCCCTAGCCATGGTGTAGTAGTCGTCTACTCCGAATGGAGCAGGTATGTCTATCTTGAAAGAGTATATATCGTCTTCACCTTTTCCACCTTTCCTGTTTGAAGATAGGTAACCAAACTTAAATTTTGTGTCTATGTACAGACAGAAATCGTCAGAGGANGTNTTAAAGGGNGTACCCATATTTAGNACCTGCTGATTTTCNGTACCTAAATCAACCGTCATGTANACGTCTAGNCCNCCTAANCCNGGGTGTGCATTTGATGCAAAAAANAGCACGTCTTCTCTGAATATGAATGGGAAGACNTCGTTACCCTCAGTATTAATTCCAGGACCNAGGTTNACAGGCTCCGAATACCTACCNTTTCCGTCNATGTTGACGTANTACAAATCNTATCCNCCAAGNCCATCAGGCATATTTGANGAGAAATACAGCCTNGTNCCNTCCTTNGANAGCGANGGGTGCATNACNGAGTACTCGTCGTTNTTGAANGGTAANTTNCTNACTCTGCTNAGAGAGNTNCCATTAATNNTTGCTGAGTATATGTTGAGGTGGAGTGCAGCATCTCTACCAGACTTTGTTCCAGACCTCGTGAAATATATCATCTTACCGTCTTCACTGACCACAGCAGGTCCGTCTTGGAACGCTGTGTTCATGTCTGAACCCCCTATAAGTGTGGCATTTGATGAGTATATACTATCCTCCACAAAGTCAGATGTGAAAAGGTTGAAAGTGGGTCTTTCAGGTCTTATGTACTTGTTTCTGCTTAGTTTACCCGTATTCTGAATTCCTGAAGATGCAAAGATCATGCTTATGTCTTCGCCTCCTTCACCACTTCTGACAGCATATCCTCCAAAATCGGACATCTCAGTATTAGTCTCAAGATTTTTGAGATCGTACTTACTTAGTGTATTTAAAAGTTTCTGGTAGTAGTCGTCGTCTGTCTCGAAGAGGGATACCCTCACCTCTCTTGCCTTCTGTCTTGAATATTTCTTCCTGTTCTTATTAGCTTCGTTATACATACCCTTCATATCCTGCAGCTGGGATAGGTTAAGGAAATCTTCCGCCTCCACGTCTTTCTCAGCTTCAACAATTTGCTCGAGAATAGACATAGCCCTGTCCACAGAATCAATTTCCATGTATGCTGTGGCTGTCTTCCTCTGAGTCTCTACAGTTGGGTTCTCAACTTTAGAATATCGGTCAGCAGCCTTCTTGTAAGATTCGTTGCTGAAGTGGAAGTTACCCCAGTTCAGATTCTTTGTATTTTCATCTCCCTTACTAAGCTCAAATAGAGGAAACCTGCTCTTCTTATCCTCTACCTCCTGGGCATATAGGTTTATTTGAGCTGTAAGCAATATGATAAGTAGTAGTATCCTGTACATATCTAAAAGTATCTTGGTGATTTGATAATATCTTTCTTCTTAAACATAAAGTCGTACCTGAGCATTATCTCGTGGCTACCACCGTTGTATTTGAAGGTAGTGTTTCCAACAGAGTAGTCGTAAGAGTACCCTATGGCTATATTCTCATTTATATTTATTCCACCCATAAGACCTAAACCTCCACCAACTTTACCTACTGGGATGAACCTTCCTAGAGCCGTCCTTGCCATACCTCCTAGCCAGAAGAAGTCCTTGAAGACTGCGTACGCACTGATGTCCATTGTTGTTGGAGCATTCTCAGTAGTCTTAATATATATACTAGGTCTCAGCTTGACGTCTCTGCTGATGTCAAAGAGAGCTCCTGCAATTGCGAAGTAGTGTCTCTGTGAGTTGTCAAACTCTTTCTCTAAAATCCTTGGTGTGGACACTCCTGCGTACCATTTAGGTGTGTTGTAGTAGAGACCGAATCCAAAGTTAGGAAGGAATTTACTTCTAATATCTCTACTGAATGCTGGGTCTATGCCGTCTGGATCACCAGGGTCTAGATCTAGGCTAGAGAAGTCAGACCTGAAAGCATTTCCTCCACCCTTTAGTCCGAAAGAGAGCTTGTGACCACTTCTATTGACCTGTAGGTGGTATGCGAGGTCAACGGAGAAGGCGGTAGACTTAATTGGCCCAATCTTATCGTTTAATATACTGAATCCGAAGCCTAACTGGTCATTGAAAAGAGGTGAGTTGAGGGATAGTGTCTGCGTGTTTGGTGCACCATCGAAGTTAATCCACTGTGACCTTATCACAGAGAGTACACTCAGCACTTCCCTTGAACCTACGTAACCAGGATTTATTGACTGTGTGTTAAACATGTAGTGACTGAACATAGCATCCTGCTGAGCCCTGCCGACAAAGGAGCCGGTAAAAAGCAGACAAAAAACTAATATTCTCTTCATACTCATCATATCTCTTTACTCATTTGGTCTTCTAATATAAACAATTCCTTTCCTATATCTAGAGTCTTCACTTACTGTGTTTCCGTCGATATCTGTCTCGCCAAGATCTAAAACGTAGAAGTAAACGGTCTCAGGTAATAAATCTCCGTTACTGCTTCCAATGTTAGCTATACCCACGAAAGACTTTTCTGTGTCTTCGTTGACGTATCCTTCCATCTCCCACACTTTAATCTCCCACCTGTTGTATATCTGTACAGTGTTGTTAGGGTAATACTCGATACCTGTTATATGCCATCCGTCGTTGATTCGGTCACCATCAGGAGAGAATCCTTGAGGTATGTGGAGATCTCTTATCTTCACGTCAAGATTAACCGGGTCAGACAGTACGAATGCACACTTATAACCTTTTCCAGTAACCTTGACCCTGTACTGGGTATTATCAAAGTTATCGTAGTCAACGTCGTTAATTGTGAGGGTACTTGTGGTTACACCTGTGAACTGAGAGTTCTCAGATATGTCTGTCCACGTAGTATCCTGCTCGTCGTCTGAGACTATTCCAATCTGCCACTGGTACTCTGGAGGTAAGTTACCGTCAATTGTCACTTCTACTGCGTAAGAGACGTTGTCTCCCTGGAATATCTCTCCAGCGTACTGAGGCTGAGAATCCAATGTCACAACAAGTGTAAGTGCATCGTAGCAGTCTAGTATGCCATTTCCGTCAGAATCTATAGGCTCTATGTAACCGTCTTCCTCGTCGGTGACTACCTGACCATTTTCGTCAACGTCAGGGTCTCCTTCTCCTAATATACCATCCCCATCCACGTCAGAGAATCCTGCTTCTATCACGTCGTTACATCCGTCGTCGTCACTATCTAAGTCAAGGTAGTTAGGTATACCGTCGTCGTTGTCTTCTGTAACGTCGCTGTTAGGTTGGTCAGTAGACTCAGAGCTGTCGGCCATACCGTCTCCGTCTGTGTCGGTAAATCCTTCGTCGTCAGAGTCGATCATTCCGTCGTTGTTTGTATCCAGATCTTCAAAGTCTAAGTTTCCGTCACCGTCAACATCAATATCTGTACCGTCACCTCCCTCGATAACATCAAATATACCGTCGTTGTCAGCGTCAAGGTCTTGGTAGTCGTTAGCTCCGTCACCGTCGGTGTCAGGCGCAGGAGTATCCTCAGATGCGTCAGCCATACCGTCTCCGTCCAGGTCAGTGAACTGGTATACGTCTGTGGTGTCGCTGCTGTCAATCATTCCGTCACCATTCACGTCAAGGTCACCGTCTCCACCTTCTATCACATCCTGTATACCGTCGTTGTCAGAGTCTATGTCTAGGAAGTCAGGATTTCCGTCGTTATCAGTCCTCGTTACCGCGGTTAACTCAGCTTCGTCGTCCATCCCGTCTCCGTCAGCATCTTCGTACCCAGTATCCAGCGCATCCACTACACCGTCGTTATTTGTGTCAAGAATAGCGTCTCCACCCTCCTCGATATCGTAGATACCGTCGTTGTCAGAGTCGAGCTCTAGGTGATTAAGTAGCCCGTCACCGTCTGTGTCAAGAGAACTTGTAGGCTCAGAGTCGTCGTCCATACCGTCGTTGTCAGAGTCAGAGTAGCCTGTGTCGTTGGCATCTATGGCACCGTCGTTATTCGTGTCAAGTGAACCGTCTCCAGACTCAGTGACGTCGTGGATACCGTCGTTATCCGAGTCTATATCTATGTAGTCAGGGACAGTGTCTCCGTCTGAATCTCTCTGGTTAGTAAGCTCAGAGTCGTCGTCCATACCGTCTCCGTCGTTGTCTGTGAATCCTATGTCGTTGGAGTCAATCTCTCCGTCGTTATTCGAGTCTAGGACAGAGTCACCGCTCTCCTCTACATCAAATATACCGTCGTTGTCAGAGTCTATGTCTATGTAGTCTGGGAAGGTGTCAGAGTCAGAGTTCGTCTCTGTTGTAGTCTCAGAGTCGTCGTCCATTCCGTCACCGTCTGCATCTTCATACCCAGTATCGAGTGCATTTATCACACCGTCGTTGTTGGTGTCAAGGTCACCGTCTCCACCCTCTACGACATCATGTATCCCGTCGTTGTCAGAGTCTATGTCTAGGTAGTCTGGTAGGCTGTCTCCGTCAGTCTCTGTCACAGGTGTAGTCTCTGCGTCGTCATCCATGCCGTCGCCGTCGTTGTCAGAGAATCCTGTGTCGTTAGAGTCAATAACTCCGTCCTTGTTAGTGTCAAGGTCACCGTCTCCACCCTCTACAACATCGAATATGCCGTCGTTGTCAGAGTCTATGTCTAAGAAGTTAGGATTACCGTCACCGTCAGANTCTGGTACGTCAGTAGCTTCAGCGTCGTCGTCCATGCCGTCGCCGTCTATATCTGTGAATCCTGTGTCGTTAGAGTCTATGACTCCGTCCTTGTTCGTGTCAAGGTCACCNTCTCCACCCTCTTCNACNTCGAATATNCCGTCGTTATCCGAGTCTATGTCTAGGTAGTCAGGTNTTCCGTCAGAATCNGTGTCAGGCTCTGTAGTAATTTCTGATGCGTCGTCCATGCCGTCGCCGTCGGCGTCGTCGTATCCGGCGTCGTTAGAGTCTATGACTCCGTCGTTGTTCGTGTCGAGGTCACCGTCTCCACCCTCTTCCACGTCGAATATGCCGTCGTTGTCAGAGTCTATGTCTAGGTAGTCAGGAGAACCGTCTCCGTCAGAGTCTGTCTCTGTGGTAGGTTCTGCTTCGTCGTCCATGCCGTCGCCGTCAGTATCTGTGTACCCTGTGTCGTTAGTGTCTATCACACCGTCGTTGTTGGTGTCAAGGTCACCGTCTCCCCCCTCAACTACGTCGAATATGCCGTCGTTGTCAGAGTCTATGTCTAGGTAGTCTGGCTGGCCGTCGTTATCCGTGTCTGGAACACTGGTAAGCTCTGAGTCGTCGTCCATGCCGTCTCCGTCGTTGTCAGAGTATCCTGTGTCGTTAGTGTCTATCACACCGTCTCCGTTCGTGTCTAGGTCACCGTCTCCGCCCTCTACGACATCGAATATACCGTCGTTGTCAGAGTCTATGTCTAGGTAGTCAGGGTTTCCGTCGCCATCGGTGTCAGGCACGTCAGTAGGCTCAGCGTCGTCGTCCATACCGTCTCCGTCGTTATCTGTAAATCCAGTGTCGTTGGAGTCGATAACACCGTCGTTGTTGGTGTCAAGGTCACCGTCTCCGCCCTCTTCCACGTCGAATATACCGTCGTTGTCAGAGTCTATGTCTAGGTAGTCAGGTGTTCCGTCACCGTCGTAATCAGGCTGAGGCGTGTCCTCAGAGGCGTCAGACATCCCGTCGTTGTCCTCGTCTTTGTGTCCCTCGTCGTTATCGTCAATAACACCGTCTCCGTTGGTGTCTAGGTCACCGTCTCCACCCTCTATCACGTCGAATATGCCGTCGTTGTCAGAGTCTATGTCTAGGAAGTCAGGGACTCCGTCACCGTCAGTGTCAGGCTGAGGAGTCTCCTCAGAGTCGTCTGCCATACCGTCCTCATCGAGGTCTTCGAAGCCTACGTCGTTCTCGTCAATCATACCGTCTCCGTTCGTGTCTAGGTCACCGTCTCCACCCTCTATCACGTCAGGGATTCCGTCGTTATCTGAGTCTAGGTCTAGGTAGTTAGGTATCCCGTCGCCGTCGGTGTCGCCGTAACCCTCTTCAGAGTTAGGGATGCCGTCGTTGTCGAGGTCAATATCTGTTACCACAGTCATAAAGGCAGCATTCGATGGTGTCTCGTCGGCACATGGGCTGGTAGGTATGTCTACAAGCACCCTGTAGTAGGTTGAGTCAACTATGGTATCTAAATTCATTATGAATAGAGTGTCTGCGTTTGCTCCCTTATATATAAGCGTGTCGAACACACCTTCACCCCTATCTATTAGCACCGTGTCGTTTGTAACGTTTGTCCAGGACAGGCTGTCGCTTGACTTCTGCCACTGATATGCGATGCTATCCGCAGAGTTAACCTTAGCAAATACGTATCCAGTAGTCTTCTCAGGTACCTGTACATCTTGAGGATGCGTTACAATCTCTATTGTGAAGTCGTCTACTTCCTTATAGTCTACGACACCAGATCCGTCAGCGTCAAGAGGTTCAGTGTACCCGTCATCAGGTACAGATGAGCTGGTTGCACCGGTACAAGTACTCTCAAGCCATACAATCTGACTGTTATAGTACATACCCGTACCAGCAGTGAAACCGTAGTAAACCTCAGAATTTCCACTGAAAATATCTGTGGCAATGTCTTTCGTCAGAGATATAATCTCCGCACCATCCCACATGACTGATAATGTGTTAGTAGCAGCTGTCCAGATAAATTCAAAGTCGTGGTATAAACCATCCTCTATTGAGCTAAATATGTGCAGATTTGAGTGTGTTCCGTAAGGCACACCGTTATATATGACTGCTGCATGGTTAAATGTTGTACCTGAAAAACTATTATTATAAGTATCAAACTCTACAGCTACAGATGGAGATATACCCATGTAACCTAAGCCACCACCACTAGAACCGAGGTCAGATGCAATAGGTTGTAAAACAAATGCGATACCGTCTGCACCAGAGAAGGTTCTATTACCTAGGTTTAACTTGGCTTTTACCTTAAAGTCTTTAGACAGATCAATTTTTTCTTTTGACCAGACAGATCCTGCCTTATTACCAGCAGCTGGAGTAAGTCTGTAGACCTCGTTATCTCCGTCGTCTGTATACTTCGCAGCGTCTCCTACCAGGTTGTAGTCTTCGTCGTTAATCTCATTACAGCCTGTGGAAGCACACCCGATAACCTGACCTACCTCGTTGACAATTACGGGACTAGTACAAAGTATTCCGTCTCCGTCAGGGTCAGAGAATCCAGCCTCTACAACGTCAAGACACCCGTCTCCGTCTGAGTCTAGGTCGTAGTGGTTTGGTATACCGTCGTTGTCGTAGTCGTCGTCGTTCTCCTCGTCAACAACCTCAAGTGTATCAACAATACCGTCGTTATCGTCGTCAATATCAATGTCGTTAGGAATTCCGTCGTTATCGTTATCGTTCGAGACTGCGATAGGAATAACCGATGTCGTGTCGTTCTCACCACAAGCGTAAGCAGGCGTGGACACCACCATCTTGTACTGGTACCCGTTCATGGTCAGTGGAGCTCCCTGAATCGTTAATGTGTCTGTGTCTACACCACTGTATGGTGCGAAAGGAGGAAGTTTAATCCAGACCTTGCCCGTATCTCTACTCTCATACCACTCGTATACTGCGTTTCCTACTACCTCAACGGTTGTTCCAAGGACTATGGTATCGTTCTCGTCTACCCTGTCAGTTATTGGTTCAGTGAGTATAACTGCTGCAGAACCAACTTCTCTGTAGTCGTCTACACCGTTCGTGTCTCCGTCCTTAGGCTTGAAGTAACCCTGAGATGTCGTCCCGTCCGAACTTTGGATTACTCTTCCAATATCATCTACTTTCACTGGGCTATTCCCAAGTATTCCATCAGGAGAGTTAACCAAGCTTCTTTCTTTGGTTGGTACCCACTTCCAACCTCCAGATATACCGGTAGACGTAATAACTCCAGGTTCCTCGTAATCGTCTGCGTCGAGATCCTGATAGAGACCGACCCAGAAGTTAAAGCCAAAATTATTTCTTAGTAAATTCCACTCAGCTTGAGAACTTATAACCACAAGGTAAGAGCAAGGGAGTGCGTCTGCACTGGCCTTAGCTTCATTCCATGATGATTTACCAATAGATTTGTAGTACGTGTGACCACCAAATTGGAGCCCGTTTCCGTATCCAGGTATCGACTGCGAAGTAAGTTCTGATATCTCTATCACATGATGAGCAGGGAAATCTTCTTTGATATCGTTGTACCCCTGAGCAGTTAGGACCATGTGGTGCTCGTTTGAGTTAGTGTTACTATTATTGTTACCGGTTGGGTA
>NZYP01000023.1 GCA_002702205.1 Flammeovirgaceae bacterium | reverse complement strand
CAATTTTTATTTTTAATAACTATTTCACAATTCAACATGAAAAATTAATATTGCAATCCAATTATGCCTTCTTAGCTCAGTTGGTTAGAGCAGTAGACTGTTAATCTATTGGTCCTAGGTTCGAGTCCTAGAGAAGGCGCTTCTTTTCTTTATTTAAAACTTTTTTACTCTATTTATTAAAATCTTTTTATTTTGGTACTTCCAAGATGAATACGATTATTAACTTTTTTTTATTTCCTATTTTCCTTACTCTTCAAGATTTATCAAGTAAGAAAAATAATTTTGACCAAAAACTTACTGACGAAGGTCTTTCTATACAAATGGTCTATATTCCAGAAGGTAAATTTAGGATGGGTAAGGACACATTAAATTCACTTGACTATTCACCATCCAATGAAGTAGAAATATCTTCATTCTGGATTTCTAAGTTTGAGATTACTTGGGATATTTATCAATTATTTATGGATCAGTCTGATTTTGATGATAAAAATAATTTTTTTAGAGGAGATCTTGTCGATAAAATTGATGGGCTATCTGGTCCAACTACACCCTATATTGATATGAGTTTTGGTATGGGTAAAAACAATTTCCCTGCCGTTAATATGACTCATTTTGCTGCCTCCAAATTTTGCGAATGGTTATCTTCAAAGACAGGGTTCTATTATAGATTACCTACTGAGGCAGAGTGGGAATATGCCTGCTCAGATGAGATGGATAATTTAAAAATTGATAATTTTTCATGGAACAGACATAATTCGGATCAAAAATACCAAATGGTTGGTCAAAAAAAATCTAATATTTATGGCCTTCATGACATGCTTGGTAATGTTGCTGAGTGGACATCTGATATATATAACAAAGATGTATACAGAAAAAAAAGAAGGAAAAACCCTTTTGAATCAGGTGAAAATAAATATCCAAGGGTAATTCGAGGAGGTTCTTGGGATGATGAACCATCAAATTTAAAAAGCTATTATCGAAGTTTTTCATCTAAAGAACTTCAGAAGAGAGATCCTCAGATACCAAAAAGTCTTTGGTGGAACACTGATGCTCCACACATTGGATTTAGGATAGTCAGACCTTATAATAAGGAATCTCAAAAGTTGAAAAATATGTTTTGGAATTATTCAGATTAAATTCTAAATTAAAATTATAAACTAACCTAATATGGAAAAAGAATCAAGAAGAACTTTTGTTAAAAAGACTGCAATTATATCAACAGGATCACTTGCAACAACATTACCAGTTGATGCTTTTGCTAATGTCTCTGAGAATAAAAAATTAAAAATTTCACTTGTTGGATGTGGTGGAAGGGGCTCTGGGGCTATAGTTCAGGCCTTGGAGGCAGATGACAACATCGAGGTTGTAGCTATGGCTGACGTATTTATTGACAGGATAGAAAGAAGCATTAATGGTATCAAAGAACATTTTGGTGATAAGAAAAAAATAAATATTAAAGAAAAAAATATTTTCATTGGCTTTGATTCTTATAAGAAAGCTATTGATTTATGTGATGTTGTAATTTTAGCAACTCCTCCTGGATTTAGACCTTTACATTTTGAATATGCTATAAATAATGAAAAACATGTTTTTATGGAGAAGCCATTAGCTACAGATGCAACTGGAGTAAGGAGAGTGTTAAAATCTGCGCAAATAGCAAAAGATAAAAGATTAAATGTTGTGGTGGGATTACAGAGACATTACCAGAATAAATACCTTGATCTTTACGAAAAAGTTAAATCAGGAGCAATCGGTAAAATAGTATCGGGTCAAGTTTACTGGAACGATGGTGGAGTATGGACAAATAATAGAAATACTGACCAAACAGAACTTGAGTATCAGATGAGAAACTGGTATTATTTTAATTGGATATGTGGTGATCATATTCTTGAACAACATATCCATAACATTGACGTTGCCAACTGGTTTATTGGAAATTATCCCAAAACTGCTCAGGGTATGGGAGGTAGAGAAGTTAGAAATGGAAAAGATCATGGACAAATTTTTGATCATCATTTTGTAGAGTTTACATATCCAGATGGTCAGGTAATTTCAAGTCAGTGTCGTCACCAGAAAGGAACAGAAAGTAGGGTAGATGAAGTTTTTCAAGGTTCAAGAGGTACAGTAACTCTTGGAAGGGGAGAAATATCTTCGCTGGATGGAAGCCCTATTTATAAGTACCCAATCTCTTCATCCAAAGATGCAAATCCATACCAAGTTGAGCATGACAAGTTATTTGCATCCATCAGAGGAGGAGGGGAAATTAATGATGCATTTAATGGAGCTAAAAGTACATTAGCTGCAATAATGGGGAGGATGGCAACTTATACCGGTAAGAAAATTACATGGGAAGATATTATGAATTCAAAAGAAGATCTTGTTCCTGATGATTTAGATTGGAATTCATCCCCTCCAACTTTGCCTAATGGAGATGGAAGATATCAAATTCCTAAACCAGGTGTTACAAAATTTATATAGTGGTTTAAATGGATAGAAGACCCTTTATTAAAAAATTATCATTTGGAGCATCTCTTGCTTTTTTATCTTCAGGTCAACTAATTTCAAGTAGTCTGAAAAATGAAAAGTTTAGTTTAAATTATGCTCCTCACTTTGGAATGTTTGAAAATTCAGCGGGTTCTGACTTAATTGATCAAATTTATTTTATGTCAGAAATGGGTTTCAAAGCTTTTGAAGATAATTCAATGAAAAGTAGAAATTTGAGTACTCAAAATAAAATTTCAAAGGCACTTCAAAATAAAGAAATGTCTATGGGAGTTTTTGTTGCTCATCGTATTTATTGGGACAAACCTAATTTAACAAGTGGCGATCTAGGTTACCAGGAAGAATTTCTTAAAGACATTAAGGATTCGGTTGAGGTTGCCAAAAGAGTTAATGCCAAGTGGATGACAGTTGTACCAGGTCTTTTAGATCAGAGAAAGAATTTATCTTATCAGACAGCTAATGTAATTGAGACTTTAAAAAGAGCATCTGATATTCTAGAGCCTCATAATTTAGTTATGGTTTTAGAACCTTTAAATTTTAGAGATCATCCTGGTCTTTTCCTTAGTAGAAGTCCTCAGGCCTATCAGATATGTAAATCTGTTAATTCACCATCTTGTAAAATTTTATTTGACATATACCATCAACAAATTCAAGAGGGAAACCTTATACCAAATATAGAGAGTTGTTGGGATCAAATAGGTTACTTTCAGATAGGTGATAACCCTGGAAGAAAAGAACCATTAACTGGTGAAATAAATTACAGTAATGTATTTAAGTTCATAAAGAATAAAAATTATTCTGGCATATTAGGTATGGAACACGGAAACTCAATTCCTGGTATAGAAGGTGAAAAGGCTCTTATTGAAGCGTATAGAGCTGTTGACTATTAAGATCTTAGTTCCCTAAATGTATTTTTTTATCTCCTATAAGTATTAACTTAGTTTGTCTTCCGTTAACATATCTAAAACCATTTTCTTCGTAGGTTCCAGCTTCCTCTAGCATAACTCTAATTTCTTTATTCCACTCCTCTATAAATACTTTGGTATTTAATTCAATTGCATATACCGTATTATAGTTCATAGGAAAATCTCCATTAAATGGTACTCCTCCCTGAGAATCCCACATCCCAATAGTTGTGCCAGCTGAATGACCGTAAGTCCCCAAAGGGTGGGTATAAATCTGTGGTTTAAATCCTTTTTCTTGTCCTATCCTAAGAGCCTCTTTCAATATTTCGTTCCCAGTCATACCTTTTGCAAAAAGATCAGTCATTATATCTTGTACTCTATTCCCATCAACTAACGCATCTTCTAAGTATTTTGGAGCTTTCGTTTCATTGGGTTTAAGAACATATGCTAGCTCTTGACAGTCAGTGTTTAGAGTTAGATACGTAATTCCAAAATCACAATGAACTAAATCTCCTGGCATTATTATATCAAACTTTGATTTACCATCAAATGCATAGAGATCACTAACCTCATTTCTCTGTACGTCAATAGTAGGGTGGAACCAAGTCTTTAATCCTAACTCTTTTACTCTCTCCCTCATCCACCAAACAACATCATCGGTTGTGGTTACTCCTGGTGTAATCACTTTTGTTGAGAAAGCATCTCTGATTATACCATGAGTAATTTCTACCAACTGATTATAAATAATCATTTCTTTTTTTGTCCTGGTCTCTATCCATCTGATCCCAAGTTCCTCTGCAGANACAACTCTTTTAGCCATTTTATTAGAAATGCTTTCCATAAAAAGTTCATAATCTGTTTTAACTATTCCATCTGCNAGTGCAAAGTGATCAGAATAATTTAATCCGATTTTTTCAGGATTTCTACTTTCTATGAATTTCGAAAGAGCATTCATCTGATTTGGTTCCTCGTCCTTATTCCATATTGAAGGTATATTATCTCCGAAATTATATCTGGCTATTGCAACCTTTTCTACTGTATTTTTTTCCTTATCATGATAAAATGCGAGGATAGTTCTTCTCCTTGCATTAAGCCAGGTTGGTGGAAGTAAGGTTTTGATTATGGGGTCTTCGTTATATTCTCTTGTGATTAGAACCCACATGTCGATTCCAGTTTCGTCCATAAGTTTAGGTAGAAGATTATCTAACCTGTCTTTTTGAATCTCACTTATTACTTTGGCTCTATCTTTTAAATTTAGAATATTTTGTGACTGAATTTGATTTGTCAATATGACTAATAGGATTATATTAATTATCTTCATAAAAATTAAGTTTTCTAAAAATTATAAATTTTTATCAGCTAATCATAATGAATACCAAAAAAACTAATTACTGGAAAAATAATTTGAGGTATGTTGGTATTCTCCTATCTGTATGGTTTTTGGTTTCTTTTGGTTTTTCAATTATTCTAAAAGATTATTTAGATAATTTTTCATTTGGTGGCTTTAAGCTTGGGTTTTGGTTCGCTCAACAAGGTTCAATGTATGTCTTTGTTATAATTATATTTATTTATGTCTCATTAATAAATAAGCTTGATAGCAGATATAAGAAAGAAAAACACGATTAAATATGGATGTACAAACTTGGACATATATAATAGTTGGCTTAACATTTATGCTTTATATAGGAATTGCAATCTGGTCAAAAGCAAATTCTACTAATGAATTTTATATAGCTGGTAAAGGTGTCTCACCTCTAGCAAATGGAATGGCAACAGCAGCAGACTGGATGTCTGCGGCATCTTTCCTCTCTATGGCAGGAATTATTGCTTTCTCGGGATATGACGGGTCTGTTTACTTGATGGGCTGGACTGGTGGATACGTCTTGCTTGCTCTATTGGTAGCGCCCTATCTGAGAAATTTTGGAAAGTTTACTGTTCCAGACTTTATTGGTGAGAGGTACTATTCAACTAATGCAAGATTAGTTGCAGTCTTTTGTGCTTTGATAGTTTCATTTACATACGTGGCAGGACAGATGCAAGGTGTTGGAATTGTTTTCTCAAGGTTTTTAGAAGTTTCATTCGAGGTCGGGGTTGTTATTGGAATGGTAATAGTACTATTCTATGCAGTTCTTGGCGGAATGAAAGGAATTACATACACTCAAGTGGCTCAGTACTGTGTTCTCATTTTTGCATTTATGGTTCCGGCTATTTTTATATCTTTTCAGATGACAGGTATTATGATCCCTCAAATAGGTATGGGATCTGTTATTAATGACGGTTCAGGAGTTTATCTTCTGGATAAGTTAGATTTATTATCTAAAGATTTAGGTTTTACAGAATACACAAAAGGTTCAAAGTCGGTAGTAGACATATTCTGTATTACGATGGCTCTAATGGTTGGAACTGCAGGACTCCCTCATGTTATAGTAAGGTTTTTTACAGTTAAAAAAGTAAGTGACGCTAGAAAATCTGTTGGCTTGGCTCTGCTTTTCATTACAATTTTATATACAACAGCACCAGCAGTTTCAGTATTTTCTAAAGTTAATTTAATAGAAACAGTAAGTAATAAGGAATATAGTTCAATGCCAGAGTGGTTTAAAAACTGGGAAAATACTGGTTTAATTAAATACACAGATAAAAATAATGATGGAAAAATAAATTATGTAAAATCATCAGATAATGAATTATATATTAATAATGATATAATGGTTCTTGCAAATCCTGAGATTGCAAATTTACCTGCATGGGTTATAGCTTTGGTTGCGGCTGGGGGATTAGCTGCAGCTTTATCTACAGCTGCAGGATTACTTTTGGTAATATCTACTGCAGTATCAAATGATCTTATAAAGAAAATTTTATATCCTTCAATAAGTCAAAAGAATGAATTGTTAATAGCAAGATTATCTGCCACCTTAGCAGTACTGGTTGCTGGTTATTTTGCATATAATCCACCAGATTTTGTTGCTGCAGTTGTAGCACTTGCATTTGGATTAGCTGCAGCATCTATTTTTCCTGCTATAATTCTTGGAATATTTTTTAGAAGAGTAAATAAAGAAGGAGCAATAAGTGGTATGATAGTTGGGATTAGCATTATGTTATATTATATGATGAAGTTTAAGTTAGGTTGGTTAGGAGAAATACCTCCTAAATCAGATTGGTGGTTTGGTATATCTCCTGAGGGTTTTGGAACAATTGCTATGTTTTGTAACTTCCTAACATCATTCTGTGTGTCTCTCCTTTTCAAAAAACCACCCAAGCATGTTATAGATTTGGTTGACAGAATAAGGTACCCCAAATAGTTATTTTATGTAAAATTCCTTTTCCTCAATAGATTTCCATAATAAAAGAGAAGCAATTGAATTAAAAGGTTTCCAGCTTAGTATTAATTTATCTAATTTCTTATCTGATAATTCAGTTATATTATAATTTATTTTTATGCTGTTTATTAGGGCTAAATCCTTTTTAGAGAAAACATCTTCTCTAAACAAAATAAAAATCAAAAACATTTGTGAAGTCCAACTTCCAACCCCTTTTATTTCACATAAAGTTTTGATTATATCTTTATCAGATAAGGTATTGAAATCAATTTTTTTATTATAAAAAAACTTGTAAACATTTTTAATGTACTCAACTTTTCTTGATGATATTCCAATTGACCTAAGATTTTCATCAGAAACTTCTAGTACATTTTTAGTATTAGAAACTAATTGATTAAATTTTTTTTTGATTGATATTGCGGCCTTAAAACTTATTTGTTGTTCAATAATTAGATCAGCAATTGCCTTTGAAAAATTATTATCATATCTGTCTTTGATATCAATTTGGTCTCCAAATTTTTNGATTAAAAAGGCCATCACCTTATCCTTNCTCAATACCATAAAAGCATTGGAGTAATTTTTATTTTCCATATTTAAACTGATTCTAAAAGNTATTGAGTTTCATTTTTGAATTCTTCNACTTGTATTATATTGTAATTTTCAAGATGTGGGTGAAGNATTAGCAAATTCATNCTTGTTATTTTTTTTTCATATTTTTTCTCTAAAATACTTTTATAGATATTTTGTTGGAGACAATACTTCACATAATCACTAGATGGAAGATGACTTAGACCTTCAAGACCATTTTCGAAAGGATTATTTTTCTCAACTGAACCATCAGTATTTATAATTTTTTTACTTCTTTTCCAATCAAAAATAAAAAGGTCTCCATTTTCTTTCTCATATACCATATCTATTGTTCCGGCAATTTTTTTATCTTCATCAAAAACTCTCCATTCAGTTCTGTATGGTTTGTATTTATTCTCTATATGTTTATTATGGAAATTGAAAAATTTTTCTAGTTCTCTTGATTTATTATACTCTAATTTATTGTAGTAGTTTTCAATTTGTTCATGAAGTTCCGTTCCTAACTTTCTCGCTTTTTCTCCAAGATCTTCCCAACCTTTTAATATATCACTTTTTGATTTCCCCGTTTTAATGCTTTCTTTATTTGCCCAAAATTCTTTATCAAATTTTGGAAAATATTTACCAATAAGTTCTGTTACTGATACAGCTTTATTTTTTTTATCTATTAGATANGTGTGATCTGAATCATTAAATTGAATTCTTTCATCTCTCTCATGATGATTTTTTGACGATAATAAATCCATATTTTTAATATAGATGATAAACGTTAATTAATTCAAAAAAAACTATATTTAATTTTTTCAANCAAANCTTTAAGATTTATGGAAGTAAATGAATTATTAATACCAACAATACTAGGNGGTGTATGCCTAGCAATTAGTATATATGGCNTAGCAATAGCAAAAGATAGATATTATGCTCTTGGTGGCCTTTTTTTATACTCATTTATACCTATTATNCATAGAGTAGGATTATTCTTAGAAGACCCACAGGATTATTTTAGTTTTATTACAATAATAATTTTTNTTTGTCAGGCAATTATTTCAATTCCTGTTGGTGGCTTTTTAAGTCCTAACAAGGATTCTGTTCAGAAAACGTGGTCCTTAAAAGTGCAGTCTACGATTTTAGTAATAAATGCTTCATTTGCATTTATTATTTTAACAGACCCTGTAGTCCCNACAATTATAGGTGGATATCACGCAATATATTCACTAATGATGTTGGTAGCAATCTTTAAAACATTATCTGGAAAAATGGATTTGAAATAATTTATTATAAAATTATTATTAAATTAAGGCCAACTATGTTTGGCCTTTTTAATTATATCATGAAAAATTTTATTTTATTAACCCTAATATNTCTTTTTAGTAATAATCTTTTATCTCAGGTAACTCGAAGTATAGAAGCTGAAAGTTCTGTTGTAACTAATCACTTTGTCACAGTNGATGGGACNAGAATNCCTTATTCNGCNACTGCTGGNACNCTNCCGGTNTGGAGTGATGATGANAAAGCTGTNGCAACCTTGTTTTATACTTATTATAAGAGATCCGATGTAAAGGATGTAAAGAATAGACCTATATTCTTTTCATTTAATGGAGGACCTGGTGCAGCCTCAATATGGATGCATATGGGATATACTAGNCCTAGAACTCTAAATATTGACGATGAAGGTTTTCCCATTCAACCATATGGTATAAAGGATAATCCTTATTCTATCATTGATGTAGCTGATATTGTCTACGTTAATCCTGTAAATGTGGGACTCTCTAGGATACTTGATAAAGATTATGACAGATCTAACTTTTTTGGTGTTAACTCAGATATAAAATATTTAGCTCAGTGGATTGAAGATTTTATAAATAAATATAATAGATGGATATCTCCAAAATACCTGATAGGTGAGAGCTATGGTACTACTAGGTGTTCAGGACTTGCCCTTGAGTTACAAAGCCGTTACCATACTACTTATCTTAATGGAGTAATATTAGTTTCTCCTACCGGGTTAGGAATTGACAGAGATGGCCCAGTTGGTTCAGCTCTNAGNCTACCATACTTTGCCGCTACAGCATGGTACCACGACAAGTTNGGAGATGATTTACAAGNAAAGCAACTTTTAGATCTTCTGGCAGAGGTAGAAACATTTACAGTTGAAGAATTTTTACCAGCAATTACACTAGGAAATTCGATTTCTGATGAGAAAAGATCTGAAATTGCAAAAATTGCTGCAAGATACTCAGGACTTTCTGAAAGAGACTTCTTAGATAATAANNTGGATGTTACAGATCAATATTTTTGGAAACAATTACTTAATGATGAAGGGTTTATTCTTGGAAGACTTGATTCTAGATATAGGGGTATTGATAAGAAAAATTCTGGTGTTTCGGTTGGAAGTTATCCTGAACTTGATGCTTGGGATCACGCTTTTACTCCTGCAATGCAATATTATCTTAATAACGAATTAAATTATAAGACAAATATGAATTATAATGTCTGGGGTAATGTAAGGCCTTGGAATAGAGATAATGATAGGACAGGTGATAACCTAAGGCAGGCTATGGCAAAAAATCCATTTCTTAATGTGATGATACAATCAGGATATTACGATGGTGCAACCCAATACTTTGATGCGAAATATACTATGTGGCACATTGATCCAAGTGGNAAGATGAAGGATAGGTTATCATTTAAAGGTTANGAGAGTGGTCACATGATGTATTTAAGAAGAGAAGATCTTAAAAATTCTAACGATGANATTAGAGATTTTATTAANAATACCATTCCAACATCTCCNGCTAAATATTAATATATGAGATTATTTATTCTTATATTTTTTTTCTCATTTTCTTGNTTCTCTCANGAANAATTCAGNCTAGANCAAATAAAATCATATCCTTTCCCTAATGAATTNACNGGTTCATCNGATGCTTCTAGAATTNCNTGGGCATTTGATGAGGAAGGGAAGAGAAATATATANGTNGCTGAAGGGCCNATATTTANTGCNAGAAGATTGACTNCTTACATGGANGATACAGGTCANGAGTTGTCNAGTGTTTCTATCTCANCTGATGGGAATTGGATNGTGTACATAAGAGGAGGAGANTTTGGTTCCAATTGGGATGANGAGCTNTCTGTAAATCCAACTTTTAATCCTATTCCNCCAAAGGTACAAATTTGGTCTGTTGCATTTTCAGGTGGAGATCCAATTATGATTGATGAGGGAATAAATCCAGTAATATCACCGCTCAGTGATGAAATTGCTTATGTTAAAGATGGACAGATATGGATATCGAACATAGATGGAAAAGGTGACCCTAAAAAAATATTTCATTCTAGAGGAAGAAACGGATCTCATTCTTGGTCTCCTGATGGATCAAAAATTGCATTTGTTTCACAGAGAGGTGATAGATCTTTTATTGGAGTTTATAAAGATGAAGATTCTAATATAAAATGGATAAACCCTTCTTTCGACAGAGATACTTCTCCGAGATGGTCACCAGACGGGAAAGGAATTGTCTATATAAGACAACCTGGTGCTGCAGGTAAACCAAGCTCTATTTTAGGTGGGAAACATAATCCATGGAAAATAGTTAAGACAGATATAAACTCAATGGAAACTAAAGAGCTATGGACAGCCCCTAAAACTTTAAGCGGTTCTTACCCAAGGACTCAGGGAGGAACTAATTTACACTGGGCAAGCAATAGGATTGTATTTTTATCTTATCATGATGGATGGCAACATATATACTCTATCTCTGAAGATGGGGGTAAGGCTCTTTTGTTAACTCCTGGTGATTTTATGTGTGAGTACATAAAATTATCTCCAGATAAAAAATCACTAGTGTTTACTGCAAACACCGGGGATGATAAGTACGATATAGACAGAAGACATATCGTTAAAGTATCAGTTGATAAGTCGGATATGAAAGTTCTTACTAATGGTATTGGTCTGGAGTGGACTCCATTGGTTACTGGCGATTTGAGACATGTAGCATACATAAGTGCTACCTCAACTAGACCACCTCTCCCCACTATTTTAGACTTAGTTTCAAATGAAAAGAAAATATTAGCTGAAAATAGAATTCCTGATGATTTTCCTTCAGAGAAAATGGTGATACCAACACAAATAAAATTTAAATCAACAGATGGTATACAAGTTTATGCAACAAAATTTGAGAAGAACGATAATAAAAAAAATAAACCAGCTATAATATATATCCACGGCGGGCCTCCAAGACAAATGTTATTAGGTTGGCATTATTCATCATACTATTCAAATGCGTATGCTCTTAACCAATATTTAGCAAGTAAGGATTTTGTTGTAATATCAGTTAATTATAGACTAGGTATTGGGTATGGATATGAATTTCATAACCCAATTGATGGAGGTACTAGGGGTGCTTCAGAGTATAAAGATGTGAAAGCAGCGGGTTTATGGCTAAAAGATCAAAATTATATAGATCAAGATAGGATATATGTATATGGTGGAAGTTATGGTGGTTATCTTACTGCTATGGCACTTGGTAGAGATTCTCAATTATTCTCCGGTGGAGTTGATATTCATGGTGTCCATGATAGGACTCTTTATGGATACCTAAACTCTATAAACTATGAGAAAGCTCCTGATTATGAATTAGCAAGAGAAACCGCTTGGGAATCATCTCCGATTGCAGATGTGAACACTTGGAAATCACCAGTACTAATTATTCATGCAGACGATGACAGAAATGTATATTTTAAACAGAGTACAGATTTGGTTCAAAGGTTAAGAAATACAAATGTTTATATGGAGACAATGGTCATTGTTGATGACACACATCATTTTATGATGTTTGATAATCAAATGAAAGTAAATAAGGCTACTGCTGACTTTTTAATCAGATTGGCTGAAGGAAATATTAATTAGATTTTAATGGGTCCTTTCTTACAATAATTTTATCCCTAAAATTATCTCCATTATCAAGGCGAATCATAACATTATATATTCCTTCCTCAATATCAAACTCATTATATAATTTATCTCCAAATATTTTCTTTCCATTTGCATACATGCCATAATTATCTAGAAACTTCTTTCTTAATTTATTAATGTCACTAAAAGATTTTTGCTCTTTAAAATCATAAGAATTTAGTCCTTTTTTATCATCTACAATTTCTTTGAAAGATTCTTTTATACCAATGAATTTATCTCTGTAATTAATTAATTCCTCTTCTGACCTTTTAAGCGTGAAAGGCCAAATGAATCTATTAATTCCTTTATTTATTTCTATAGATTTCCTGAAACTAGGTGCATTTTCGTTTGATTCAAACTCATCTTTTGATATTATTAAATCTCCCCTTGTATTACTTGTACTATAGTAATTAATTATTGATCCGTAGGGTGGATTCTCACCTCTAAATTCAAAAAAAGGTTGTTTTCTACCTGTATTTATTTTTATCCATTTAGTAGATACTCTTGTTGGAAGAAGTTTATCATTTTCTTTATTTAAAAATCTAAGCGGAGATATGTCATCTAAGATCCAAATACTCCTTCCGTGAGTACCGACAACTAAATCGCCATCTCTTGGATGGATTACTAGGTCATGAATCGCGACAGTAGGTAAATTATTTCCAAGTTTTTCCCAAGATAAACCTCTATTAGTACTGAAGTAAACTGATTTTTCAGTCCCAACAAAAAGTAAGTTTTTATCTATAGGGTCCTCTTTTATAACATAAACAGAATAATCNATTGGAAGGTTTGAGCTAATATTATTCCAAGATTTTCCATAATNCTCAGTGACAAAAACATAGGGTTTATTATCATCAAATCTATGATTATCAAANGANACNTATGCCCTTCCTTTTGCATGNTTTGATGCCTCAACTCTACTAACCCATATTTTNTCTGGTATTCCTCTAATATTTTTCTTCACGTTATCCCAGCTAGCTCCATTATTTCTTGTTACCTGAACATTTCCATCGTCAGTACCAACCCAGATAGATAAAGTATCAATCGGTGTGTCACTTATGGTTATAATCGTAAAGTGATTCTCACCTCCAGTATTACTATTTGTTAATCCTCCTCCATCTGAAGTATTTCTTAATTTTTTATCGTTAGTAGTTAGATCGGGACTAATAATTTTCCAATTATCACCCCTGTCATGAGATTGAAATAAATGGTTTGAACCAAATAAAACTTTTTTTGAATTATGAGAAGATATTATAAATGGGCTGCTCCAATTAAATCTAAATTGTGGGGGTAGGAGGGGTCTCTCTGGTCTGTCCCTAAAGAACCAATGTTCTCCTGGGTCAATAGTATATTTATTTCTGGTCTCATCATACTTGTAATCTACATATTGTTTAAAGTTTGAAATTGTTTCTGGAGTGGGTGTTATAAAACTGTACTCTCTTGTTTCAATATTTTGTCTTGCAACAAATCCTACATGATTTACAGTATAAACTGTTCTCCAGTCATCTGGATCTATTTGTGTATGAAATCCATCTCCCTCTGCAATCCATGTACTGTGCATATTTAAAATTCCTCTGTACTCTCTGCTATTACTTGGAGTCATCCACAATCCATTATCTTGGAGACCTCCTCCNACATGATATGGATCTCTCATATCAACCCCAATAGCATAATACTGACCTATCGCCATGTTGTTATGNGATAACCAGCTCANACCACCATCAACAGATAGCCTCGAACCTTGATCAGTAGCTAAATACATTATCTTATTATCATAGGGTGCAATCCACATGTCATGGTCATCGCCTCCATCTGTTCGCCACCTTCTGGAAGAAAAAGTTTTTCCACCATCATTTGAAATCATAAATCCTCTAGAAACAACATAGATATTATCAGGATTAATAGGGTCTATCTCAATTTGTCCATGATAAAANGGTCTAACAGCATGTTTTAGTAAAAATTTCCATGATTCGCCTTCATCATAAGAAATATATACACCTGTACCTGGCTCATCTTCTGGAAGATTCTCATCGGCTTCATATGCCATAACCATTATGTCAGGATTATTTAAATGAATAGAAATATCTATCATACCACTNTTCCCTTTTGCAAGTCCCTCTGATATTTTCCTCCATGATTTACCTCCNTCAGTACTTTTAAACAATCCTCCTTGCTCTCCACCACTAATAAAACTAGCTGGTTGTCTTAANCTATGATAAAAACCAGCAAACATAATATCAGGATTTTCAGGATGGAAAATTATTTCAGTACAACCNGTCTTTCCGTCGTTAGGTAAACCACNTAGTACTCTGTCCCATGAAAGTCCGCCATCTTCAGTTCTAAATAGACCCCTTTCTCCAGAATATCCCCAAAGGTGACCTACTGCAGCAGCATAGACTATATCTGGATTNTTTGGATGAATTTCAATTTCTGCAATCTGATGCGTTGATTTAAGACCCATATTTTTAAATGACTTTCCCCCATCTACTGATTTATATATACCGTCACCCCAAGCACTTGAATTCCTGTTTGCTGATTCTCCGGTTCCTACCCATATGGTATTTAAATTATTCTGATCAAATTTTACAGAACCAATTGATCCAGCTCCATAATTATCAAAAATACTTTCCCAAGTGATACCTCCATTNTTTGACTTAAATACTCCTCCAGATGCAGATGCAATAAGTACCTTNCTGTAGTCCGTATTACTTGCGTCAATTGCTGCTATCCTACCCATCATATTAGCAGGGCCAATATTTCTCCACTTTAAATCCNNACTGATACCATTATCTTGAGCAGATANATTGGANGTATATNNAAATGCATATACTATAAAAANAAANTTTAAAATTTTANGATTCATAAGACCATTTTCCTCCTACCATAGTTCTTTCAATCGGTATATCTATAATTTTCATAGGATCGATTTTTCTAGGATCTTGACCTAAAATAACCAAGTCAGCCAATTTACNTATTTCAAGAGATCCTTTTATATTTTCTTCATAAGATGCATAAGCCCCATTAATTGTTGCAACTTTTAAGGCTTCTTCAACAGTTATTTTTTGACTTGGTCCCCAGACTTCACCTGTGTAATCAGTTCTTGTTACACTCGACTGGATAGCCATCATTGGCTCAAATGGACCTGGAGGATAATCAGATGTCTGAGTTACAGGAACTCCTGCNTCAANAAAACTTTTGACAGCAAACATNTTTTCTAATCTTTCTTTTCCATATTCTTTCATTTTTTCACCATGAAAATAAACATAAGTAGAAAAAGGGTTTGGTATTACTTCAAGTTCTTTTATTCTCTGAACTAATGATTTATTTATTATTGTACAGTGTTCAATTCTGAATCTTGGATCAATTCTCTTTTTTTCTTTTTGAAGCCTTTCAAATACCTTTAATGTTATATCAATTCCAACATCTCCATTTGCATGAACAGCAATTTGCCAGTCATTTAAATGTGCTTTTATTGCCTGTTCAAATATTTCGTCTTCATTATTAATTATTATTCCATAATAATCAGGTCTGCCAATGTATGGCTCTGATAATCTAGCAGTTCTCTCAGAAATAGATCCATCACAAACTAATTTTAAAGCACCGATTTTCACCCATTCATCTCCATACCCGGTCTTCTTTCCAGAATCATTCACTTCATTAAAAGCATAATCCCTTATCATGCAATAAACTCTTGTCTTTAGTTCTCCACTATTGTAGGAGTCTTCAAAGCTCTGCAGTGATTTTACACTTGTTCCTGCATCAGTTACTGATGTTATACCAGATCTAGATAACATATTGGATATAAGCTTCACTCCAGCTTGGTAATCAGCTCTAGTAAATTTATTAGGTATAAACTTTTCAACTAGATAAGTAGCTGTTTCAAGAAGCCTTCCATTTAAATTCCCTGTCTCAGAATCCCTTTCAATATTACCTCCTTTTGGGTCAGGTGTTTTTTCATCTATTCCTGCTATTTTAAGAGCTAATGAATTTACATATGCAGTATGACCNCCTCTATGAGTTATNATTACNGGGTGATCTGGAGATACTTCGTCAAGGTCGATATTATTTATATATCTTTTCTCTTTTGTCTTAGTATCATCGTATTTAAACCCACTGATCCATTCCCCTTTAGGTGTCTTCTTAGATCTCTCAAAGATTGCATTTTTAATTTCTTCTATTGANCTCAGATCACAATCNACATTTCTAAGGTGTGATCTTCCCGCNCCNGCAGGGTGNGANTGAGCGTCAATAAACCCTGGTGTTATAATTTTTCCACCAACATTAATTTTTTTAGTATATGCTGAACTTANATTCATTATGTCGTCGTTACTTCCNACACCAATAATTTTATCACCACTAATTGCTATAGCTTCAGCTGATGGTTGATTAGGGTTTACNGTTAAAATATCNGCNTTATATAATATTAAATCTGCTTTTTCTAAATAACANGACATTAATGCTAANGGAGGCAATGATGCTACAAAATCTCTTCTACTAANNTTTTTCATTTCATTAAATATAATATTTATTTAGAGATTTAATCAAGTTCCTTTTTTAAATCAGTATTTGGATAAAGTATGGAGAATANATAGCCTGTAAATAACCCCAATAATAGAGCAGGAGCTAACTCAGCAATATTATTAAAATATATACCATAAGGCTCGATATTTGGTACTATGAATTTAAAAANAAGTACTCCAAGAAATCCTACTATCATTGAAGCAATTGCACCAGTTTCAGAAAGACCTTTCCAAAAAAGAGAAAGTATTATAGTAGGACAAAAACTTGCNGCAATTCCATGAAAACCTACTAAAACAAACCAAAATATAGTCCTTTCNGGTGTTAAATTAGCAACTGTAATAGCAACAACTAATGCTACTGAAGCCATAATAAATGTTGTGACTTTAGAAATAAATGTTAATTTTTTTATCTCTACTTTTGGATTATAAATATTTTGATAAATATCTCTTGCAAATGCACTTGATGCAAGAACAAGAAGGGAATCTACTGTTGACATTATAGCCGCAAGAACAACTGCCATATAAAAGCCAATAAATAGTAATGGTAATAAATTTTCAACCATCATTATTAATGAATTCTGACCATTATTACCAAGAATACTTTCAACTTCAACGCCATTCTCTGTAAAAAAATATCTTGCCATCATACCAATTAAAACAGCACAAGAGTCAGTAATGAGAGTGAATAAAACTGCAACCCATCTCCCTTTATTTATTTCTTNCTCATTTTTTATTGACATAAACCTAACAAAAATTTGNGGAGAACCTAAAAAGGCTAATCCAATACATANGTAGCCAACAATTGTAGATAGATTTANTAGATTGAATCCACCTGATCCCCACGGTGAAATTAGTCCTCCATCTATTTTATTTANACCTTCTAATATTNGAAATTCACCATTAAAAGAGTNNTAGCCAATTACTGGTAATATAACTAGAGCTAAAAACATGAGACTTCCTTGAATTAAATCAGACCAAGCAACAGCTATGAACCCACCAAATACCACATAGGCTAAAACTATAAAGTAACCTAATACAGCACCTGTAAAGTAATTCCAATCCATAAANGCTTCAAATGCAGAGCCAGTAGCATCAATTTGTGCACTCACATATATTATAATGAAGAAAGTAAGGAAAAGAGACGATAAGTATCTTAAATGATTAGTCTTAGATTTTANTCTAGAAACCAGGTAATCAGTTATTGTAATNGATTTATATNTNTCAGTAAGTTTTTTAAATTTTTTTGCCATAAAAAACCAAGCNCCTAAAACNCCTAAAACCTCTCCAATAACAACCCAAAAAGCACTAACCCCNACAACAGCACCTAGTCCAGTGAGACCTAGTAATAGCCATGCTGATTCACCGGTAGCTCTCGTTGAAAAAGCTACAACCCAAAACCCTAGTTTTTTTCCTCCGACATAATAATCCTTTATATTTTTAATCTTTTTAGATGAGTACCAACCGATAAAGAAAAGAATAAGAAAATATAGAAATAAAATAATTAGCTTAANCTCCATCTGTCAATAACAAAATTCATCTGCTACTTTCAGTGCCTTTGAAATTATATCTATACCTTCATCAATATCCTCCTCAGATGATGTAAGTGGTGGTGCTATGAAAACATAATTCCATTTAGTATAAGTGAACATTCCTTCATCTCTTAATTTTCTAATTACTTTATTCATGTCTTCCATCTNTTTAGNATTTGCATTAAAAGGAGCTAAAGGATCTTTATTTTTTNTATTTTTTACAAGTTCAATACATCCTAACATACCAGTATTTCTCCAGTCTCCAATTGATGGATGTTTATTCATTAACTCTTCAACTTTCTTATCAGTATATGATCCAATTTTATTGACATTTTCNATTATTTTTTCATTTTCATATATATCAAGTACAGAAACAGCAGCAGCACATGCAACAGAATGTGCAGAATAAGTCAGACCAAGNGGTAAAAATTTATNATTAAATGAATTTATAATTTTATCTGANACCATTACACCNCCTAATGGTATGTANCCAGATGTAACTCCTTTAGCTATTGTTATAATATCAGGTTTTATAGAATGGTTATCATANCCAAACCANTTACCAGTCCTACAGAAGCCACTCATTACNTCATCAATTATNAGTAATAAGTCATATTTTTTACATAACTCTTCTACTTTTTTTAAATAAAAAGGAGGNTATTTTATACATCCAGATGTTCCTGACTCACCCTCCATCATTATNGCAGCNATATTATTTGCTCCTTCATAATTAATTGTTTTCTCTAAATTTTTTATTGCTCTATCACCACATTCTTCAAAACTATTTGAGTACCAAGGACACCTGTAATAGTATGGATTTTCAACATGTATGAAGTTAGGNACTTGTTGACTATCNATCTCATTTTTTCTAGGNTCACCACCAGCAGAGACAGATCCGATTGTTGCTCCATGGTAGGANCTATAATGAGTTATTATTTTATGTTTTTGAGAATAAAGTCTTGCTAAAATAATAGCATTCTCATTTGACTCTGCACCCCCTAAAGTGAAGAATGTTTTATTGATATTATTCGGTGTAATATCAGCAAGTTTTTTACCTAATATACCTCTTGAATCAGTTGTAAATGGAGGACTAACATAACTTAGTTTTTCCATCTGTTCCCTTACAGCTTCAGTTACTTCCTGTCTTCCGTGTCCAATATTTACATTCATTAATTGTGAGGAAAAATCAATATATTTTTTATTTTTTTCATCAAATAGATGAACACCTTCTGCTTTTTTAATATGAATAGGATCTAGCCCTTTTTGATTTGACCAAGCAAAAATCGTATTTTCAAGATTGTATTTTTTTGTATTCATTTTAACTCATCCAATTTTTTTTTTGCTCCTTTATTCCATTTGGTAGTTCTCT
>NZYP01000067.1 GCA_002702205.1 Flammeovirgaceae bacterium | reverse complement strand
ATAGCAATGAATAATGATCTGGGAAAAATGGTTCTAAACCCTGATGTTACCGTAAGGTCAAGAGGGGTAATGGAAAAATGTTCTTTCTGTGTTCAGAAAATTCAAGAGGGTAAACTTTTAGCTAAATCAGAGAAAAGAAGACTTAAGGACGGCGACGTTAAGATGGCTTGTGGGTCAGCTTGTTCTACTGACGCTATCGTTTTTGGAGATGTAAATGATAAAGATAGTAGAATAAATAACCTGCTTCAGGTTGAGAAAATTGATAAGGCAACTCTGAAGTTGAAAGAGGAGAGAGCTTATGCAGTATTAGATGAAATTAGAGTAAGTCCAAATGTTTGGTACTTAAGAAAAGTTAGAAATAAAAAAATAGCTTAGCATGCACGTAGAATCTAAACTCAGAAAACCATTAATAACAGGAGGTAAAACTCTTCATGACGTGTCTGAGGATATAAGTAAAAGAGTTGAACAGAAGCCCTCCATAACTTGGTATGCAGCAATGATAATATCAAACATAACTCTTATAGTTGGTGCATATGCTGTTTACAGAACTTTATGGGATGGAATTGGAATGTGGGGTCTTAACAAGACAGTTATGTGGGCTTGGGATATTACAAATTTTGTTTGGTGGGTTGGAATAGGTCATGCGGGAACACTGATATCTGCTATTCTACTATTATTTAGACAGAGATGGAGAATGGCAATTAATAGATCGGCAGAAGCTATGACCATTTTTGCAGTTATTTGTGCTGCCATGTTTCCATTATTACATATGGGAAGACTATGGATTGGTCTTATCTGGGTTTTGCCGCTACCTAATACATACGGATCGTTATGGGTCAATTTTGCTAGCCCTCTTTTATGGGATGTATTTGCTATAACTACATATTTCTCAGTATCACTGGTTTTTTGGTATATAGGTCTCATTCCAGATTTTGCTACGATTAGAGATAGAGCTAAAAAAGCTGGAAGAAAAGTATCTGCCTATATATATGGTGGATTAAGCTTTGGATGGGATGGTGCTGCAAAGACCTGGTCTAGGTATGAAACTGTTTCTCTTGTATTGGCAGGCCTTGCAACTCCTCTAGTTCTTTCTGTTCATACAATTGTTTCTATGGATTTTGCAACTTCAGTCATACCAGGATGGCATACTACAATATTTCCTCCCTATTTTGTCGCAGGAGCAATTTTCTCTGGTTTTGCGATGGTATTAACATTACTTATTATAACCAGAAAAGTATATAATTTAGAAGACTATATTACTATCAAACATTTAGAGTTAATGAACATTGTAATAATAGTTACAGGCTCTATAGTTGGAATTGCTTATTTAACTGAGTTATTTATGGCTTGGTACTCTGGTGTTGCGTATGAGCAATATGCTTTTTATAATAGAGTAACTGGCCCTTATTGGTGGGCTTACTGGTCGATGATGACTTGTAATGTGATATCTCCTCAACTATTCTGGTTCAAAAAAATCAGAACTAATATAGTCGCTACATTTATTATATCAATAATTGTAAATATTGGTATGTGGTTTGAAAGGTTTGTTATTATTGTCACATCTCTTCACAGGGATTTTCTTCCGTCTAGCTGGGCAATGTTTTATCCAACAATATATGATTTAGGAATGTATATTTTCACATTTGGTTTATTTTTTACAGCATTTTTAGCTTTTTCTAAATATTTCCCTGTAATAAATATGGCTGAGGTGAAAAGTATTTTAAAACATACTGGAGAGAAAGTAAAGAAATAAATATGGATGATAAAGGCGTAAAATTTGTTATTGGTATCTATGAGGATGAAGATGTTCTTCTTGATGCTATATCGTCAGTGCGTGACAAGGGTATAAATATATATGAAGTATATTCTCCATTCCCAGTTCATGGAATTGAGTCCAGACTAGGATATAAGAGATCGAGGCTATCAATTGCTGCGTTTTGTTTTGGCTTCCTAGGAACTTGTCTGGCACTAACTATGATGATTGGTATGACAACAATAGATTGGCCTATGATAATTGGAGGTAAGGATTTTCTTCCTCTACCTGTTTTTATTCCAGTAACATTTGAGATGACAGTCTTATTATCAGCTTTTGGGATGGTGGGTACATTCTTTGTAATTAGCGATCTTAAACCTTGGGGAAAACCAAAAACTTTTGACTTGAGATCAACGGATGACAAACATGTGATGGCAATAGAAATAGAAAAAAATAATATGTCTGAGGCTGCTCTTAAAAAATTACTTAAGTCTAATGGAGCTTCTGAAGCAAACTCTAAAATGATGGATGTATGAATAAGGTTATCGTAAACTTATTATTTTTCATCCTCCTTTTAGGATGCTCTGCAAAGGATGACTACCCTGGAGTAGAGTATGCACCAAACATGTATCATTCTGTGCCCTATGAACCATTATCTCAAGTTAAAGACGAGGAAATTGGTAGCTGGTTAGATTCTAATCCAAATGATGGACATGGAGAGTTTTATAATTCAAATCCATACAACCCTTATGGTATGACTATGTTAGAACCAGTCCCAAATACTGTTAGAAGAGGCACATACCTTCCGTATAGGATTCCAAAAGATAGTCTTGATGTTGCTGCTCTAGTAAAAAATCCTATCCAGGATAGTGATGAAGTTCTAAAAGAAGCAAAAATTTTATACGAGAGGTTTTGTATTCATTGTCATGGAGAGAAGGGTATGGGAGACGGTCTTGTTGGAAAGGTTTATTTGGGTGTTACCGCATATAATTCAAGAGCAGTTAAAGATAGATCTGAGGGGCATATTTTTCATGTCATTACACATGGTAAAGGGAGAATGTGGGGACATGGATCTCAGATATCAATAGAAGATAGATGGAAGATAGTAAAGTATGTTCAAACCCTTCAAAAACAATAATATGAAAGATATTTTTGATTTTAATATAGGAATAAAAAAGAACCTGCTCTACCTTTTTTTGGGGGGACTCATACTATCTCTTATTGGGGTATATCAGGTAATAAACTCTGGTCATGGTCATGAAGAATCCACCGAAATTGTAAATGCCTACATATCAGACGATGGTCATTCTGAGTTTCACTGGTACAAAAGAGTATACTCTAATTTATGGATTAATATTGTCTACTTTTTAGGTATTTCTATATCAGCTATATTTTTTGTTGCAATTCAATACGTTTCTCAGTCTGGTTGGTCAGCAGGAATTTTAAGAGTACCGTTAGCTATTGGAAGATGGTTACTTCCTGGGAGTGTATTAATGCTTATAATATTTGCGATTACCAATCACGATATTTTTCATTGGACACATGAGTATTTGTATGATGAATCTGACCCAAGATATGATTATGTGATTGATGGAAAAAAAGCCTATTTAAATCTTCCTTTCTTCCTTGGAAGGATGGTGTTTTTCCTTGGGATATGGTATTTATTTTATGCATTGATACTTAAACATGTTGCAAAAGAAGATAAGTTAGGTGGAACTGGATCATGGAAGAAACTGTTTACAATATCTACAGTCTTTGTAGTGATTTATGCATTCACTCAATCAGTTGCTGCTTGGGATTGGGTATTATCAATAGATACCCATTGGTTTAGTACGATGTTTGGATGGTATGTTTTTGCCAGTTGGTGGGTTTCTGCTCTGGCTTTGATTACTTACATGATTATTACATTAAGAGATAATGGATACCTGGCTTTCGTCAATCACAGTGTTATCCATGACTTGGGTAAGTATGTATTTGCTTTTAGTGTTTTCTGGACATATATATGGTTTTCTCAATTCCTATTGATTTACTATGCAAATATCCCTGAAGAAACTATTTATTATGTGGAGAGACTCGATAGTGATTTCTATTATCCTTTCTTTTTGGTTAATTTAATCTTGAACTTCTTTTTTCCATTTCTCTTCCTGATGACTAGAGCAAGTAAGAGATTTACTAGATTTTTAAAGGTTGCGTGCCCTGTGATATTATTTGGTCATTTTATTGACTTTTATTTGATGGTCACTCCTGGTGTTTTAAAAGATAATGGAGGCTTTGGCTTCTTAGAAATTGGTGTACTTATGGTATTCTTGTCAGCATTTTTATATGTGACATTAAATGGTTTGACCAAACTTCCTTTGGTTGCTAAAAATCATCCGATGTTAGATGAAAGTTTACACCATGATATTTAATTTTTATTTTAAAAAAAACTGATTTTACAAAACATCCTTTGGGTTAAAAAATAACTAATTCTTAGGTGACTTTTTAGTAGTTGATATATAAATTTGTGTAATGAATATGATTGTTGGAATCATTCTTTTGTTGTCTTTAGCTGTAGTTTTCCTTATTTTCAGGTCTACGGAAATATTGAGTGTTGCAAAGAAAAAAATGGAAACTTCATTTGAAGATTCTAATAACACATATAATGCTGTTATCGGAGTATTTTTTATGTTTGTTTCTTTCGTGGTGATATTCTGGTATTCATTTGATCAGTTCGAAAATTATTTCCTGCCAATGGCCTCTAAACATGCTCCTGAGGTTGAACTTCTTTTTTGGGTTACAATGGCCGTAACATTTACAGTATTTATAGTCACCCAGGTTATAATGTTTTATTTTGGTTACAAGTACAGATACAAAAAAGATAGAAAAGCTTATTTCTATCCTGAAAATCATAAACTAGAAATTGTATGGACTGTAATCCCTGCTATAGTACTAGTTGGACTTATAGGGTGGGGCCTAGTAAAATGGAATAATATAATGGGCCCAGCTCCAAAAGACGCAGAGGTAATTGAGATTGTTGGTTATCAGTTTGCTTGGGCTTCAAGGTATCCCGGTCCAGATAATGAATTAGGTAATGCAAATTATAAGTTAATTGATGTTGAAAATATTGTAGGTATAGACTTTACTGACTCATCATCATTAGACGATTTTATGCCAAGAGAGATTCATATCCCTAAGGGTAAACCAGTACTTTTTAAGATTAAGGCAAGAGACGTTATCCATAGTGTGTATCTACCATATATGAGATCTCAAATGAATGCTGTCCCAGGTATGCCAACTCAGATGTGGTTTATCCCAACTAAAACTACTGCAGAGATGAGAGAAGAAACTGGGAATGAAAACTTCAATTTTGAAATAGTTTGTAATAAGATTTGNGGAAGAGCACACTTTTCAATGAAGCATACTGTTATAGTTCAAGAAGAGTGGGAATATATTAAATGGAAAAACGAGCAAAAGTCATGGATTGAAAANAATCCAGATTACTATGCAGACTTTATAAAAAATAATTCTACGGATGTAGCTAGTTTAAATGATTAATTATGGAGATTACTAAGACCTCAACCAAGCCAAAAGTACAAGAGCAAGATCATCACGATGATCATCATGAACANAGTTTTATCACTAAATATATCTTTAGTGANGACCATAAGATGATTGCCAAGCAATTCCTTATAACNGGTATTTTCTGGGCTATNGTNGGTGGTGCAATGTCATCTCTTTTTAGAATTCANCTTGGTTTTCCTGATATGGACCTTACTGCNTTAAGTCCTNTTATAGGTAATTGGTTAACTCCTCAAGGTAAGATTGATCCTGAAGTTTATTTGGCCCTTATAACTATGCACGGAACAATAATGGTCTTTTTTGTTCTTACTGCAGGTTTGAGTGGTACTTTTAGTAACTTCTTAATTCCTCTTCANATCGGTGCAAGAGATATGGCTAGTGGCTTTTTAAATATGTTATCATACTGGTTTTTCTTCCTTTCAAGCATAGTAATGTTTATATCTATTTTTGTAGAGGGAGGACCTGCAAGTGGTGGTTGGACNATTTACCCTCCACTTAGTGCACTTCCTCAAGCAGTGTCAGGCTCTGGTATGGGTATGACTTTGTGGTTGGTTTCNATGGCTTTATTTATAGTCTCTGCATTATTAGGTGCATTAAATTATATAACTACAGTAATTAATTTAAGGACAGAAGGAATGACTTTTTTCAGAATGCCGTTAACTATATGGGCATTTTTAGTTACAGCAATTCTTGGAGTTTTATCTTTTCCTGTTCTCCTATCAGCAGCTTTATTACTGATAATGGACAGGTCCTTTGGAACTAGTTTTTACCTATCAGATATATATATAGCAGGTGAAGCTCTATCNAACCAAGGTGGTAGTGCGATTTTATTTCAACATTTATTTTGGTTTCTGGGACACCCNGAAGTTTATATTGTTATTTTACCTTCTTTAGGTATAACATCTGAAATAATTGCTACCTGCTCTAGAAAACCAATTTTTGGATATAGAGCTATGGTTTATTCTATCTTTGGAATTGGAGTTCTTTCTTTTGTTGTTTGGGCGCACCATATGTTTATATCTGGAATGAACCCTTTTCTCGGGTCAGTATTTACAATTTTAACTCTAATAATTGCTGTCCCATCAGCTGTAAAAGCTTTTAATTATATAGCAACATTGTGGAGAGGTAACATCGTATTTACTCCTGCCATGTTATTTTCAATTGGTTTAGTCTCATTTTTTATTTCGGGCGGACTTACAGGATTATTCTTAGGAAATTCAGTTGTAGATATAAATCTTCATGATACATATTTTGTGGTTGCACATTTTCATATTGTTATGGGTAGTGCGTCATTTTTTGGATTATTTGCTGGAGTNTATCATTGGTTCCCTAAAATGTTTGGTAGGATGATGAATAGAACATTGGGTTATATTCACTTTTGGGTTACTTTTATCGGTGCATACTTAGTTTTNTTTCCTCTACATTACATAGGTATTGCTGGATTNCCNAGAAGATACTATTCATTCACAAATTTTGAAACTGGAAGAATTGAATCATTTATAGANCTTAATACATTTGTAAGTTTTGCTGCTATAATAACNTTTGCNGTTCAATTTCTTTTCTTGTTCAATTTCTTCTATTCTATGTATAGAGGAAGAAGNGCACCTAAAAATCCTTGGAATTCTAATACAATTGAATGGACTACACCAGTAGAGCCAGGACACGGAAACTGGCCAGGAGCACTTCCTAAAGTTGAAAGGTGGCCATATGACTACAGTAAGCCCGGGTCTGAGACAGATTTCATACCTCAGAACATACCATTATCAAAAACACCTGAGTCAAATATGCCTGATGACACTAGCAGGTAGACCTTCTCTTNTCATATAATGGTTAAATGGTTAGGAAATAATTATAATCTTACAACAAAGATTAGCCTTACTCTTCTCTACATATTAATCCTAGCAGGAGGTGTTGTTAGGTGTACTGGTTCTGGAATGGGTTGTCCAGATTGGCCAAAATGTTTTGGTATGTTAATCCCCCCAACTTCTGTTAGTGAATTACCTGAAAATTATGAAGAAATATTTGTTAAGGGAAGAATAAAAAAAAATGAGAGATTAAGTTCTGTTTTATCATTACTTGGATTTCAAAAATTGTCAAATAAAATTAATAATGATCCAGATATTAAGAAAGGAGAGGAGTTTAATGTNTATAAAACATGGACAGAATANATAAACAGGTTAATTGGAGCATTAGTTGGNCTNTCTTTAATTTTTGTTTTTTTGAGTTCTCTATTTATAAGACCCGTAAGTAGAAAGTTGATTTTATTATCTTTTTTATCATTAATATTAGTTTTTTTTCAGGCTTGGGTTGGTTCAATAGTAGTTTCAACAAATTTACTGTCTGGGCTCATTACATTTCATGTAATTGTAGCATTGTTAATAATATGTAATGTAATACTCTGTTATCACCTATCATCAAGAANTAANAANAATTATNTAGGAAGTGGAATATTGAATTTTTTTATTATTTCTAGTTTGATATTATTTATGATTCAAATGGTTTTAGGAACAGATGTCAGGGAATCAGTTGATGAACTACTAAAATTATATGGATTTAATTTTCGAGAAAATATTATAGAATCGTTGAATAATACATTTAAAATTCACAGATCATTTTCTATTTTAATTCTTTTATTTCAGGTANTAACTGTTATAACGATTTATATNAAATTTAAATCACATAATTTTTTTAGGCTTATTTCAGTAATGATGCTCCTTTTAATTATATCTGAAATTTTAGTTGGAGCAGGAATGGCCTATTTTTCAATTCCTATAATACTTCAGCCTATACATCTCCTTATAGCTTTCTTGGCTTTTGGATTACAATTTTATATTCTTCTATTAAACTTTTCATTTAAAAAAAACATAGTATAATGAATCTTATAATCTCAAAAACTATATTTGCGCTTTATATGATAATAGAAAATATTAAAATTTTTTTCGAGCTATCTAAGTTTAGACTCTCACTCCTAGTTTCTTTATCTTCTGTTTTTGGTTTTCTTATTTCCTCTAAATCAGTTGATATTAATGAAGTCTTTATTCTTTTAATAGCAGGATATCTTGTTAGTTCCTCTTCAGTAATAAATAATCAGATTTTTGAGAGAGATTTAGATAAATTAATGGAAAGGACAAAAAAAAGACCTATTCCAACTGATAGAGTATCGATAAAGAAATCGATAATAATATCTTTTACCTCCATGATAGTTGGTTTATCCTTAATTTCTTACTATCTGAATATATATGCAGCATTATTATCACTTATCTCTTTAATATTATATTCTTTTGTGTACACTCCTATGAAAAAAATTGGTCCTATTGCTGTTTTTATTGGAGCAATTCCGGGTGCGCTTCCACCACTTATTGGTTGGGTAGCATCAACGGGACAGATAACTTTAGAGGCAATAATTATTTTTAGTATTCAATTTATTTGGCAGTTTCCACATTTTTGGGCAATAGCTTGGATGTATGATGATGATTATAAAAAAGCTGGATTCAAACTCCTTCCTAATAATGGTGAAAAAAATATGAAAACTGCTGTAAATATTATGATCTATACTTTATTTCTAATTCCATTAGGTCTTCTTCCAACAATTTTTGGAATAACAGGTATAATATCAGGTGCAGTAGCAGTACTTCTTGCAATTATATTTTTAGCTCAAACTTTCAAGCTAATAAATGATTATTCAAGAGACTCAGCACTTAAAGTAATGTTTAGTTCATTTATATACCTCCCAATTGTACAAATTAGTTATGTATTAGATAAAATTTAGAATTATGAAAAATAAAACCAATACAAATATTTTAAGAATGAATCCAAATATCTTTTTAATATGGATATTTATGATATCGATCTCTATGATTTTTGTTTCATTAATAAGTGCATACATAGTAAAAAAAGGAGAGCCAGGAGGATTCAATGTCGACCTCCCCTCTATGTTTTACTACTCCACAGTTGTTGTAATTCTAAGTAGTATTTTTAAGCAGTTATCTTATTTTGCATCTAAGAAAGATAATTTTAGAACACAAAAAATATTTTTATTAGGTAGTTTTATTACTGGTACTTTTTTTCTTTTATTCCAATATTATGGTTGGGTTCAGCTAGTTGAGGGCGGTGTTTATTTTGTTGGACATCCTGATGGATCCTTTATATACATACTTAGCGGTGTTCACGCTTTTCATCTTATTTCTGGTCTAATATTTATATTATACATTTATTACTCAGCAATTAAATTAAATATTCATTCTAAAAACTTATTAAGCATCGAAATGTCTACCACTTACTGGCATTTTCTTGCTGGAATGTGGGTTTATTTATTTTTAACTTTGTATTTTTATAATATATAAAAATGGCAAACCAAGCTACTTTACCTACTTCAAAGAAAGACCTTTGGTCAGGTGGAACTGAACCATTTAAGGCTAGCTATGGCAAGCTTATGATGTGGTTTTTTCTTATATCTGATGCATTTACTTTTTCTGCCTTTCTTATTGCCTACGGTGTAATAAGATTTAGACACCCAGGCTATGAAGGTACATTATCAGATTTCTCCTTCTCCCAATCTTACTGGCCTATACCTGAAAAGGTTTTTGAGGCATTTCCATTCTTTCACGGAGTTGAGTTACCTCTAGTCTTTGTCGGACTTATGACATTTATATTAATTTTAAGTAGTGTGACTATGGTATTAGCTGTAGAAGCCGGACATAGAATGGATAGACAGGCAGTCGAAAAGTGGATGATTTGGACAATATTTGGTGGCCTTACCTTTCTAGGTTGTCAGGCTTGGGAATGGTCACATTTTATTCATGGAACCGATGCAGGCACTAAACTTTTTGATGGAAGCATAATATATGGAGCAAACCTACAGACTAACCAATACGGCCCTCCTGATTTTGCTGCATTTTTCTTTTTCATAACTGGATTTCACGGATTTCATGTATTTAGCGGAGTAGCATTAAATTTCCTAATATTTTACCAAGCAACTGTTGGAATATTAGAGAGAAGAGGTCACTATGAGATGGTTGAGAAAGTAGGATTATATTGGCATTTTGTAGACCTAGTTTGGGTATTTGTTTTTACTTTTTTTTATTTAGTATAGAGTTATGATCGAACCAGAAATTTCTTCTATTAAACCAGAACCTGCTGATAAATCTAAAATTTGGAAGATTTGGAAAGTTGCTATAATACTGGGTTTAGTAACCGCAGCAGAGTTCTATGTTGCACTACAGTTTCCTGAGTCATGGAAAAGTTTTAAAATATTTTTATTTATTGGTATGACTTTCGTCAAAGCTGGTTANATAGTNGGAGANTTTATGCNNNTAGCTCACGAACAAAAATCTTTAATGTGGACAATATTGATACCATGTGTATTTGTGGTATGGTTACTTGGTGCATTATTTATTCAAGCTGANGCTATATACCAAGCTATTTACTTTTAATGGTTAACTTGAAAAAGGCTTTTATCCTTTCATTTTCAATCCTTCTTCCTATTATACTCTATTTTTTTCTAAGATTTTTTGGAGATAATAAATACGTAGTCTCTGAGGTTAATTATGGTTGNNACGAAATATTATTAAAATCTGNTTTTTCTGAACNAAATGTGAGATCAGATGTTATACTTGTTGACATAAGGTNTAATTTAAAAAACTCATTAGTTGATAATCTTCTTACAAAACTTTATTCAAATAAAAAGATTGATATTATAACATTATCAGAGATCGATCGTAATTTAAATTGGACAGTTCTTNAAACAGGTTTTTTTAAGGATTCGAAGAGTATTACTTGTTTTAAGTCTGATATTAAGAACGATCATGTATTATTACTAGATAATGAATATAAAGTAAGAGGAATATATGATCTAAACGATTTAGATGAGTACGACAGATTAAATGTTGAAATTGATATTATAAATCTTGAAAATGAAAAATAACCTAACTAAAGCCATAGCACTAGTTTCAGTACTGATTCCTTTAGCTGTAGCATTCCTCCTCTTTATGCCTAGTAAAATTTCATTTTTTGGTGAATGGACATACAAATTACCGCATTTTAATGCAATCATTAACTCACTAACATCACTGCTTCTAATTCTTTCATTCTATGCTATAAAATATAAAAAAAATATAAGCCTTCATCAGAATTTAAATACAATGGCTTTTACTTTAGGAGCAATTTTTTTAGTTTCATACATTATCTATCACTCCTCAGTTGATAGTACTAAATATCTTGGAGACTCAAGAATGATTTATTATTTCTTTCTCATCTCTCATATTATACTTTCTATTGTCGTCGTGCCTTTTGTATTATTTGCATTTTATTATTCACTGACTAATAAGATTAAACAACATAAAAAAGTTGTTAAATATACCTTTCCAATATGGTTATATGTTTCGGTTTCAGGTGTAATAGTTTATTTTATGATTAGTCCCTTTTACCAGTTCTAATGAAAAAATACTATTCTTTTTTACTGATTTTTATATTTAGCACATATGATGTTCTTTCACAAGGTTGTTCTATGTGTAGGGGAATAGTTGAGAGTGACGCTAATTCGGGTGGTACAGGTATATCATCAAGTATTAACTCAGGTATTGTCTATTTATTTACTTCTACTTATGTTTTGATAATAATAGGAGGTGTCTTCTGGTATTTTAGGAGTAGAAAATTTGTTAAAGATCAAGAGAGTAAGAGAAAGATTAAAAAAAGAGTAGCTTCACTACTTGATTAAGTTTATTTTATTTTCTTCATCAACTTATTTGAAAATACAAAATCATTAAGTTCCTTGACCTTAGTTTTTAAAATCTTTTTATTATTTCCCTCCCAAAGTTTTTTTCCTTCATGTAAGAACATTATATATTCACCAATTTCAACAACTGAGTTCATATCGTGAGTTACAACAATTGTAGTTGTATTTAATTTTTGAGTTAATTCTAAAATTAGGTCATCTATTTTTATAGCAGTTAAGGGGTCAAGTCCTGAATTTGGTTCGTCACAGAAAAGATATTTAGAGTCATTAACTATTGCTCTTGCAATTCCTACCCTTTTTTTCATACCACCACTTAGTTCTGACGGCATTTTATAATTAATTTTTTCAAGACCAACTAGCTCAAGGCAATGGTTAACCTTCTCTATTTTTTCATTTTCTGGTATATCAGTAAGGATGTCAAGAGGAAATTTTATATTTTCTTCAACATTTTTTGAGTCAAATAGTGCACTGCCCTGAAATAGCATACCAATTTCTCGCCTTATTTCAGTGGTTAGGTTTTTGTTAGCGTTAGTGAAGTTCCTATTATCAAATAAGACTGACCCTACATCTGGTTCCAATAGGCCTACTAGACATTTCAATAAAACACTTTTACCAGTACCGCTAGCACCTATTATTAAGTTGGTTCTCCCTTTTTCAAAAGTCCCTGATATATTAAAGAGAACCTGTTTATCTTTAAAAGATTTTGATATGTTTTTAATTTCAATCATAATAATACTTGAGCTAGGATATAATCTGCAATTAAAATAAATATACAGCTATTGGTAACGGCATTAGTACTTGACTTTCCTACCTCAAGAGCTCCCCCTGAAGTATAATAACCTTGAAAAGATGATATGGATGCAACAATGAATGCAAATACATAGGATTTTACCAGAGCAAAAGGGATATTGAAAGGATTAAATTCATATCTTAGACCATATATATATTCTTGACCTGTTATGACATCAGTTAGAACACCAGCCATATAACCACCACTTATTGCTAGAGTTGCGGAGATTATAACAAGAATTGGAAACATTAGCAGGGATGCTATAATCTTAGGTAAGACAAGATATGAGGAAGAATTTATCCCCATTACTTCTAGTGCATCAATTTGTTCAGTTATCCTCATTGTTCCTAATTCTCCAGCTATGTTAGAACCAACTTTACCTGCAAAAACAATAGCAATGATAGTTGGAGATAATTCAAGAAGTGTCATATCTCTAACAACTAATGAAATCACATAGTCAGGTATAAGAGGGCCTACAAGATTAAAAGCAGTCTGAATGGTTGTAACAGCACCCATAAAAATTGATACTATAGAAACAATAAATAAGCTGTCATATCCAATTTTTATACATTCATTTATTGAAAGTGAGAAATAGGTTTTGAACCTTTCTCTTCTCTCTAGTAGAGAAATCATAAAGAGAATATACTTACCAAATTTTTTCAACTTATTAAGTTATTTTTCATTAATATACATACAAATTATTAAATTAAAACGAGAATTT
>NZYP01000066.1 GCA_002702205.1 Flammeovirgaceae bacterium | reverse complement strand
TGATAGTATTTAATTATATATTTTTAAAAAATATGAAACAACCCCTAACTTTATTTTTAATTTTATTTATTGCTTTTAATTCTTTTTCCCAGAAATCAGATATTGTCTTTGAAACACCAGAACATAATTTTGGTGATATTACTGAGAATAAAGGTAAAGTATCACATAAGTTTAATTTTACTAATTATGGTAAAGAATCAATAAGAATATTATCAGTAAAGCCCTCTTGTGGATGTACCACACCTAATTGGTCTAAAGATGAAATAAAACCAGGAAAAAAGGGTTTTATAATTGCTGAATATAATCCAAAAGGGCGTCCGGGTGTATTTAGAAAATCTCTCTCTGTTATTACTGACGATAACAAAAGATCTTTGATCTTTATAAAAGGTAAGGTTATTAAATAATTTTATATCCTAAATGAAAAAAAAATATACAATATTTCTTTTGCTTTTCATTGCTCCTTTTATTTCTATGTCCCAGGAAGGATTCCCAGTAAATGGTGTAAATGATAATAGAGAAAATCATTATGCATTTATAAATGCAAATATTATAATTGATTATAAAACGAAATTAGAAAATGGTATTCTAGTTATAAAAGATGGTGTCATTGAATCAGTTGGTAAAGATGTATCGATTCCTCAGGGTATAAGAATATTTGATTTAGGAGGTAATTATATATATCCCTCTTTTATCGATTTATATACTGATTATGGTATCATTCAGAATGAGCCTTTAAGTTCATCTACAAGCTTTGGGTCGAGTTATACTAATCCACAAATGTTATCAAATAAGAATGGTCCTTTCTCTTGGAATGAGTCTATAAGACCTGAGTATAATAGTGTTGAAAATATAAAATTTGATTTAAAGAAATCAGATCAATTAAGGAATGAAGGTTTTGGGGCAGTTGTTTCTCACAATATGGATGGAATTATGAGGGGTACAGGTAGTTTAGTTTCACTAGCAAATGATGTTGAACAAAATATTATTATCCAAGATAAGGCATCAAACCATTTCTCTTTTATGAAAGGTTCATCGAGACAGAGGTATCCAAGTTCACTTATGGGTGCTGTAGCTTTATTAAAACAATCTTTTTTTGATGCGGAATGGTACTCAATTAATGCAGATAAAATAAAAGAAACTAATCTCTCGCTATCAGCTATTGTTAATAATAATAATTTACCCAAAATAATAGAGGTAAGAGATAAACTGAGGATACTTCTTGCTCAAAAAATTGAGAAAGAGATTGGTACTAAATTTATAATCAAAGGTGAGGGAGATGAGTATCAAAGGATAAAAGAAATAAAAGATGGAAACTCAAGTTTAATTGTTCCTATTAACTATCCTAATCCATATAATGTAGATGATCCTTTTAAAAACAAGGACATCTTACTTTCCCAATTAAAGCATTGGGAATTAGCCCCATCTAATCCATTTTTTTTAGAGAATAATGATATTGATTTTTCAATAACAACAAATGGTTTGAAAAATTTATCTGATTTTAGAATTAATTTAATTAAATCTCTTAATAGGGGAGCATCAAAAGCTATTTTATTAAAAGCACTAACCTATAACCCATCTAAGTTTCTAAATATGGAAAAAAAATTAGGTTCATTAAACAAGTCTTTTATTGCAAATTTTTTTATAGCCGACGGAGATATATTTTCTGAAGACACAAAAATTCTTAGTAATTGGGTCCAAGGGAAATGGCATAAGGTCAATGATACTAATATAATTGACTTTACTGGTGATTATATCTTATCGATAGATAGGGGAAAAAATAAGGATATAAATAATATTTCATTAAATATTTATGGTGATAAGGATGACCCCAAAGCTAAAATTAGTATTATTAAATTATCAGATTCTGTTAAAGCTGATTCTAAAATTTTTGTAGATGATGAAAATATTTCATTAACATTTAGTGTTAATGAAAATAAGGAAGAAAATTTATCAAGAGAATATAAATTATCTGGATTTTATTCAAATGGAAAATTTATAGGGAAAGGTACTTTGAATAATACAGATTGGTTTGAATGGACTGCTGTAAAAATTTCCTCAAATAGTATAAAAATTAAAAAAAATTCTAAAGTTTCTATTAATAAAGAAGAAGATATAGGGGATGTGATATATCCATTTGTTGAATATGGATCGAAGTCAATAAAAAGTCAAAAGAGAACGCTAATAAAAGGAGCTAAGATTTGGACTCTTGAGAATGATGGGGTTATCGAGAAAGGAGATGTATTAATAGATGATGGGAAAATTGTAGATATAGGTTTAGAAATCAATTTAAAGGATAAAAATATAGAGATTATTGATGGTAACGGATTGCATTTAACTCCAGGAATTATTGATGAACACTCTCATATTGCTCTTTTCGGAGTAAATGAGGGTTCACAATCTAACACTGCTGAGGTAAGAATGAAAGATGTTGTCAACTCCGAAGATATTAATATTTACAGACAACTAGCTGGAGGCGTAACCGCTTCACAACTTCTTCATGGTTCTGCAAATGCAATTGGTGGACAATCTGCAATAGTAAAGTTTAGGTGGGGTTCCTCACCTGAGGAAATGATTATTAGCGAAGCTGATGAATATATAAAATTTGCACTTGGTGAAAATGTTAAAAGGTCTAGGGCTACATCAAGTACAAGGTTTCCAGATACAAGAATGGGAGTAGAACAAGTATTTGTTAATGCTTTTAATGAGGCAAAAATTTATGAAAGTAAATGGAAAAATTACAATGCATTATCAAAGAAAGAAAAGGTTAATGCTATTGTGCCTAGAAAGGATATTGAATTAGATGCATTGACTGAAATTTTAAATGGTAAAATGCATATTACATGTCATTCATATGTACAGTCTGAAATTAATATGTTAATGAAGGTTGCAGAAAAGTTTGACTTCAAAGTAAATACTTTTACACATATTCTTGAAGGGTATAAGGTTGCAGATATTATGGCTGGGCATGGCGCAGGTGGAGCTTCCTTTGCGGACTGGTGGGCTTTTAAAAATGAGGTAAAGGAAGCAATTCCCTATAATGCAGCTCTTATGTCACAAGCTGGTGTTGTTACAGCAATTAACTCAGATAATAGAGAGATGGCAAGAAGATTAAATCAAGAGGCAGGTAAAACAATTAAATATGGTAATATGTCTGAAATTGAGGCAATGAAATTAGTAACAATAAATCCTGCTAAATTATTGAACCTTGATCACAGAATGGGAAGCATTAAGGTGGGTAAAGATGCTGATTTAGTATTATGGAATGATCATCCTTTATCAATATACTCAAAACCTTTAAAAACAATTGTTGATGGTAAGGTTTATTATGATATAGAAGAGGACAAAAAATTAAGAGATGAAATTAAAAGTGAGAGGGCTAGAATAATCTCTAAAATGAAAAACTCAAATATTTCTGTAGGAAGTAGAAGAAAACCAATTAAGACAGCTCACTTTGAACTTACATGTGAAGATGAATATGATTACCAATCAACCTTAGAAAATTAATTTTAAATGATGAATAAAACATATATTTTAATTTTCTTATTTATATCTCATACTATTTATTCTCAGGTTCCTGAACCAGTGAGTAAACAAGATAAGGCAATAATTTTATATAATGCCCAAGTCCATGTTGGTGATGGAACAATTATTGAAGAAGGTTATGTATGTTTTGATTCTGGGAAAATAACTCATGTAGGCCAATTTAATAATACAATACTTAAAAATTTTGAAAATCATTTACAGATTGACTTAAATAATAAATTGGTTTATCCTGGTCTTATCTTACCTATTTCAAAGGTTGGTTTAGAAGAAATTTCTGCAATAAGAGCCACTTTAGATCATACTGAGATTGGTGATATAAATTCAAATATTAGGACTCTTACATCTTATAATACAGATTCAGAAATGATTTCAACTTTTAGATATAATGGAATTCTTTTATCTCAAGTTGCTCCAGATGGAGATTTGATAACTGGAAATTCTTCTGTCATGATGATGGAAGGTTGGAATTGGGAAGATGCAGCATATAAGATTGATAATGGTATTCATATTAAATGGCCAAGAAAAACCTATCCCCCAAGTAGAAGGTCAGGTTCAACGGAGTTTAGGACAAATTCAAATTATAATAGTACAGTTGATAAAATTCACAAATTTCTTATCGATTCAAGGTCTTATTATAATAGAAGAGATAATATTGAAGAAATAAATTTAAAGTTGGAGGCTATGCTTGGTGTTTTTTCTGGTAAGAAAAAAGTATATATTCATGCTAATTCTAGAGATCAAATAATTGAATCAGTACAGACATTCAAGAGACATGATATTAATGATTTAGTTATTGTTGGTGCTGATGACGCTTACTATACTATTGATTTTATTAAAGAAAATAATTTACCAATATTGCTAAATAATTTACACAGAATACCTGCTAGAAATCAAGAGGATGTTGATTTGCCCTATAAACTTCCTTACCTTTTGTTTAAAGAGGGTATAATAGTTGGATTAACTGCTTCTGGTTCCCTCCATTCTCAAAGAAATTTACCTTTTTTAGCTGGTACTTCTGTAGCTTATGGAGTTCCGAAAGAAGAAGCTCTAAAAATGATTTCTTTTAATACTGCTAAAATTCTAGGAATTGATGATGTAACAGGTTCATTAGAAGTAGGTAAGGATGCAAATATAATTGTCTCAAAAGGTGATATTCTTGATATGAGAACAAGTCAAATTGTTCACGCATTTATAACAGGAAGAGAAATTAACTTAAATGGTAAACAACAAATATTATATGATAGATTCAAAAGGAAATATTCAAATTAAATATTTCCTATTCTACATGTTGTATATAGACCTCCTCTGACATTATATTTTGTCGTAACTTTTAATTTATTCGTTTTAAGAATCTTTTTTAAATCTTTAAAAATCTTGCTAGTCACTTCTTCTTGGTATATTCCAACATTTTTATAGCTTACCAAATAATATTTTAACGATTTTAATTCAATTGCAATGCCACCTTCTGGGTAATACTCTATCTTTAATTTTGCAACGTCTGGTAATCCACTAAAAGGACATACAGCGATAAATTCCTTTGATATTATTTTAATGTATTCTTTTTTATTTTTGAATAAAAATACCTTGAGTTCTTTTTCTTCAATTTTATCAATACTATCAAACTCTATCTTTTTACCTTCTGCTGTCTGACCAACATACGGATCTACAATATTACTTTTAAGTTTCATTTATATCCAATTATTTTGTTTTGCTTTAAAATATCCTTCACTTCTTAATTTACTGGCTGGGTTATCTAATTTCCCATAGCCCCACTCATTTTTTACTAGAGATCCATTATAATCAGTCATCGTATCATTAATAATTATATCTAAACATCCTAGTTCCTTAGCTAACTTCCAAGTTTCTGCTTTATCTAGTTTCATTAGAGGTGTATGTATTCTTAATTCATATTCAAGTCCAATTGAAATAGACTTTTCAATTGATTCTATAAATTCATTTCTACAGTCTGGATAACCACTATAATCAGTCTCACAAACGCCAATCACTATATTATCAATTTTTTTGTTATATGCGTAAGACGATGCAATTGATATGAATAGGATGTTTCTTCCTGGAACAAAAGAACTTGGTAATGTTCTATTATTAGGATGCTTTTCATTTATATCTTTATCCATATCAATCAGAGCAGAATTAGAAAATAAGTTTTTCAAGGAAATTATTTTAAATTTTATTTTTGCAATTTTAGCTATTTTCTTGGCAAACTTTAATTCTGAATTATGTCTTTGACCATAGTCAAATCCAACTGCTTCAACGTAATCAAATCTTTCTTTCGCCCAAAATAAACACGTTGTTGAATCTTGACCTCCTGATAATAAAACAAGAGCTTTTTTCATTTTCTTTTTAAAACTTGGAGGGCGCTGTCCATAATATTTTTTGGATCTAGACCATATTTTGAGAGTAGATCTATAGGCTTACCACTTTCGCCAAAAGAATCATTTACTCCCACTATTTTAAATGGTAAAGGATTGTTCTCACTTATTACTCTAGATATACTCTCTCCTAATCCTCCAATTATATTATGTTCTTCACATGATATTGCACAACCTGTTTTTTTAATAGATTCTAATATTGCATCCTCATCAAGTGGTTTTATAGTATGGATATTAATAACTTCTGCATATATTCCTTTTTTATAGAGTAGTTTTTCAGCTTCTAGTGCCTGCCAAAGCATGTGACCAGTAGCAAAAATGGAAATGTCTTTCCCCTCTATAAAGGTTTTAGCTTTACCAATTATGAACTTTTCATTTTCGTCAGTAAAAACTGGCCATTTAGGTCTTCCAAATCTTAAGTATACAGGTCCCATATGGTCTGAAATAGCAATTGTTGCCTGTTTTGTTTGAGTGTAATCGCAAGGATTTATTACAGTCATTCCTGGAAGCATTTTCATCATACCAATATCCTCTAGGATCTGATGTGTCGCTCCATCTTCTCCAAGAGTTAAACCAGCATGAGATGCACAAATTTTTACATTTTTTCCTGAGTAGGCTATTGATTGTCTTATCTGATCATACACTCTTCCTGTTGAAAAATTTGCAAAAGTACCAGTGAAAGGTATTTTTCCACCTATTGTCATGCCAGCTGCTATTCCCATCATATTTGCTTCTGCTATTCCAACTTGAAAAAATCTATCAGGAAAATCTTCTTTAAATTTCCCCATTTTTAGTGATCCTGTTAAGTCAGCGCAGAGTGCAATTATTTTCTCGTTATTTACTCCAACCTCATATAATCCATCTCCAAAACCAGATCGAGTATCTTTTTTTTCTGTAAATGTGTATTCTCTTCTTTCCATTAATAATCTCCTAAAGTTTCTTCAAGTTGTGATAAGGCATCTTCTAACTGTTTGTCATCAGGAGCAATTCCATGCCATTTATGAGTATTTTCCATAAAGTCAACACCTTTACCCATTATAGTCTTCATAATAATTATAACTGGTTTTTTCTCTTCTAGTTTTACTTTTGCTTTATGTATTGATTTAATCAGATCCTCAAAATCATTTCCATCACATTCAATAGTATTCCAACCAAATGAATTGAATTTTTCTTTAAGGCTAAGAAGGGAGTTAACTTCATCAACTGGACCATCTATTTGTTGACCATTGTAATCAATAAACCCTATAAGGTTATTTAGTTTATTATGACTTGCAAACATTGCTGCCTCCCATATTTGCCCTTCTTGAAGTTCACCATCTCCCATCAAGATATATACTAAATTTTTATCTTTATTTAACTTTTTTGATANAGCAGTTCCTATTGAAACTGANAATCCTTGTCCAAGAGATCCAGATGCAATTCTAATCCCTGGTAATCCCTCATGAGTAGCAGGGTGACCTTGTAATCGGGAATTAAGTTCTCTAAATGTATTTAATTCATCTATNTTAAAATAACCACACCTTGCAAGAACACTATAAAANACGGGAGAGATGTGACCATTTGATAGGAAGAAAACATCTTCATCNTTACCATCCATATCAAATCCTTTTTTTCTAAACATCTCTTTAAAAAATAGACAAACCAGAAGATCAGTACATCCTAGGGATCCACCTGGATGACCAGATTGTACATTATGAACCATCCTAAGAATGTCTCTTCTGACTTGAGATGATATTTTTTTTAAGTCTTCTATATTCTTACTCACTTATAATCTGATTGGTGTGTTCTTTTGTTTTAACTTTTTCTATTATATCAGTTATAATAGCATTTTNATCTATTATGAAGGTTTTTCTTGCAGTGCCCATATATGTCCTCCCATACATTTTCTTTTCTATCCACGTCCCAAAAAGTTTATGAATANTTTTATCTTCGTCAGCTATAAGATCAAAATTTAATTCATTTTTTTCAATAAATTTNAGATGTGATTTTGGTGAGTCTGTACTTACACCTATGATTTTAAAATTATTTTTTTCAAATTTTTGCATGTTATCTCTAAGATTACATGCTTGNGAGGTACATCCTGGAGTATTATCTCTTGGATAAAAATAAAGTACAACTTTATGACCTNTGAATTTTTTAAAATTAAAACTATCCCCATTTTGATCAACTGCATCAAAATTTGGAACCTTATCTCCTATATTTAATGACATAACTAAATTTTTAATTTATATATTTTTTTATTTTCAGCGTTATCTGTAACTACTAANACAAAGTTACCTTTAAAAGGTTTATTTGAATCCTTTTTTTTTGAAATAATGATTTTATTTTTATTATCATATTCAAATAANATCCACTCATCATCAATGCTCGCTTCGTATGATTTTATACCGGATAAATCATCATCAATTATAAAGGAAATTCTGTCTTGATTGATGGTTATGGGTTTTATTTCAGGTTTAATAGTATCTACTAGAATTTTAAAATTTGTTAGGCTAGTAGTGCTAAAGCTTACGTTTTTTTCTNTCCATTTACCTCCGATATAGGATGGTTTATCTCCATTCATACTATATACTTTAGACTTTATTTTATCATAATCACTATTTGTTTTGAATGTAATATTAANGTTACCCTTTATAGGATGTGAATTTTTAAAGTTAAAACCATCNTCTCTAAAAAACTGAAAATATAGAGTATCAAAAACTGTTGACTTTGAAATAAAAATTTCAAAATCATCATTTTCAAACTTATAGTCTTTGTCTTTATATACTGGATTTAAAAAATTTAGGTTTATCTCACTATCATCTAGAATAAATTTTGATGGTAAATTTTTTCTNAGGTCTACTAAATAATATTTATAATTATCATCAATGAATGANTATTCTAGAAGGTTTATATCATTATTTTCTTTGAATTCGACACTATCTCTATTATNAATATTAGATCTAATTATAAGAGTATTATCAATATTATAGTAGTTGTTTTCAAATAAGTTTATNCTCTCTAATAGATCATTTTTTTTATANTTTGATTTGAGATAAAATGTGTAAGATTCTGTGTTATCAAAAGAGTCAAAAACTTCAATTTTTATTTTTTTATTTTCATTTTTAAAAACATTGATTATACCATCATTGATATTTTGATGAAAATTTAATTTATTTCCGTCATCTTGATATGTTTTTATAAACTGTTGACGGTTTTTTTTAAATATATCATACTCAATATATCTTTTTACATTTTTTGTTTCAGAATAGCTTAAAAAATTAATTTCATTATNAATTATCAAAGTATCATTAACGAATAATCTTATTTTTTTTATACCTACTTTATTTTCATACCCATCTAATTTNTCATATGTAAGTATTGATATTCCAATTTTTCCNTTTGCTTGGAAAGAATTATTTTTTAAGGTTGATTTATCTAATNTATTTATGTTTTGAATTCCAAATTCATTATTTACTCTTGATTCAATATTTAAAGTTTTGAATGCTATTTTATTTATAATAGGTCTNCTATTATCTTTAATTTCACTGAATNTGTATTTTAGAGGATCATAGACATTATCTAAACTATCCCTTAATTCAAAATGTAGATGAGGTCCACCAGAGCTTCCAGAGTTACCTGAATATCCAATTAATTCTCCTCTTTTATAATAGAATCGTTTTCCAGGGAATAAATTAGCTTTAAATTTCTTATTTCTATATTGATAATCAGTTGTATATATATCAATCTCTTTATTAAATTTATTTAGGTGAGCATATACTGTCTTTGTTCCATTTCCGTGTTTGAGGTATAAAGCTTTACCGTAACCAGTTCCTGAAATAAATATTCTCTCNACATAACCATCATTCGCCGCGTAAATAGGTTCATTTATTNTACCAAATGTTTTTATATCGATACCCATATGAAAATGATCTCCTCTTAGTTCACCTAAATTTCCTGATAAGAAATTTTGATTATTTGGGTTAACAGGAAATAAAATTTCCTGAGAATATAATTCAAATAATGATATATTAATAAATATTAATATTAAGAATCTTTTCATTGTTAATAAAACCTTCTAATTTATCTGATTTTGAAATTNTTCCTACTCCCTTAGGTGTTCCAGTAAAAATTATGTCTCCTTTCTCTAATGTTATTTTTTGAGAAATAAAGTGGATAAGATATNTAATATTAAATATCATAAGATTAGTATTACTATTTTGAACCTTTATTCCATTCTTAAAAAGTGAGAAATCAATATTATTTATATCACTAATATTATTAANATTTAAAAGTCTTGATATTGTGCAAGAGTCATCAAAAGATTTTGCAAATGCCCATGGTAGACCTTTTTCTTTATTTTTATTTTGAATATCTCTAGCTGTAAAGTCAATTCCAATTCCAACTCGCGAGATGAATGATAGAGAATCATTTTCATCAATCGTCTTACCTTCTTTTCCTACTTCATAAATAACTTCAATTTCATGATGTATATTAGAAGAAAAATTTGGCATTTTAAATATAGATGATGAATTTAATGTTATGGTTGGTTTAAAAAAGATCACAGGCTCATTTGGAGTTTTATTTTTTAATTCCTTTATGTGATCAACATAGTTTCTNCCTACACAAATTATTTTCATTNTATATTATTTTTCCTAATGTANATGAGTCGNAGTCAATATCATATAGATATGTTTTTTTAACTGATCCTATTAATTTTTTATCGTAGGGTAGTTTAACCCTTACATAATTTTCAGTAAATCCATAGATATAATTTTTATCTTTTTTGTTTTCATATAAAACATTATGTTCTTTATTAATGTTTTCTTTATAAAAGTTTCTTTTTAGTTTTTCAGAAAGTGATCTTAAAATTTTTGATCTCTTTTCTTTTGTTTCTCTTGGTACAACATCACCTAAACTTTTTGATCTAGTATTATCTCTTTCAGAGTATGGAAATACGTGTAAATAATTTAGTTTTAAATTTTTAATAAAGTTTAAGGTTTTTTTAAAATCATTATCTGATTCACCAGGGAAACCTACTATTACATCNGCTCCNATACAAGAATTATTTACCTCTTTTCTTATTTTATTAATTTTTTCAGAATATAGATTTGTATTATATTTTCTTGACATTAATTTCAATATTCTATCATTTCCTGATTGCATTGGAATGTGAAAATGGTTTACAAATTTATTTGATCTTGCTATTAATTCAATAATATTTTCATCGAGCAGGTTTGGTTCAATTGATGAAATTCTTAATCTAATTTTATTATTTATTTTTTCAATTTTATGTATTAGGGTTGAAAAATTTTCTTTTCTACTTCCTTCGATTATACCAAAATCTCCGATATTAATCCCACTTAATACTATTTCCTTAGATCCTCCATTTATCAATTCCTTAATTTTTTTAATTACATCATCGGAATTTGTCGATCTACTTCTGCCTCTTGCCATAGGTATTGTACAAAAAGAGCATCCAAAATTACAACCATCTTGAATTTTTAAAAATGATCTTGTTCTATCATCAACAGAGTACGACAGATTAAAATCTTTGGTCTCTTTAATATCCTGACGAATGATTTTTTTATTTGAGCTTAAATAATTTTTAAACTTAAACTTTTCTTTGATGCCTAGGACTTTGTTCACTCCTTCAAAATTTGAAATCTTTTTAGGTTTTAATTGTGCATAACATCCAACAACTGTGATTTTTGAACTTGGTGATATCTTATTTATCTTTCTTATTAAATCTTTACATTTTTTATCAGCATTTTCAGTAACAGAACAAGTATTTATAATTACTTCATCGGGTTTATCTTCTATTGATGTGGCTTTGAAGCCATTCTTCTTAAATATTCGTGATATTGTTGAGGTCTCTGAATAATTTAGTTTACACCCAAAAGTATGAAATGCTACCTTATTCATTATTTAAAAATCTGCACCAACCTTAAATGATACATTATAATTTTTTTGATTATTTCTTGAAATTTCGGATGAAAATGAGATATTTTTAATAGTTACAAGATCTAATCCAAATCCAATACTGTAAAGATAATTATTATTTAAATTCAAATTAATATTAGAGTCATTGTATTTCCATACTGAACCTGAATCAAAAAAAAGTTTTGCATAAATTTTAAGAGGTATATTTTTAATTCTCTTAAAATAATCTTGATTATTTCTATTAATATTTTTTGATAAAATATTCTTCTTAAAGGTATTTTTAAAAATTACATTTGAGTGTCCATGAATCAAATATTTTTCGTAACCTCTAATATTATAAGTATTTTCATAAAGTATATAAGGTTGGTTATTACTGCTATATACAGATGATATATTGAAGGAATAGAAATAATTATTTTTAAGTTTTATATACTTTGAGTAATAAAGTCTAATTTTTAATTTATTTAATTTACTGATGATTCCTAAACCGTTTTTTTCAACTTTTAAGTTAAATCTAAAACCGTTAAGTGGATAATTCTTAAAATCTCTAAAATCTCTATCAAATTCATAGGAAAGAGATAAATAACCCAGTTTTGAATCTTTAGTATTTATAAAGTAGTTATCATTTAACTTAAAAATTGAATCATTCATAGTTATGTCATTATGTTCTAATTTAAAATAGTGATAATTATAAAACGATTCTCTATGTGAATATTCTACTGATGTGACATATTGTTTTTTTAGTGAATTCTCAGATTTATAAAACTTAGGTATATAATTTTCTGTTTCAAATTCTAAATGATCATAATTAATGTAGTTCAAATTTAATTTTATTCCTCCTTTTTGCCTTTTGGAAAGGTATGGAAGAAAGTATGATCCATAAAATTCTTTTATAAAACCTAATCTAAAAGATATTTCCAGTTGATCTGCATTTCCTGAGATATTATATTGGGTTAAGCCCAGTCCATAGTTTATTCTACTTAGATCATGATTAAAATTCTCCCACCAATCATTGAAGTTTCTGTCTGATAACTCAAATAAAATTGATGGAATCCAGTAAAATGACTCTATAACTTCAATATTAATATCTACCATTTCTAAACCTTTTGAAGAACTTGAAGAGGGTAGAATATTTA
>NZYP01000022.1 GCA_002702205.1 Flammeovirgaceae bacterium | reverse complement strand
TAAATAATTGTTTAATTATTTTAGGCACCTAAATCAAATTATCTTTGTCAAAAAACCAATATGTTTTTGAATAATATTATTAACCTGTTTGATGAATCATACTCTTCTTCAGGTTTTTCTCACTCAGAGGCAATCATAAAACAAAAAAATATATTAAATAAATTAGTAGAAGAGTCTAAAGACACAAAATTTGGTAGAGATCATAATTTTAGAAATATTAATAATTATGAAGATTTTAAATGTAAAGTACCAATAAGAGATTATGAGGGTTTTAGAGGTTATATAAAAAAAATTAAAAATGGAGAAAAAGATATTACTTGGAAAAACAAACCTCTTTATTTAGCTAAGACATCAGGTACTACATCAGGTACAAAATTTATCCCTATTACAAAAGAATCATTACCAAACCATATTAATTCAGCTAAACATCTTCTCTATGATTACTTCAAAAAGAAAAAAAAAATAAAACCATTTCTAGGTAAGGTAATGTTTCTCTCAGGNACCCCAAATTTAGATGAAGAAAACGGAATAAAAATCGGGAGATTATCAGGAATAGTAAATCACCACAAGCCTTTTTTTTTAAAAAATAAATCTTTACCTAGTTCAAAAACGAATCAAATTGATAGTTGGGAGAAAAAAATTGATAATATAGTTGAAGAAACATTAGATCAAGATTTGAGAATTATAGGTGGCATCCCACCATGGATTCAAATGTATTTTGATGTTTTGATTGAAAAGACAGGAAAGAAAATATCTCAAATCTTTCCAAACTTAGAACTTTTATGTCACGGAGGTGTAAATTTTCAACCATATAAATCAAATCTTTTTAATTCAATTGGAAAGGAAATAGATACTCTTGAAACATTTCCAGCAAGTGAAGGTTTTTTTGCTTACCAAAATGATTTGTNTTCTGATGATCTNCTTCTACAGGTTAATTCTGGTATATTCTTTGAGTTTGTAGAGTTAAATGAATTAAAAAATGAAAAGCCAAAAAGAATATCTATTGAGGAAATAAAATTAGATACTAATTACGCTATGATGATAACTTCAAATGCTGGACTGTGGTCATATGACATTGGAGACACAATTAAATTTACTAATATTAACCCATTGAAAATTAAAGTTTCTGGTAGGACAAAACAATATATATCAGCTTTTGGAGAGCATGTTATAGTTGACGAGGTTGATAGATCACTAAAAAAAACATGTGAAAAATTTAAAGAAGTAGAAATAGTTGAATATACTGTAGGCCCACGGATTATAAATCAAAAATCAAAATCACATCATGAGTGGTTCATAGAGTTTAAATCACCTCCGCATANCTTTAAAGATTTTGAAAATGAGTTAGATTTTAATATGAAAAATTTAAATATCTATTATAAAGACCTAAGAAAAGATAAAATTTTATCAAGATTAAAAATTACTAGGGCTAAAAATAAATCATTCATTAGATTTATGAAATCAATAGGTAAACTGGGTGGTCAAAATAAGGTTCCTAGATTATCAAATAATATTATATTAATTGAAAATATTAAGAAATTAGGTTAATGAAGAAAATAGCAATTTTAGGATCAACTGGATCTATAGGAACTCAAACACTTGAGGTAATTAATNATAANAAAAATTTATTTAGTGTTGAGTTATTAACNGCTCATTCAAATTTCAAATTATTGGCAAAACAAGCAAATCAATTTAATCCAAAAGCAGTAATAATTAATGATTTTAAATTTAGAGATGAGTTAGTAAAGCTTATAAAAAACCCAAANATAGAGATTTTGCATGGTAAAGAGTCTCTTAATAATTTTTCAAAATATTGTGAAATTGATTTGGTTGTTACTGCTCTTGTTGGAAAATCTGGATTATTACCAACTGTGAATGCTATTAAAAATAATGTAGATATTGCATTAGCAAATAAGGAAACATTGGTTGTTGCTGGGAGACAAATTCTTAATTTATTAGAGAAAAGTAATTCAAAATTACTTCCAGTTGATTCAGAACACTCNGCAATTTTTCAATGTTTAAAAGGAGAAGACAAAAAAAATTTAGAAAAAATAATATTGACCGCTTCTGGGGGACCTTTCAGGGGAAAAGATATTAATTATTTAAAATCTGTTAGTAAAGAAAATGCATTAAATCACCCTAATTGGGAGATGGGAAAGAAAATTAGTATTGACTCCTCTACTTTAATGAATAAAGGTTTAGAAGTCATTGAAGCAAAATTTTTATTTAATGTTAACATAGAAGATATTGATGTAGTTATTCACCCTGAATCTATAATACATTCAATGGTTCAATTTAATGATGGTTCAATAATAGCTCAGCTTGGTAAGCCTGATATGAAATTACCTATTCAATATGCTCTTGGTTACCCAAAAAGGATAAATAATTCGTACAAAAGATTTGATTTTATAAAATCAGGATCCTTAAACTTTGAGAAACCATGTTTTAAAACTTTTAATAATCTAAAGTTGGCATTTGATGCTGCTGAAAAAGAAGGCAACTCTCCTTGTGTTTTAAATGCAGCTAATGAAATAGTAGTAAGTGCATTTCTTGAAGATAAAATTAAATTTCTTGACATGACATATATTATTGAAGAGTGTTTAAACAAAATATCCTATATTGCAAATCCTAATTTAGATCAACTAATTGAAACAGACAGATTGACAAGAGAGTATACTTTAGAAAAAATTAAAAAATATTAAGATGGATGGATTAATAATGGCACTTCAGATGATTCTTGCATTATCTATTATAGTAGGAATACATGAATTTGGTCATCTTCTAACAGCAAAATTATTTGGTATGAAAGTTGAGAAATATTTCATAGGCTTTCCTCCAAAAATATTTAGTTTTAATTACAAAGGTACTGAGTATGGACTTGGATCTATTCCATTAGGTGGTTTTGTTAAAATAACTGGAATAATTGACGAGTCAATGGACACAAAGCATCTAAATAAGGAGCCTGAGGAGTGGGAATTTAGATCAAAACCTCCATGGCAAAGACTAATTGTTATGTTAGGTGGAATTATTTTTAATGTTATTACAGGATTAATAATATTCACAAGTATGACATACAGTAATGGTGACACCTATTTATCTAAAGATGAAATTAATAAAAATGGTATTTTGGCTTTAAAGATTGGAAAAGAAGTTGGTTTTCAGACTGGTGATAAAATACTCAAAATTAATAATAAAGATTGGGAAAGGGATTCTGATTTATTTGACCCTAACCTGTTTTTTAATGATAATACATCTTTTGAGGTTTTAAGAGACGAGAGTTTAGTAGAAATTACGCTACCAAATAATTTTATTAATCAAATGAATAGCAGGGAAGCTCTTTCATCTTTTTTAAAAGCTAGAACTCCCTTCTACATTGATAGTGTTTTTACCAATGAAAATGCCTATAAAGCTGGAATCGTTAAAGGAGATAAAATAGTAAAAGTTGATAATACTGATATTATTGATTTTGTTGAACTTAAAAATATTCTTGATGAAAATAAAAGTTCTCTTGTTCAACTTACTATAAGTAGAGATAATAAGAATATTGATAAGGTTGTTGAAATATCTAGAGAGGGTAGAATTGGAATTAGGATAATGAACGAGAAGATTAACTTTAGTAAGAAAAATTATTCTTTTGCTGAATCAATTAATATTGGAACTGAAAGAGCATTTGGAATTGTATTTATAAATATTAAAGCTTTTGGAAAGATGTTTTCTGGTGATATTGATCCCTCAAAAAATCTAAGTGGTCCAATTGGTATCGCTCAAATATTTGGTTCAACATGGGACTGGGGAAACTTTTGGAGAATAGTTGGACTTCTATCTATGGTTCTTGCTTTTATGAATTTGCTTCCAATCCCTGCTTTAGATGGAGGTCATGCTACTTTTATCCTTTATGAAATGATTAGTGGAAGAAAACCATCGGAAAAGTTTTTAGAATATTCTACGAGATTTGGAGTTATAATATTACTAGGTATTATGTCATANGTTATACTAAATGACATTTATAAACTTTTTATCTAAATTAAATTTTTTAANTTGTCGTTGTCCAAGTATTTTTTTGTAATTGGATTTATTTTGAGTACAAANCTATCTGCTCAAAAAAGCCTNATAAATTTCCTTGAAACAACAGAAAATTCAAAGATTGGAGCTCTTGGGGGAAATAATATAACATCTAATAAAAGAAATAATTATTTCTTTTCTAACCCNGCATTCTCATACGANAATAAAAAATATATATCAATTAATTATCTTAATTTTATTAGTGATATTAATTCTTCAAGTATACTCTTTACTGATAGATCTACATCATTTGGGGATTATGGTATAGGGGTAAAATATTTCTCACATGGAAAATTTAAATATTATGATCAATCAGGAAATTATAATGGAGACTTCTACCCTAGAGAGATACTACTTTCATTATCAAAATCTTTTAAAATCAAAAAGTTTATAATTGGTTCAAATATTAACTATTTCTACTCAAAATTATTCGAAGAAAAANAAAATGGAATTCTNATAGATATTGGATCAATTTTTACTCCATTTGAAAATAAAGAGATAAATTTTGGTTTAGTAATTAAAAACTTCGGATTAACTTTCTTAGATGATAAAATAATTCCATTTAATATAAATATTGGAAATACATTCAAACCTAAATATATGCCTTTAAAATTTTCCCTTACATACAGATACTATGTCAAGAGTGTAGAAAATAATAATTTTACAATCGGTGTAGAAGGAATACTCTCTAAATTTTTGAATATTCAGATTGGTTATAATCATTTATTAAATAATAATATGAAATTACCTAACTCAACTAAAATTAGTGGTATATCGTATGGTATTGAGTTATTACTAAGTAGATTTATGATTAATTATTCAAGGGTAATGGTAAATTCAATATCAAGTACAAATGCTATATCGTTAAGTATTAACTTAAAAAGATTTTAAATTAAGAGAATGGAAAATATAAAAAATATGACACCTCAAGAGATTGTCAACGAATTAGATAAATATATAATAGGGCAAAAAGAAGCTAAANGAAATGTTGCAATAGCTCTAAGAAATAGGTGGAGAAGACTTAATGTAAAAGATGAAATTAAGAATGAGATTATACCTAATAACATATTAATGATTGGTGCAACTGGAGTTGGTAAAACTGAAATAGCTAGAAGGCTTGCAAAGTTATCAGATGCTCCTTTCACTAAAGTAGAAGCATCAAAATTTACTGAGGTAGGTTACGTTGGAAGAGACGTAGAGAGTATGGTAAGAGATTTAGTTGAACAATCTGTAAACCTAGTTAAAATAATAAAAAAAGAAGAGGTGAAGCTCAGAGCAGAAGATAGTGTCAATAAACTTATTCTTGATATTTTAATTCCTCCTGTAAATAAAGTCCAATCAAATATTAACTTGAGTCTTGAAAAGAAAGAGAAGACAGGTGATAAAGAAATTAATGAGAAAACTAGAGATAAATTCAAGCAAAAAATTAAAAATGGTGAGCTTGACGATAGAAAGATTGAGATTTCTGTCCAGAAACCTAATAACTCTGGAATNGGTATGATTGGAGGGGGTATGATGGATGAATCATCTATGATAAATCTCCAAGATATGATAAGTAATATGATGCCTAAAAGGAGTAAGAAAAGAAAGGTGACCATAGGTGAAGCAAAAAAAATATTGCTTGAGTCAGAAGTTTCAAAACTTATAGATATGGATGAGGTAAAGGACGAAGCTATCAACAAAGCTGAAAATACAGGGATAATTTTCATTGATGAAATTGATAAAATAAGTGGTAGTTCTAATAAAGGTGGTGGTCCCGATGTGAGTAGAGAAGGTGTTCAAAGAGATCTTCTACCAATTGTAGANGGAACCTCCGTAACAACAAAATACGGCATAATAAAAACTGACCATATATTATTTATTGCTGCTGGGGCATTTCATCTTTCTAAACCCTCTGACCTAATACCAGAACTTCAAGGAAGGTTTCCTATTAGAGTTGAATTGGATAATTTAACTCAGGATGATTTCCTAAAGATATTATCTGAACCAAAAAACTCTTTAACAAAACAATATAAAGCTCTTATAAAATCTGAAGACGTAGAAATAATTTTCAATGATGATGCATTAATTGAAATATCTAATAAGGCATTTCTTATAAATTCAGAAATTGAAAATATTGGAGCCAGAAGACTCCACACAGTTATGAGTAAATTATTAAATGAAATACTCTTTGATATTCCTGAAAAGATTGGCCCAAATGCTAAGGTAGTNATCACAAAGAAAATGGTTGAAGAAAAGTTAAATTCTATAACACAAAATAAGGACTTGAGCGAGTATATTCTTTAACTAAATTTCTTTTGGAAATTTTATTAANTCAACCTTTCCAGATTTATAATCAAACTCTAACCAACTTTTAATTGGAAATTTAATAATTACAACTCCAGTAGTTGGCAAGTTAAAAATATTAATATCAGTTTTTTTNTTAATAAAATCAGTAAGTCCTGGATTATGACCTATTAATAAAACTGAATTAACTCCTGATTCTATTTCATTTAAAGTTTTTATAATTTCTTGAGAAGAAGCATGGTAGAGCTTTTTTGAAAAAATTGAATTTATGAATTTTATTTCCTTCTGGAAATAAGAGGAAGTTAACCTTGTTCTTTCNGATGAACTAGAAATTAGTAAGTCCACNGAACTAATATATTTTTTTAAAAGTTTAGACATTTTTTTACCGTCTTTATTTCCTCTTTTATTAAGAGGTCTATCAAAGTCTAAAAGGCTACTGTCCTTCCAACTAGATTTAGAATGTCTAACAANTATTAATTTTTTCATAGAATTATATCATCAAATTTTAATTCATTCATACATTTAAAATGACCTGCAGGACAGTCTGAATNTCCAATTTTTGTACATGGCCTACAACTTAATCTGGTATTTTGATAAACAAAAAAATTNGTTCTATACGGATAAAAACCAAGGGAGGGATGTGTTGAGCCAAAAATTGAAACTACTTTCTTTTTTAAAGCNGCAGCTATATGCATAAAACCAGTATCATTGGAATATACTACATTTGCTAACTTCAAAAACCATGCTGACTCCATAATTGAAAGTTTTCCACATAAGTTATGTATTAATGTTTTCTTATTTAATACCTCAGAAATAGAATCATCAGTATCTATTTCAGATTTAAAAAAATTTTCAATTTCAAGTGAATCACTCTGTTCATTTTTACCACCAATTAAAACTATAGGTTTATTTATTTTATCACATAACTCAATACATTTCTTTACAGGTAATCTTTTTGTTTTATGTTTTCCACCTAGAACAAGAACGTAAAAGCCACTTCTGAATTCATAAGGAATTTTATTTAAATCAATCATATCCTTTTCGTGTAAGTAAAAATCTAAACCATTATTATCATCTCTTATTCCTAATGTTTTTAAAGTGTCTACATATGACTCTGAAATATGTTTGAGTTTTGAATAAATTTTAAAATTTGTGAGAAGCCATCTCCTAAATGATTGTTTATCATAAGTATAATTCTTAACAGCTAATGAAAACTTTATAAAATTTGATCTTATATTATTGTGAAGATCAATAACAAGATCATATTTTTCAGATCTTAAAATATTAATTGTTTTTTTTAAATTTTTCTGAAGATGAATAATCTTATTTACATTATTATTGTTGGTATAGATGTCAGAATATTCAGCCTTTGTTATGAAATGTATCTCACTTTTAGGAAACTTTTTTCTTAAAAGCCTTGGAACTGGAGTTGTTAAAACAATATCACCTAATGAAGAAAAACGAATTAATAAGATTTTCATTACTATTCTAATATCATTAATTTTTAATTTAAATAATTCTCATAAACTTAAATCTCAGAACAATTTAGAAAGTATAGTTGATCAAAAAAAGAGAATTGAATTCGAAATAGATTTTTTAAATAGAAATAACTACTTATCAAAAAGTAAAGAATATATTTTTTTTTTAAGAGAGTATGAAAATGAAAATCAGTTAAAATGGAACATCAACTTATTAGATACAAGTTTAATATCTACTCAAGATACTACAATACTTCTTGATAGATCATATTTTTTAGAGAGTATAAATTCATTTCAAAATAGCTTTTATATGTTATTTAAAAAGAATTATTCAAATGACAAAAAGTATCTAGTCGTAAGATATGTGCCTAAAAATAGAAGAATAATTTATAATGAAATAGAGTTCCCCTTAAGTCTTAAGGTGAAAGAAATTTTATATTATAAAACCTATTACGTGTTACTATCAGAAACTAAAAACTCAAAAAATTTAATTAGTATTTATAATANTAACAACAGACAACTTANTAACATATATGAGTTCATGTATCAAGATAAAGACATAACTAATATTAGTAAAATTGACTCCTCATCATTTGGAGCATTAATATCCGATAATAATTCCAAAGGCTTTAGAAAAAATTCTAGAAGAGTATATGATCTCAGAGGAGAATTGAANAATATAATTGAGATTGAATTAGATAATTATTCTATTATTGATACAAAATTTTTAGATAATAAATACACNTTATCATTATTAGCCACAAAAAAATCTAAAGAGGCAATTGCTGTACTTTTAAATGAAATTAATGATGGGAAAATAATTAATACTAGACTACATATGTTTCANAATATGAATTCAATAAATAAAATTATCTCTTCTAAAAATTCAAACAAAAATAAATTTAGAATTGGAGAAGTCTTCTTAATAGACTCATTATCGAGAAATGATGGTAATATATTATTTACAATTGAGTCCCTGAAAGAAGATTTTAATAATGACGGTTTTAGTAATTACCAATANAAACCTTTTTATAACTCATATACAGGNANATACGATAGAAAATTAAATCCAAGATTTGGTGGATATATTCATAATTATTTTATGATTTTATCTTTTAATATGAATGGGGATTTAGAAAATGATTTCTTTAAAAAAGTAAATTCACTTCAGACATTTGAAAAGAAAACATATCTAAAATATTTATTTAGAGAGGATCATTATATAGCTTTTTATATAAATAAAGGTAAGATATCATTAACACAATTTTTTAAGGAGGATGGCAAAGAAAATCAAGAATATTTTTTTGATATAAAAAGTNATGATAACAATAAAATTTTAAAAACAGAAACAAACCCTGAGGGCACAAATTTTTGGTATAATAAATATTTTATTACATATGGGATTCAAAATATTATTACATCTGATAAAGTGAAGAAAAGAGTTTTCTTCCTAAATAAATTTGAAATTATAGATTAGTATCTAAAATTTCGTAAAATGAATTTATATTTGTAAACAAATGACAAATATTTCTAAGCTATTTGATAGTAAAAGGTTAGAAATTACAATTGATCGTCTCTGTCAACAGATCATTGAAAATCATAAAGAGATTAAAAATTTTATCTTAATTGGATTACAGCCTAGAGGAGTCTACTTCTTAGATAGAATAAAAGCTAAGTTAGAGAAGAGCTTAAATGATGAAATTGTAACTGGATATCTTGATACTACTTTTTATAGAGATGATTTTAAATCAAAAAATGTACCTGAGGTAAGGGAAACAAAAATACCTGATTCTTTAGATGGAAAAGATGTAATAATTGTTGATGATGTATTATTTACAGGCAGAACTGTTAGATCTGCGATGGAAGGAATAATAAATTTTGGTAGACCAAGAAAAATAGAATTATTAGTCCTTATCGATAGAAATTATAGTAGAGAGATACCTATTGAACCAACATATTTTGGTATTAAATTAAATACAATTACNTCAGATAGAGTTGAAGTTAATTTAACAGAACAAGGCTTTAAAGAAGATAGCATAACAATTAAAAATAATTCCAATGATTAATTTAGATTCAAAAGACCTATTNGGTACAAAAAATCTTTCATTAGAAGAAATTAATTTAATATTTGAAACAACAAAAAAATTTAAAGAAGTCTTATCTAGACCAATTAAAAAAGTTCCAACATTAAGACACTTAACCGTTGCTAATATTTTTTTTGAAAATAGCACCAGAACTAAACTCTCTTTCGAGCTTGCTCAGAAAAGACTATCAGCAGATGTGATTAATTTCTCTTCTTCAGTAAGCTCAGTTAAAAAAGGTGAGTCACTATTAGATACTATTAATAATATATTGGTTATGAAGGTTGATATGATTGTCATGAGANACCCAAACCCTGGCGCACCTCATTTTGTTGCTAATAATATAGATATACCAGTTATAAATGCTGGAGATGGGACTAATGAGCACCCTACTCAGGCTATACTAGACTCNTTTTCTATAATAGAAAAGTTAGGTGATATAAAAAATAAAAAGATTGCAATAATTGGTGATATATCTCATTCTAGAGTAGCTATATCAAATATTCATCTTTTAAGTAAATTAGGAGCTAAAATTATGCTCTGTGGGCCATCAACTTTAATACCAAAATATATCAAAGATATGGGAGTCCTAGTTCGAAATGATATAAAAGAGGCTCTAGAGTGGTGTGATGTTGCTAATGTTTTAAGAATTCAACTAGAAAGACAGAATGAAAAATATTTTCCATCATTAAGAGAATACAGTCAATACTTTGGTATTAATAAAAAACTTTTAGATTCAGTTAATAAAGAAATTATTATCATGCATCCAGGTCCAATTAACAGAGGTGTNGAGATAAGTAGTAATGTTGCCGATTCTAGTAATTCAATAATTCTTGATCAGGTTGAAAATGGTGTAGCAGTTAGAATGGCAGTTATGTATCTATTATCATTTTACAATTCAAAATGATTTTATTTTATTTATTTGGATCAGTAATATTAATAATCCTTCTATCTACCAAATTTAAATTTCATCCAGTAAGCAGCCTGATCATAGTCTCACTTATTTTAGGTGTGTTACTGAAAATTGAAGTTTTAGATATAATTAAATTTATTTTTGATGGAGCCGTAAACTCTATTTTGGGAATTGGTTTAATAATTTTTTTTAGTTGCGTAATTGGACAATGTTTGAAACAAAGTTCATCACTGACTTTATTTAGTCAACTAATTTTAAAAACATTCAAAAGTAAAACATTATCATCTCTCAATATTGTGGGTTTATTTATTGGAAGTGTAGTGTTCTGTGATTCTGCATTTCTTGTATTAAGTGGTATTACAAAAACAATATCTTCAACTACTGCATATTCTCTTAGCAGCCTAAATATTTCATTAGCTGGTGGACTTTACACCTCTCATAATCTAATTCCCCCTACTCCTGGTCCAATAGCAATATTAAATAATTTTAATTCAATGGAATTAATTGGAGATACAATTATTTATGGATTTTTAATTAGTATTCCCTCATCAATTATATCATTAATCTTCGCCTCTAAAATTATTAATAAAACAAAAATTAGTATTAACTATAAGTTTGATATTTCATATAGAGATGTTTTCTTACCTTTTCTAATAATTTTAATTCCACTATTAATAATTAGCGTCAATACTATTATAGAGTTCATTGGCCTCAATCTTTCAAAACAGCAAATTGAAAATATTAAAAATTTAAGCAATCCTAACTCTGCTTTATTTATCGGAATGGCTTTATCTTTTTTTTTACCAAAAGTTAGAAGTAAAAAAATGATAATTTTTAAAGAAAGTTTTAAAGATTTTTATCCTATAATTTTTCTAACATCAGCTGGAAGTGCCTTTGGTAACATTATTAAAAATTCAGATCTTATTAACTTCTTACCTCTATTCTTTGAATCTGTAGATATAAGCTTAATAAATATATGTATCATATCTTTCATGTTAGGTGCAATAATAAAGACCTCTCAAGGTTCTAGTACCAGTGCAATGATTATATCCAGCTCTTTAATTTTTCCTCTTATATCACAACTTCATTTAGAATCATTCGGAATTATAATGACAACTTTGTCAATAGGTGCAGGATCCATGATGATATCACATGTAAATGACTCATACTTTTGGATTGTATCTAAAAAATCCGAAATGAAGCTAAAAGATAGTTTATTATATTTTTCAACTATGACAGTTGCCCAAAGTGTTGGAACATTTGTATTTATTATTTTTTTAATTATTATTAATTCATAAGTAAGCAAGATTAAAAAACTAATGACATCTAAATGCGTATAGAATTAAAAACCTACCATGAAAAAATTATATATATTATCAATATTCATATCAATTTGTTTCTCAACTCAGTCGCAAGACAGATCAA
>NZYP01000065.1 GCA_002702205.1 Flammeovirgaceae bacterium | reverse complement strand
TAAAATCCTTTTTTTAGATTAAATTTATACAATCATGAAATTAATTATAGTCAACGGCCCAAATTTAAATTTACTCGGTATAAGAGAAAAAAATATATATGGAGATACTTCTTTTGAAGAATATTTCAAATCAATTAAAGATAAATTTTCAAATATTGATTTAGAATTTTTTCAATCTAATCACGAGGGAGAATTAATTGAGAAAATTCAAGAGATTGGATTTTCTTACGATGGGATTATTATTAATGCAGGCGGTTTTACCCACACATCTGTAGCACTAAGGGATGCAATAGCATCTGTAAAAACACCAGCTATAGAGGTGCACATCTCTAATATCTTGACAAGAGAAGAATTTAGAAAAAAAAGTTTTTTAAGTGATGTGTGCAAAGGAATAATTTCTGGCTTAGGTCTTAAAGGATACGAGTTTGCTATTGACTATTTTCTATCTCAAAAATGATTGAAATCTATACAGATGGTTCAAGTAGAGGAAATCCAGGTCCAGGAGGATATGGAGTTGTGATGATCCATAAAGACAAAAGAAAAGAATTAAGTCAAGGTTATAACTTAACAACTAACAACAGAATGGAATTATTAGCTGTTATCAAAGCCCTTGAAGAAGTAAAGACAGATAAACTAAAAATTATAATTTATTCTGATTCCAAGTATGTTGTAGAATCTGTTGAAAAAGGTTGGATATGGAATTGGGAGAAAAAAAATTTCATTAAAAAACAAAATATTGATTTATGGAAAAGATTTATTCCTCTCTACAAAAAATACAATATAAAGTTTATATGGGTTAAGGGTCATGATGGGAATACAGAAAATGAGAGGTGTGATTTTCTAGCAAACGAATGCCAAAAGAAATCATTAAAAGATGATATCGGATATAAAAATTAAATTACTTAAAGGAAATTGCTGCTCCAATTATACCAGCATTATTTCTGTTTATAGCAGGAATTATTTTACAATTAGATTTTAAATCCGAATCAAATTCATTAAAATATTTACTTATACCACCACCAAAAATAATTTGATTAGGGGAAAATAAAAACTCAACATATGCTATATATTCATTAAATCTAGCGGTCCATTCTTTCCAAGTAAGATTTAATTTTTTCCGAGCTAAGTTTGAAGCATATTTCTCTGCACAATCCCCGTACATTTTAAGGTGACCTAATTCAAAGTTTGGTATTAATTTACCATCTATAAACATGGACGTACCAAGACCTGTTCCAACGGTAATAACTAATACAGTACCTTTATTTTTTACCTTTTTATTTAATGCTATCTCAGATATTCCAGCAGCATCTGCATCGTTTAATGCTTTACACTTCAAATTAAATTTTTTATTAAATTTTTTTTCAATATTTAATCCAACCCATTTCTTATCAATATTAGCAGCAGAATAGACCTTATTTTTTTTTACAACTCCAGGAAAACCACAGCCAATATTTCCATCCCATTTCAATTCGTCGATAATATTTTTCTTAATTTCATCTAAAACCTTCTTTGGAGTAGGTTTATCAGGTGTTGGAAATCTAATTTTTTCAGAAATTAAAACTCCAGTTTTGGTGTCAACAATTGCACCTTTAACTCCTGATCCACCAATGTCAATTCCTAAAACATTCATTATTATATGATTTCTAATTTAGCAAAATTTAATAGTAAAGTCTTTTCTCCAACAGTTTTAAATTTTACAACCGCCTTATTTTGATTATTATCTGTATCCATCTTAATAATTTCACCAAGACCAAAGTTTGGATGTTTGACTTTTAAACCAACTTTTAAATCACTTAATGAACTTGACTTAAATTCCGAGTTTTCCTTTTCTGTCATTTTTTTTAAAGGAGATAAGTTTCTTGTTTTTTCTCTTATAACATTTTTAACAAAGGATTTATTTATATTCTTAATCTCTCCGTCTATATAAATCGGACTAATCTCTTTAATAAATCTGCTCTTTTCACAATCTTTTAATACACCATATCTATACCTTGTTTTAGAATAGGTAATGTATAATTTTTTCATCGCCCTTGTAATAGCAACATAAAATAACCTTCTCTCTTCTTCTAAGTCCTCCCTAGATGAAATCATCATTTGTGATGGAAATAGATCCTCTTCCACTCCTACTATAAAAACTACAGGAAATTCAAGGCCCTTTGCCATGTGTATTGTCATTAAGGAAACATATTCACCGTCCTCATTTTCATCTTGATCTTGATCTGTCATAAGAGAAATTTCTTGTAGAAAATTATCCAAACTTTTTTCTTTATTTTCTTCATTATCTACATATTCCTTAATTGAGTTTAATAATTCTTGTACATTTTCATATCTGCTTATGCCTTCAATACTCCTGTCATCCCATAACTCTTTCAGGAGACCTGAGTTAGACGCTATATGAGAAGCTGTGGAGTAGGCATCATTACTTTTTGAGAAATTCTTGAATGATGTAATGAGATCAAGAAAAGAAGTTAACAAGTTTGATATCCTTTTGTTTAAATATTTTTCAGAATTTGAAATAATCTCCCATAGACTTTTTTCTTCTTTATTAGAAACATTTATAATTTTATTAACAGAAGTAAGTCCAATACCTCTTCGTGGAAAATTAATAATTCTTCTAAATGACTGCTCATCGTTTTGGTTAATAGAAAATCTTAAATAAGCCAAGATATCTTTTACCTCTTTCCTCTGGTAAAATGAAAGGCCTCCAAATACTTTATACTTAAGACCTATCCTCCTCAAAGATTCTTCAATAGATCTTGACTGGCTATTTGTCCTATAGAGAACTGCAAAATTTGAGTTTGATAAATGATTTTTATTTTTTTCTTCAAAAATTAAATTAGATACCATTTTACCCTCATCATTATCAGAGAATGACTTTCTGAGTGATATCAACTCTCCATCCTCATTTTCAGTCCATACCTCCTTACTAATTTTGGACTTGTTCTTTTCAATTACAGAGTTAGCAGCTTTTACAATTGTTTTAGTTGATCTATAATTTTGTTCTAACTTAACGGTCTTCAATTCATCAAAATCATCTTCAAACTTTAGAATATTTCTTATCTCAGCACCTCTAAATGCATAAATAGATTGAGCATCGTCACCAACCACAAAAATATTTCTGTGAACAGCAGCTAATCTTTTAGTTATCAAGTATTGACAATAATTAGTGTCTTGGAATTCATCTATCAAAACATGTTGAAAGAGTTGCTGATATTTATTTAGGACATCAATATGTTCTGAAAAAAGTATATTGGTATTAAATAGCAAATCATCAAAATCCATAGCTTGTGATTTAAAACACCTTTTAACATATATTTTATATATCTCATTAATCTTTGGTCTCAGAGAAGAAGCATCCTCCTCCTGTAAAATGGGATTATTTGCATAATCAGTATAAGATATTAATCTATTTTTTGCGTTAGAAATTCTATTGTAAACGATGTTCTCCTTATAAATTTTTGGATCCAGGTTTAATTCTTTGACTATGGACTTAATAAGAGATTTAGAATCTTGAGTATCGTAAATTACAAAGTTGGGAGGATATCCTAATTTATAACCCTCAGACCTTAGAATTCTTGCAAAAATAGAATGAAAAGTTCCCATCCATAAACTTCTTGCCTCAGTACCAACAATTTTCTCTATCCTTTGCTTCATCTCCTTTGCAGCTTTATTTGTAAAGGTTAGAGCAAGTATTGAGAATGGATCGCTACCACTATTTATCAGGTGAGCAATCCTATAGGTAAGAACTCTTGTCTTTCCCGATCCAGCACCAGCAATAACAAGACATGGTCCATTTTCATGAATTACTGCCTCTTTTTGATTTTGATTTAAATCCTCTAAATACTTCATGTAAAAAATAAGTAAGTCAATCTAATACTTAATTGATGAAAAAATTAGTTAGTTTTGAAAAAAAATAATATGGAATATAATACTACTAGAACTGACCTAATCCTGAGAGAATATGGAAGAAATTTCCACAAGCTTGTTGACCATATAAATGGGATAAAAGAAAAGGAAAAAAGAAATGAGTTATCAAAAACTTTAGTTGATATGATGAAAGTAACTCATCCAAGCTTAGGTGATCAAAGCGAGTTAGAAGCAAAGTTATGGGATGATTTATATATTATGTCAGANTATTCTCTTGATATTGACAGTCCATTCCCTAAACCAGAAAAAAAATCAAAAGGTGATGCCTCAGATAGACTGCACTATCCAAAAAGTAAGATCAGATATAGACACTACGGNAAAAAAATTGAGCTATTGATAGAAGAGGCTTGTAAACTTGAGAAGGAAGAAGATAAAGAAGCTGCTGTAATTCATATTGGTAAAATCATGAAATCTTTCTTTGGAATGTGGAATAAAGAATCTATTGACAACAAAGTAATTGTTGAAAATATAAAGGAGCTATCTAACAATAAACTTACAATAGATATTGAAAAAGTTAAGGAATTAAATCTTTTTCANAAAGTAACCAGAGAGAGAGGATCTAAAAGTTACCACTCTAAAAAGCATCATCATAAATCTGGTCATCATAAATCAAATCATTATAAATCAAANAGACCCTTTCGAAAAAAAAGGATGCAATGAGTTCATTCAAAATTTTAGGAGGAAAAANCTTAAAAGGTGAGGTTAAACCTCAGGGTGCCAAAAATGAAGCTCTTCAGATTTTATGTGCNGTATTGCTTACAGAGGATGAAATTACTATAAAAAATGTTCCTGATATAAAAGATGTAAATCTTCTTATCGAATTGTTGAGGGGAATGGGAGTTAATGTTGNAAAAGTTAATGAGACGACATATAAATTCAAATCTAAAAATATTGATTTAGCGTATACAAGAACACAAGATTTTTTTGAAAAATCATCAAAAATAAGAGGATCTATTATGCTAATGGGTCCCATGGTCGCAAGATTTGGCTCTGCATATATCGCTAAACCAGGAGGAGATAAAATTGGAAGAAGAAGAGTCGATACNCATTTTATTGGTTTACAAGAACTAGGAGCTAAGTTTACAGTTGAAGAAAACAATTCTATATTTAAAATATCATCTAAAAAACTTAAAGGTANGAGTATATTACTTGATGAGGCATCTGTTACAGGGACTGCAAATATTGTTATGGCAGCTTCACTTGCTGAAGGAAATACAACAATATATAACGCNGCTTGTGAACCNTACCTGCAACAACTCTGTAAAATGTTAAATTCAATGGGTGCAAACATAAGAGGAATAGGTTCGAACTATCTAAAAATTGAAGGAGTTTCCTCCCTTTCTGGAACTACCCATAAAATACTACCAGATATGATTGAAATAGGTAGTTTTATTGGTTTAGCTGCAATGACAAAATCTGATATTAAGATTAGAGACGTTAGTATTGAAAATTTGGGTATAATACCTAAGACATTTCAAAGGCTTGGGATTAAGATGGATATTTCTGATGACTCTATTCATATTCCTCCTCAGGATCATTATGAAATAGAATCTTTCATTGACGGTTCAATAATGACAATAGCCGATGCAATATGGCCGGGCTTCTCACCTGATTTACTAAGTATTGCATTAGTAACNTCAATTCAGGCAAAAGGCACAGTGCTTATCCATCAAAAAATGTTTGAGAGTAGATTGTTTTTTGTAGATAAACTAATTGATATGGGAGCTCAAATAATCTTGTGTGACCCACATAGAGCAACCGTTATTGGATTAGATAGAAAAATACCTCTTAAAGGTATTCAGATGACATCTCCAGACATAAGAGCAGGTGTGTCTTTACTTATAGCAGCTCTATCGGCAGAAGGAGAAAGCACCATCGATAATATAGAACAGATTGATAGGGGTTATAGTAATATTGACTCTAGGCTAAGGGCTTTGGGAGCTGATATTGAAAGAATTTAAAATTTTTCTCTTAACCTTGTCATCGAGTACATCGGACTATCCAAAATAAATAGATCCATAATAAATATAGGAATTCCGTTAACAACTGCATAACTCTGTAGTGTTACTTTTGTATTAAAATCATCTATTTTTTCAAGGTTCCAAATAGATCTTGACTTGTTAATTCTAACTAATTTACTATTTAAAGGTANATAATCTGGTGTAGAATTCATTTCTATTTTAATTTTATCAATATCTCTTTTTATTACAGCATCTGATACAAGATCCCTATTTTTAAGAGGCCAGTTCATATCAACAACAAAATACACATACATCAGAGTATCAGATTTTTTTAGGATTTCACTAGAGTTGAGCTTATACATCCATTTATATGAATTATCAAAATCAGTGATAGTGTTAAAGANATTATCAAGATCTGAATTTATTATTGTCTCAGCTCTATACTCTTTTGTGGATTCATCAATATTCCTAATATATACTTTTATACTGTCTTTATCTTTTTTCAATTCCCAATTNTCATTATCTAAATTTGAGAAATTGATATATATAAAAGGAACAAATAGTGTAATAAAATTCAATANCATATTTTATAAATTTGCTAAATTGAAAAATAATTAAANACAAAATTAGAAATGCTAGAGANTCTAACACTAATTTTTCTTAATATTTNANNTNNATCTCTTTNCTTGAGTGACAGCTTAGCNANCGANTCNACNCTNAATANAGTTAANNCTCACAGANACTNNNTCTTTNATGNATGATAGTNTAGTNATAGANAANATNGAAGAATCNNANATAAAAATNATAAGTTTNAAGGTNAATAGNAANCAAATATNTAANNANAANGGAGANAATGACATCAGNATTAATGAGAGAGATACNTTNTCAATTNTTTTNCANGTNAATGATAAATCNGANAANATAATATTTAATTATTANTTTAATGAAAANCCNAANTTTAGGAANATNGAAAATGGAAAAATTNTATTTGATAAGACNAGCAAGANNATATATTTTGANTTNATTCCAAATAATGATCAGGCNNTAAANAAGTTTTTAACCTGGAATNTTTTTNTNAANTCAGAATTAAATANTNTNTTGAGNTATGANTTATTTATNGAGATNANTAANCTTGAGTATCCACCATTAATAATAAANAAACAAATTGATAAAATCATNAGAGAAAAATTTAGNTTCANCTANTCNCCAATNATAAGTGATGGNGGAAATAACTTAATCTTTGANCTCCAAACTAATGCACCNATAGACTTTTTTANTCCNATNAGNGGACAAATTAATTGGGAAATTGATCCAAATAATATNAANGAACTTGAAAANACNTATGACTTTAAACTNAAAGTTTNCAANCAGAANAANCCTGAACTNTTTGANATTGATAGCTTTAAAATNATNTATTCNGAAAATAATTTNCCTCCNGTATTTGGTAAAATGTCAAAATGGATCGTCGAGGAAGGGAAGTCATATGAATATAAATTGCCTGTAGATGACCCAAATGTAAACGACTCAATACTTATTGAAAATATAGGTGCTCAATTACCTAGAGGAATGAAATTAGATAACATAAATAAAACTTTACTTTTTGATGTAGATTATGATCATGTTGAAAAAATAAATTCAACTCAAAACTACGACCTTCAGATAAGAGCAACTGACCTTTCGGGAATGTCTTCACAGGTTTCAGTATCAGTTGTCGTTATGAGTACTTTGAATCCTCAAAAAGTTCAAGAGAAAGTATCTGAATTAATTTCAGAATTAGAAATTCAGCAAGATGGTCTCGAAGAAATTAATAGTAATCTAAAATGGATAGAGGCAACATCAAAGAATAACAGAAAGTTAAGAACTCTAGGNGCNGCAGGTATAACATTTTTAGGATCNGTTATGGGNATTCTNTCAACNAANGCTGAAATNACTAGNAAAGCNGGAGCNGCNATNGGTGCAAGTGGNGCNGTCNTNTCTGTAATNAATGANGTNNTNTCAAGAGATGATAANGANATTAAAAATCTTTTNAGAGAGACTATTAANTTACANTCNAANGTTAAAGTAAANTATGATAGATTAAGTTTTTATAAAANNTCACAAAATCCNAGNGATTTTCAAAATCANGAAATNGATCTNCTAATTAANACNATTGANAACGAGAGAGAAACTCTNAATAANAANCTNTTCACNATNTCNGAAAATTATAAGATAATTATATCNGAGAAAAGAATTCGTAATATGTTAAGGAAAAAGATTTTATAAATTGGCTATCTGATGCTNAACATNANAAANCTTCANCCTATTAGTATAAATAACCTCANAAGAATAGGTCGTGATAANGACGGAGGATANATCATCCCAAAAGTAATAATTGATAAATGTGACGGTCTNATNTCTTANGGGATNAANAAAGATTGGTCATTTGAGGTTGATTTCTTAGAAANNAGGAATAATATTAATNTNCATTGNTATGATCANACTTTAAATCTANCCTCATTAATAAANTTTACTTTTAAATCCATNCTTCTTTGTTTCATNTATATTNTNATTCTAGATAAAAAAAGATTAANNAAGTCTTTNTATGGNTTATCGGTNATTAAAAGTTATTTTNAATTNTTTAGACAAAGNACTAAACATTTTAGNAAAAGGATATGGNATGATAATGATGGNATAAATACAACAGTTGATTCAACTATTGAAAAAATTCAATCGGAAGGTTCAAGACAAATATTTATTAAGATGGATATAGAAGGAGCTGAATTTAAAGTGCTTAATAAAATGAATAGTTCGAAGGTAAATATTCTTGGCCTTGCTATTGAATTTCATGATATTAACTCAAAATCAAAAGAATTTAATACTATTATTGATGGTCTAAGAAAGNCATTTCATATAGCTCATATTCACGGAAACAATTACAGTGAAGTTAATAGAAGTTCTAATTTTCCTTCATCTGTTGAGATTACATTTATAAACAAAAAACTATTAAAAGGCACCGTCAAAAAATCTAATATGAAATACCCCATAAAAGGTCTTGACCAACCTAATAGGCATTCAAAGCCTGACACAAACCTTTCTTTTAGCTAAAAGTTTGTATATTATATTAAAAAAACAAAGTCTATGAAAAATACATACACACTAATAATTGTTATTACAACTTTATTTTCCTGTACTAATTCAACACCTGAAATTTCTGAACCAATAATAATTGGATCTGTTAAAAATGATGACGGTAATGTTAAATCTCTCACTGTAGGAGATGTGTCTAATGAGCAAATTTGGCTTGATTATATTAAGGCACATAATGAAAAAGATCTGGATAAGATTGCTGAGATTAATGCAGAAAATTGGGAAGGATATACTGCAGANGGAAGTGTAGTCAAAGGTTCTAACAACCATATAGAAATTTTAAGTAATTGGTTTGATTCATCTAGCCCTAGATGGGAAGTAAGGTGGATGATTGCTAATGCTGGAGAAAATGAGGAAGGCGAGATAGAACAATGGCTTACTACAGGAAACGACTATTATGATGTTGATGCTGAAGGAAATGAAATTTTTCAGTACAACGTCCATGATGTACAATTTAAAGAAGGCAAAATAGTAAGAATTAATGTCTACTCAAGAGANAAAGAAGTTGAATCAAAGGAATTCTCTTACTAAAAAATACATTAATTAAGGATTGAAATAATATATCTATATCCTAAATTTGCTTTATAAAAAGTAAACGCAGATCATATGAGCAGATATAGCGATTATCTNATTGAAATTGAGAATAGAGAGAAGTTAGGTCTGAAAGCAAAGCCTATAGATGATGCTCTACTTTTAACTGAGATTATTTCAAATATAAAAGATCTAAATAGTAAGGAAAGATCCAAATCATTACATTTCTTTATATACAATATTCTTCCAGGAACTACTAGTGCAGCNAATGTAAAATCTAANTTTTTAAAAGAAATTATTATTGGTAAAATTCAAGTAGATGAAATACCAATTGATTTTGCTTATGAACTTCTTTCNCACATGAAAGGAGGTTCCTCTATAGAAATCCTTTTAGATTTAGCATTGGGTTCAGATCCAATACATAATAGAAAAGCCTCAGATATTTTGAAAACACAAGTTTTCCTATATGAGGCAGATATGGAGCGTATCAAAAAAGCATATGAAAAAGGGAATACAGTTGCGAAGGGTCTTCTACAAAGCTATTCCAATGCTGAGTTTTTTACTAATCTACCTGAGATTCCTGATAAAATTGAACTTGTCACGTTTGTTGCAGGTTTAGGAGATATTTCAACTGACCTTCTATCACCTGGTGGTGATGCACACTCAAGATCTGACAGAGAACTTCACGGTAAATCAATGTTTGATCATGACATTGAGAAACAAAAAGAATTGGTTGAACTTCAAAGAAGGTACCCTGAAAAAAGGATTATGTTAGTTGCAGAAAANGGAACGATGGGCGTTGGTTCATCTAGGATGTCAGGTGTAAATAACGTGGCTCTTTGGATTGGAAAGCAAGCAAGTAAATACGTACCATTCATAAACATAGCACCCGTTGTTGCTGGAACAAATGGTATTTCTCCAATTTTTATGACAACTGTGGGNGTGACAGGTGGTATTGGTTTAGATCTAAAAAATTGGGTNAAAACATATGATGATGATGGTAATATACAACTTAACAAAGAGGGNGATCCTATTCTAAAAAGAACTTACTCTGTTGATACTGGCACCCTACTTACTATNGATACAAAAACNAAGAAATTATTCTGTGGAGATAAGGAATTAATGGATATNTCATCAGCCTTTACTCCTCAGAAGATGGAATTTATGAGAGCAGGGGGATCATACTCAATTGTCTTTGGTAAAAAACTTCAAACTTTTGCATCAAAAACCTTAGGTATTGAAATCCCNGATGTGTTTTCACCTTTCAAAGAAATATCTAATAAAAATCAGGGANTAACAGCTGTTGAAAAAATATTCAATAAAAATGCTGTTGGCAATTCTGGAAAAATACTTCACTCAGGATCTTATACGAGAGTAGAGGTAAATATTGTTGGATCACAAGATACAACAGGCATAATGACATCTCAAGAATTAGANATGATGGCAGCAAAAGTTATATCTCCTATACTTGACGGAGGCTATCAATCAGGGTGTCATACAGCATCTGTTTGGGATCAATCATCTCAAGAAAATATACCAAAATTGATGAGGTTTATGAATGACTTTGGTCTTATAACAGCAAGAGACCCNGAAAATAAATATCACCCACTGACCGACGTTATCCATAAAGTATTAAATGATATAACTATAGATGATTGGGCTATTATCATTGGTGGGGATTCTCATACGAGAATGTCTAAAGGAGTTGCTTTTGGAGCTGACTCAGGAACGGTAGCACTTGCACTAGCAACAGGTGANGCATCAATGCCTATACCTGAATCTGTTAAAGTCACTTTTAAAGGAGAGATGCAAGACCACATGGATTTTAGAGATGTCGTACATGCAACTCAGTCTCAGATGCTAAAAGAGTTTGGAGGAGAAAATGTATTTCAGGGTAGAGTTATTGAAGTTCATATAGGAACCCTTCCATCTGATCAAGCATTTACCTTCACTGACTGGACAGCAGAGATGAAAGCAAAAGCATCAATATGTATATCTCAAGATGACACGCTGATTGAATCTTTAGAGATTGCTCGAGAAAGAATTCAAACCATGATTGATAAGGGTATGGATAATAAGAAGGAGGTACTTCAATATTTAGTTGATAAAGCAAATGAAAGAATTGAAGAANTTAAGTCAGGAGAAAGACCACCACTAACNCCTGACGAAAATGCTAAATATTATGCTGAATTTGTTGTTAACCTNGNNATNATNNANGAACCNATGATAGCAGATCCNGATGTNAATAATGANGATATNTCNAAAAGATATACNCANGATACNATNNGAGAACTTTCNTNNTANANAGGAGAAAAAAANNTNGANCTTGGNTTTGTAGGNTCNTGNATGGTCCANAAAGGAGATATAAAAATNGTNTCAAAAATGCTTAGAAATTTGGAGGAAATAAATGGGAAAGTCGAGTTTAAAGCTCCTTTAGTTTTAACAGCTCCAACATATAATATAATTGAAGAACTAAAGGATGAGGGAGATTGGGAAATTCTTCAGAAATATTCGGGATTTGAATTCAATGATAATGCTCCTAAAAATGTAGCAAGAACGGAATTCGAAAATATTCTTTATTTGGAGAGACCAGGTTGTAATTTATGTATGGGAAATCAGGAGAAAGCTGAAAAAGGAGATACTGTAATGTCAACTTCAACAAGGTTATTTAAGGGGAGAGTTGTAAAAGATTCTGATCGTAAAAAGGGAGAATCATTGCTAGCGTCAACACCTGTTGTAGTTCTATCTGCCATACTAGGAAGGACACCTACACTAGATGAATATAAACTTGCTGTTAACGGCATTAAACTAACACGCTTTGCACCACCTCTTAGTGGTATGACATCTAAACCTAGTCATATACTTACATATTAGATTGTGAAGAGTCGTTTTTTACTTTATAAAAATGATTTCAAATTTCAATTAGGTTTTAAAGTAGTTGTAAAGAAGGGAACAAACAAGATTAAATCAAGTCTGCAAACCATTGATTTTGAATATGATACAATTAAC
>NZYP01000064.1 GCA_002702205.1 Flammeovirgaceae bacterium | reverse complement strand
GACACCTATATTAACGCCAATCATTCCAGCATTTACTCTCTCTGAAATATAATCAGCCAATCTACCATCTTGTGTATATACTGAGGAAGCATTTCCATAGCTTGAACTATTTTCAATTTTTATTGCTTCATCAACTTCATTTGTTCTCATTATAGCTAATACTGGACCAAAGACTTCTTCCCTAGCAATTTTCATTTTTGGAGAAACGTAGTCAATTATAGTAGGACCGATAAAATATCCTTTTTCCTTACCTTTAACTTTTAAATTCCTTCCATCTAAAATTATTTTAGCACCATCTTTTTCTGCTTCATCAATGTATGATTCAATTCTTTTTAATGCCTTTTCTGAAATAACTGAACCTAAATTATCACCAGGTATCATTTTTTTTGCTTTTATTACTATTTTATCGATAATCTCTTGAATTTCTCCAACTCCAACCATTGCTGATGCTGCCATACATCTTTGTCCGGAACATCCTGACATAGAGGCAAGAATATCGTTAGATGCCATTTCTTTGTCTGCATCTGGTAAGACAATTAAATGATTTTTAGCTCCACCCAGTGCAATACATCTTTTTAAATTTTGTGTTGACATTTGGTAGACAATTTTGGCAATTTTAGTCGAACCAACAAATGAAATTGCCGATATGTCATCATTCTCACATATCGCTTCAACAATTTTTTTGTCTCCATTTATTACATTAAAAACACCATCAGGTAAACCAGATAATTTTAATAACTCTGCAATTTTAGATACTCCTATAGGAGTTTGTTCAGACGGTTTAAAGACCATACAATTTCCTAAAATAAGGGCATTTGGTATTGTCCAAAGCGGAACCATAATAGGGAAATTAAATGGAGCTATTGATGCTACTATTCCAATTGATTCATGAGATGATCTGCATTCAACTCCTTTACTGACTTCTTGTATTTCATCACTAATTATCTGAGGCATTGAACAAGCAAACTCTGTAAGTTCAATTCCTTTTAAAACCTCAGCTTTAGCTTCATTTAATATTTTTCCATTTTCTTCAACTATTAATTTTGAGAGAGAATCTAAATTTTTGATTAATTGATTTCTGAACTCATAAAAAATTTCAGCTCTTTCTTTTAATGTAAAATTTGACCAGATCTTATGTGCTGAGAGAGCAGATTTAATTGCTAATTTCAAATCATCATTTGATGAGTTAACAACATCACCAATTATGTTTCCTTGTTGAGGATTATATATAGGAATTGTATCATTTTCTGAGTTTTGAAATTTTCCTCCAATAAAATTTTCTATTTTTTTGTTCATTTTAACCTATTGTATTTTTTTAAGGTATTTATTAATTCATCATGAGGTAATTTATATACTGTATTATTATTTATACCTGTCATTGTCTCAGCTGATACTAATGCATTGATTATAGCTTCTTCTGTTGCCTGTGCAGTAGCATTTAAGAATGGATTCATAAGATCATTTGGCAAAAAATTAACATTTTTTATTTGCTCTCTATTATATGCTCCTGAATTTGCAGTAGAGAAAGTAATAAAAATATCTCCTGAACCGTTTGAGCCAAAACCCCCAACTCGAGATATTCCTATTGGAACTCTTCTTGACAATCTTTTCAATTGATTCGGAAGTAAAGGTGCATCTGTTGCTACCACTACAATTATTGACCCTAAACCTTGTCTTATTTCACCAAAAGTAATTTTTGGTTGTAAATTTTTAATTTCTTTACCAACAGGTACCCCTGCGATAGTTAATTCCTCTCTATTTCCATAGTTTGCTTGAACTAAAACTCCGAGAGTATACTCTTTTTCTTTTAAAGCTATTTTTCTTGATGATGTGCCAATACCTCCTTTAAATCCATGACAAATCATCCCTGTACCACCTCCAACATTTCCCTCACTTATCATTCCACCTCTTGCATTATTAAGTGCACTAAAAGCATGTTCTTTCTTAACATGAAAACCGTTAATATCATTTAGTGATCCGTCATATGTCTCAGCTACAACAGGCAATGTCCAGAATAAATCCTTAATATTATAAAGCGTTTTGTAAAATTTATTTTTATAGCTCCATTCTATAACTGCATCCCTAACTACACCAACACTATGAGTATTTGTTATCATTATTGGACCTTCTAAGAATCCTGATTCTTCTACCCAGGTTGTGCCTGTCATTTCACCATTTCCATTTAAAGAGTACCATCCTGCAAATACTGGGTCATAATTCATTCCTCTCGGTAATATAGAAGTTATGCCAGTCCTAACTGGACCTTTACCAACAATCAAATTTCCATCTCCTTCTATTATAGTCTCATGTCCCACAAGAATTCCTTCAACATCAGTAATCGAGTTATATTTTCCTGGATTTCCATTAAATGGTATTCCTAAATCTCTAGCTCTAATTTTATTTTGAGAATAAATTTCGACACTAAATATTGATAGAATTAAGATTGTTATATAAATTCTCATTTGATTGATAATTTAAATATATATAAATCAATAAATAATATTTTATCCAATTATATATAAAATTTTGAGTGAAAGAATAGAGTCAAATTTTGAGAAAAAGTTAAATTATCAAACCCATGGATTTGGTTTTTTACTTAGTCTTTTAGGTACTTTCTTTTTAGTAAATAAGTCTCTTATTTATCCTTTAGATGAAAAATTATTATCATCTATAATCTATGGATTTTCTCTTATTTTTATGTTTGGGTCATCTAGTATTTATCATTATTTTATTGATAATAAGCATTCAAACTCTCTACAAAAGCTAGATCATGTTAGTATTTATTTATTAATTGCAGGTTCATACACACCTCCTATACTTTTAAATATAAACAGTTTAATTGGTGAAAAAATACTTATTATAATCTGGTTTATGGCATTTATTGGTGTTATTCATAAAGTATTTTTCTTTAATTATTTTAAGAATTTATCCCTGATATTTTATTTAATAATGGGTTGGTTAATAATCATAGAATTTAAAACAGTATTGGTTTCATTTACATATTATGAAATAACTTTAATGGTAATTGGTGGTATTTTTTATTCTGTTGGAGCTGTATTTTACTCGATGGATCAACTGAAATATAACCATGTCATATGGCATATATTTGTGCTTTTAGGCTCAATTTCTCATTTTTTTCTGATGAATTCTATAATTTAATCGGATCTCACGAAATAAATTCTGTTGATATTTGCTTCATATTTTCTGTTCATCATTTCATTATATACTTTGTTTGATTCGATTTTAAGAGTATCTCCATTGACACTTATAACACTCTCAATATTTTCTCGGTACTTATAAAAAATTTTAATTTTATCTCCATCTAATTTAAAATCATAAAAGCGCCTTTCCCCATTTTTAAATGTCATCTCAATATAATTCCACTCATTAATATACATTTTTTTATCTCCAAAAAAGTTACAGTGTGAAACTTGAAATCCAAGAGCATCATTTTCAATACATACTCTCTCCCAATTGCCCACTAGCTCATCTAAAGGAATCTCATCTTTTACATTTACGATAGATAGTAATAAAATTATGAGATTTGAGATCAACTGATTGTGGTTTTTTTATAGTTATCAATTCTTATAAAATTAATATCATTATTGGATTCAATTTTATCATAGTCAGCGTATTTTATTTTTGCTAAAGCAGAAACTAATCCTTTTGCCTTCTTTTCTTCGTCATGAGTATTTATAGTTTTCTTTGGAGAAAGTTGTTTATAAAGTTCGTAGACATTTTCCATTCCCGGATTTACATCTCCTCCCATAATTTTTGGTATTTTAAAATGTGTAAAGGTTGTAATGAGCAAACTAATATCTATGTCTTTAATAAGTTCTAATTGTTCATCACTTAATACAAACCCATGGGGAGCATAAAATATTGCCTCATTTTTATCATTTATTATCACAACAGCAAAGTAAATTGGATCAAGAATTTTATCTGGCCTTAAAGAAATGAATGTAAGTTTCTCAAATGAGGTTTTTTTATTTTCTTCCATTAAAGTTATTTCTCTATTTGGGAACTGTTTTAATATTTTTTTATAGGCTAATTCTGTTGCTATTATTGGCTTTTTGTCAGAAATATTTTTTAAAGTTTCAATGTGGCAGTGATCCTCATAATTTTGGGATATCATTAAAAATTTAAATTCTGGTAAATCCTCAATCTTAACAGGATCTTTAATATGCCATGCTTCGTTTAGCCATTTGAAACCATCAATCTCTGATCCAACTAACCACGGATCTACAATAAAATTCACTGTATTAAAATTAATAGACCATGAAGAATCAAGATTAAGTCTTTTTACTGATAGCATAATGATATAATATTCATTAAATTATTGATATGATCAATTCAAAAATAAAGTTTTATTTAGTAATACTTTTATTTTTTTTTCAATTTAAAGGATATACGGATAAAATTAAGTTGGGATTAAATACAGGATTTAATTTTTCCACCATCGTCAACTCAAACACTTCGGACCAATTCAATAATGGAAGAGGCTTTCTCCCAGGTCTAGCATTTGGATTAAATACTGAGTATTTAATTAAAGATGATTACAGCCTATTGTTTGAGATAAATTATTCAACAAAAGGTTTTACTATAAATCAAACAGGAGTAAGAGTCAAATCTTACTATAAATACTTTGAAATACCTTTTAGATTGAAATATTATTCCTCTAAACAATTTGCGATAGAAGTAGGTCCTTATATAGGAATAGCTTTTAAAGAATACTTAAAAAATAACATCACTAAGTCTAAGGTTTATGGAAATATAGGTAATAATTATGACGATAAGTTAAAGCCTTTAGACATTGGTGCTCAAGGTGGAATATCTTATAACCAAACAGATTTTAGTTTAGGTATTTATATTTCCTACGGAATATTAAATATTAGACCGGCTGGTGGTTTTGGAAGTTCAGTTAGAAATTTATCTACTCAGGTGCGTTTTAATTACATTTTCTCTAAATTAGAATCAAATGAAAAGAGTTTTTAGAGATAGTTTTAATGGAATTTTAGGAGGAGTATGTTCAGGTTTAGGTGAATATTTTGAGATTGATCCTGTAATTTTTAGACTGTTGTTTATTGCCTTTTTCTTTATGTTTGGTGGGGGAATATTTATTTACCTTATTGCCTGGTTGATTATACCTGATAGATATTAATCAATTTTTTCTAATAGGAGGTAAACCATGCCTAATGTTCCATCAATAAAGTTACCTACTCTAATATTTTCATTAGGACTGTGTTGGTTATTATCTTTATTTACTGACGGGTATGTTAGAGCTGGAACATTTAATGTAGTCACAAATGGAGATATAGGTATTGATCCACCTGAAGTTCTTTTCTTTATAGGATCTTCACTAAATGCTTTTTTCAACGCTTTGGTTGCCCAATTTCCAATAGGAGAATCAATCTCTGTCCTGTACGCTAAGTAACTTACTTTTGAGTCAAACCTAATTATGTTTTTTTTGGTTAATCTTTCTTCATCTGTAGGATCTCTATTTTCAATAACATATGTACCTTCATTTATTATATGATTCTTTATTAAGTTAAGTAGTCTTTCTGGATTACTTTCTTTTACTAGTCTTACATCAATTTCAGCAATTGCTATGTCTGGAACTATTGTTCTAACCTCTTTTCTAACCCAGCCTGATTGTAAGCCCCTAACATTTAGAGATGGATATTGTATTGCTTCCTGATAATTTTTTCCTACTTTATCAGCTGAGGCTACCATTAGTTCTTTTTTTATTTGATTTTCATCGTCTGGAACTGCATCCATGACTAATTTAATTTCATCACTGAACGTTACTCCATCATAAAATCCAGGAATTACAACTCTACCATCATAATCCTTCATCGATGAAAGAATTTTTGATAAGTTCATTGCCGGATTTGGTGCATAATTACCAAAGTGTCCACTATGTTGTGGTTTAATTGGTCCGAATGATGTGAGTGTGATTCTACTAATACCTCTTGCTCCAAATGTTAAAGTTGGTTTATTTGAAGGGTGTCTTGGACCATCAATAATCAAAAGAAAATCAGACTNCAGTTTTTCTTTATGAAGAGANACNGCACTCACAACCGTTGGTGAACCCATTTCCTCTTGAAAATCAATAATCAATTTNATATTGAATTTAGGTTCNTTATTCAGNTTTTCAAGAACCTCTANTGCATTAACTAACATCATNGGGGGTCCTTTATCATCACTAGTTGATCTACCAAAAATTCTCCAATCTGGATTTGGATTGTTTTTGATTTTATCTCTTTCTATTTCNANCCACNTACCATNTATATTTTCAGAAAGTATGGGAATAAATGGATTTTCTTGGTTCCATTTACTAGGATCAACGGGTTGACCATCCATATGAAAGTAAATCAGAACAGTTTTATAATTTTTTGAGATAAACTTATTTGCAATTAATAGCGGATGATTTGGCATCATTGGGCTAGTGCTTTCTGCCATTACCCTTTCAACATCAAAACCAAGTTCTGTAAATGTTTCCTCACACCATATTATATTCTTTTCAATATTTGGTGTATCATATCCGTCATTAGGTATTGAAAGCATCTCAAAAAACCTGTCCCAATTACTCTGAATTATAGAATATGTTGTTTTTTTAATTTTTTCATCACTTTGTGATAAAAGTAAATTTGGGATTAGAAGGCATGCAATTAAAAATAATTTATTCATCATCTATTTTTTTTGATCTCTTGTAAATTTTTCCTGATGGTTTAATTTTTGTTGTATTTTTTCTTCTAGCTATCTGAGCTATTAGACCTTTTGATTGTTCTTTTTTGTTTTTCACTTAAAGAGCTAGTTTTTTTCTAACGTATTGATTTCTTACAGATTTACCATCCTCGAAATATTGAATTGTTAGAGTATCTGATACTATGTAAAATGAACTCTCAATTGAGCTTCCATTTTCAAGTTCTATTTCAATAAAACTTTCACTTTTTTTATACCTGTAATCCTTTGTTTGATTTTCGATTATTTCTGTCAATGATCCGTCATCATTAAACCTAAGATATTGAACTAAATTATCATCAGTTGATTTCCAAAGCCCTTTTAAATTATTTTCAAAAATTATATTTGAAAAAATTATAAATAATGCAGATAGGGTATAATTAATCATTTTTTTATTTTAAGATATAAAATTTAATTCTATTTTAAGATATTAACATAATAATATATTTTATCTATTTTTAGTTCAAAAAATTTGATTAAAAAATCTAATTACTTATAAATAAACACATAATATATTTTTAATATGAGAAACTTTTTAAGAAATAGAAGTTATTTTAACTTCCAAAATTTAACTTTTTTTGGGCTATTAATTTTAGCTTATCAAAACTATGATACTAGAAATAAATTAAATGATATTACTTCAAGATTAGAGTATACCTCTTTTGAATTAGAAGAAATAAAAAAAGAGACAAGAGAAGCACTAAAGTATGCTAAATCTGCAAATACTATGACATTTTCAATCATGTCATCTTTGGAAGAAAATAAATGATTATTAAATTTTGAAATTTATAATATTATCATATTTATTATTATTAGGTAATTCCTTATTTAGTCAAAAGATATTTAGTGTTGATAACAAATCTCAGGCTGATATAAATGTATTTGTTACCGATTACAAATCTCAGGCTGATTTATTAGTATTTAAATTAGATTATGAATCTCAGGCAAAAGGAAATCAAGGTATGTGGTATTTTGTAAGTTATAAATCGCAAGCTGATAAAAAGATCTATTTTGTAGATTATAAGTCCCAGGCTGATTTAAAAATATTTTTTGTTGAATTTAAGTCTCAAACAGGTTGGAAAAATAATTCTAAAAAGTACCTTATGTACTAGTCTTTTATTTCGTACTCTGCATAAATTTTAGCTTGTTCAAGGTTTTTACTTATATCGTTTATAAGTCTAGAATAATTATTTACATAAATTTCAGCTCTTGTTAATAATCCAAAAAAATCATCAGAATAATAATATTCCTCATTGAACTGATAATTAGTAAGTTGTTTTATTCCATATATTTCGCCTTCCATATTATTTTGATCAATATCTATTCTGAATTTAGAATAAATTTGATTTAAGAAATCAATTGAAAAGTTATCAATGAGTATTGAAATAGCATTATTTCTATCATTTTGATGATTATATATCTTTAATAATAAAAGTTTTAATTCTTGTTTTTCAATAAGCTCGAAGCTTCCCGTAGCTATTAACTGGTTGAAGATTCCTTTTTGGGCAAAGTATGAGTATGAAACATTCGTTTCAGTGAGCTTATCAATTATCATTTTTTCAGTTAGAATATTTTTTCTTGAGGAAATATCACCTTGGATCTCATTGATTATTTTTGAGGATCTATTCATCTCTGATTTTATATAATCAAGTTGCTTGAGATCTTCATTAATTGTATTTATTAGATCAGTAATTAACTTGTTTTTATTTGAATTCTTTTCAGCTAGATCTCTTCTGCCCTCAATATAAAATGATAATATTATACTAAATAATATAACAAATGACTCTAAACCATAAGACTTTATCTTTTTTATATCCAATTTATTTAAATGTTTATAGATAAAGATATAAAATAATTTCTTGGCAATCCTGGATAATAAAATCTAGGATCTCTACCACCGAACCCTCTTGCATTAATAACAATGCCAGATGCATATCTTTCATCAAATAAATTATTTATGCCTGTTGATATATTAATTCCTAAATTTTTTAAAGAATATAGTTTTGATAATTTTAAGTCAATAACTGAGTAAGAATCTGTAAATAACTCATTTGAATCATTCATAGGTATTTTTCCTACATTTTGAAATGAAATTTGTACTAGATAATTCTTTAAATCAAACTTAATTTTTGAGAATATAGAATGGGAAGGTACACCAGTTAATTTATTTTGAGAGTAGTCAGTTCCTCTATTATTAAAATCTTTGAAGATATACCAATACTTAGAGAAATTATTTGATGAAGTAATAGTTAGGTTTTCACTTCTAAGTAATGGAAAATTTATTGTTGCTTCTAAGCCAGGATGGGTTGTTCTACCAGCGTTTACTCCTGTAAAAGTATCGAAACTTGTCCTTTGTGCTACAAGTAAATTTTTAATATCCATATAGTAGAGATTAAGGTTATAAGAAAGAGAATTATCAATTGTAGATCCTATAAGTCCTAGCTCATAATTCCACCCAGTTTCGGGTTTAATATCTGGGTTTACTATCCCATTTTCATCGAGAGTCTCATCTATATTCGGGGAAGAAAAACCATGACTTATATTTCCGAATATTGAGATATTTTTTAAATTGTGATTATAGGATAATCTTGGAGATATTATGGTTTTTGTTTTATAACTTAAGGAACTTGATTCAGTTTCATTAACCCAGTCATAATTAATTTTATTAGATCCAATTCCAAAAGTCAAAAAAGAATTTTTAAATGACTTATCAACCTG
>NZYP01000063.1 GCA_002702205.1 Flammeovirgaceae bacterium | reverse complement strand
GCTGTTGGTACAAAAAAGTTTCCAACACTACCACCTGTAGTTACTGCAGAAGCAGTTCCTGGAGTTGTACCACTAGTAGGCATAGTTCCAGCATTACTTAAATAAACGATATTTGCATATCTTGTGTGCAATCTACCTTGCTCAGTCCAAATAATTTGATCTGAAGTAGAAGGCATCTCCGCAGATACCATACGTAAGAAAGAACCGATAGATCTGTTTCCATATCTTTCAACTTCTTGCTCGTATACATCTGGTAAAAATTGTTGAGCCCACTGATTAAAACTTGAATCAGTGAAATCGATATAGTTCCCTGAATATAGTGCCTTAGTTTGAGTTGGTTGTAAGGCAGCGGGAACACCACTTGTAAAAGCCATATTTTAAAATTTTTAAGTTGTTATTATTGTTTAAATTTAATGCGCAACTTATCCGAAGAATTACCTGAAACAACTCTAATTTTATCGCCTGAAGATGTAGTAACTACAGAATTATCTGTTCGAGGAGTCATGTCAATATTATTAGCTTTTTTAGCAGCTTCTTTTATAGCGTCGGCACGGCCTTGCTCATAGAAGTGATTAGCTATTTTATCAGCATTTCGTCCTGCAAATAATGCTTTATGATAATCATTAGCATTACCTAAAGTTCCATCTTCAGCAACATATTCATTAATGAAGTTTTTCAAATCTGACTGGTGTTTTTTTACATTTTCTGTATTGTCTATTTTAAATCGATATTTGTTTTCACCAACCTGAAAATCAAAACCTTTGAAATCTTTATTGAAAACTTTTTCTGTTCGATCTAAAAATACTTTTTGTTGCTTTGACCAATCTTCTTGTTCTTGTTGCTTATTATTATAATACTCCATTGCTTTAATATACTTAGGATCAATATCTTGTTGCTTTCTTAACTTAAGATCTGCATAATATTGTTTCTTAGAATTATCAAAATGCTTTTGGGCATTATAAAGTTCTTCTTTAAAAGCTAATTTTTTAGCTTTTATATCTGTTGGTTCATCTGTTTCTTCATCATATGAAAAATTTTTATTCATTAAAAAACTTAAATCTTCAGAATCAAGATGAGGTTTTGTAGACTTATAATATTCTCTTAAAAGAGATACGTTGTCCATTGATGAAAAGTCCTTATTAAGATTAACATAATCTTCAAGACTACCACCAGTTTCTTTCATAAACTTTATAAGATTGTCTACATTTTCTGGAAGCTCTTGTGTTTTAGCTTCCGGTAATATTTCTTTTTGTTCCTGTACGGGCTCGGGCTCTTTAATGCTTGTATCTACTCGTGCTTCGTCAGTTGTATTTTTTTCATTTGTAACAAGTTCTAAAGGCGATTCTATTTCTTTCTTCGGTTCTTCTTTGTTACTCGTATTTTCTTTTTCTTGTTTATTTTTTCCGGCAGGCTCTTCAAGCTTTTCTTTGTTTTCTTTTTGAACCTTTTCGCTAGTTTCGGATCCGTCGCGTACAGATACCTCATTTGTGCTTTGCTTTTGAATGGCATCTTCTTTTGGTTTTTGTGGTTTATCTAAATTTACTTTATAAACACCATCAGGTTGCAAACCATAATTAGGGCTTACTTCCCCTTCTTTTACAGCTGTTTCTAAAACAGCGGCTTCTTTTTCTTGTGGTGAAGTTTCTTTTTTGTCTTCAACCGCTTTAACTTGTACTTGTTCTTCCATAATATATAATAAAATAATTAAACTATTGTTTACTTAGGTTCAAATCTTGATAAATCAAACCCACCTAATACATCATTCCCTTTAGATTCAAAAGATTTTTTAGGTTTTTCTGTTCGGGGTGGCCCCTGCACTTTATTAATAGAAATTTTTTCTTTACTTCTATTTTGTTTTTCAACTAATTCTTTTTGTGCTTCTAATTCTAATTGTTTTAATTTAACATTTAAATCAAATTCAAACTGCATTAATTGTTTTTTAGTTCGTGCTTCAACTTCTAATTTTTTTATGTCAAGCTCCGCTGTAGTACTTTGAATTTGTATTTTAGACTCTGTTTTTATTTGTTCAGCCTGTGCTTTAGCTTGTTCAATTTGTATTTGAGCTTGTCCTTGGGCTTCTGCTTGGGCTACACTAGCAGCTTGAGCTTGTGCTTGGTCAGCTTGTTGTTTTTTTATTCTTCTAAATTTTAACAATTGATTAGCAAGCTTTGTATTATGTGTATTTCTAACATCAATTGCATCTTCTAAAAATATACTTCCTTGTGATAAAGCAACTTGAATATTATTTTCTAATAAAGCTTTTTCTTCTTCATCTGGTTCTAATTCTAAAAATATACCAAAATCATGTAAATGCAAATCTTTTAATTCTTCTAAAGATCCTACAGCAAATTTTCCTAAAGCAGAAATAAACCCTTCTTTTTGAGGATGATAATTTAAAACATCTTTAAACCTTAAAGAAATTGCTTCAGCTAACGACAAAGTAATAAACATACTACTGTGTAATATATGTCTTGTTGCCGTATTACTATTTGCAGCCGCTAATTTTTGTACTCCTACTAAAGCTTTTGGATCTGGATCAGAACCATCTCTTGCTTCATTAAGTCCGGTAATATCACGTATCATTTGTAGATACTGGTTATATGCTGCTATTAAAACCTGTATTTGATTACCCCCTCCACCGGGTAATTCTTGTATAGGAACTTTACCCTGATTAGGATCTCCATCAACAGTTAATGATCTACCAATTATAGAACCTGTTTGAAAATACATATTTAAAGCTTCTTGGGGATTATAACTTGTGCCATTACCAAGGTCTATTTCAGCTAAACCATCAGCATCAATATATACACCAGAGGGTGTCATTCTTTGAATGGCTTGCTGTAACTTTAAATGTGTTAATTGTATTAAATCCGCATAAGGAGTCATTTTTGAAACAAGAGAAGTTACATTGCCTTTATATAATCTTGGAGCACTTACAATATAATTCATTATAACTTTATTGGCATTAGATTTTGGGCGAATCATATTATTTGCTTTTTCCCATTTTAAAACAATATCTGTTCCTAAAATAAATACACCTTCATATACTACTTCTCTGGTTTGTGCAACTTTTTGAAATCTAGTTCTTTTATCTTTTGGTGGATCAAAAGAATCATCTTTTTCAATAGCTTTGCTTGCGCCGGAAGAAGTTTCTTTTATTTTGTATACATCATTCTCCCATGTTTTCCAATTAAAATATAATACAGTCAAAGTATTATAGTCATCTTCATAGTTATTATTATAATCACTTATATCATTATAAGATGTATAATTAGAGCCTTTTTTAGTTAACTCATATATTTGTTCATTATCTAAATTAGGAAATTGTTTTTTTAATTCATTAACTTTTATTTTTTTAACTTCTCCGAAATAATAACAATCTTCAAAATTAGGATCTTCAGTATAAGACCAAATTAAATTAGCTGGATCAACATAATCTAAAACAATCCCATCAGTATTATTAAACGTATGTTTTGCTGCTGAAATACCTAACACAGCTAAATCGTAATCTAATCTTCTTTTTAATTCATTATATTTATTTCTTAAAAATATATTATCAATAGCTTGTTCTTGTGCAATTTCAATTCCTTGTTTATAATTTAATTGCATATAAAGTTCAAGTTCTTCTGTATTTGCTGGTAAATCTTTTTCAGGAACATTTCGAGCATTAACCCCAACTTCAGCTTCTAGTTGAGCTAATATTTCTTTTGCTGCTAAATCTCTTTGTATATTTTCAACAAATTTTGTTCTTTTACCAGTAGCTATAGTATCTTGTGCAAAAGCTGTTACTGAAAAAAGTCTGTCTTGCATACCATTAACTACTATGTCTATAAACTTAGGAATGATAGGTACAGGTTTCCAATCAAGATTTAAATAAGATAAATCACCGTTTATAGCAAATTCATCTTTATATTTTCCTATTGATTGTTCTCCTCTAGCATAAAGTCGTAATCTATGATATTCATCTCTAGCTTGGAAATACCTGCCGTTACCTCGGTCTTTATTAAACCAGTCTTGTTCTATTGCCCTGGCCACTTTTAAACCATACTCAGATGTTTTTTTCTCTGAGTCTGATACAGCTTGGCTTGGAAACTGTGCAACTTGCCCTGTAGTTTTTGCCATATTTATTTAATTAATTCGCTTCTTAATCCCTCATTCTTATATTTAGAAAAAGAAAAATCTAATTTTTTTGTTTGTTTTTCCATTGCTGGTCTATACATATGTTTTCTGCATGCCATTATTGCTAATCCACTGCTAATAGACGCATCAAATGCAGTTCTTTTTAATATATCAAATTTTGCCCAGTCTTCAAGTGTTCTTTGAAAATACATATTACCATGGTTATTTTCTTTTTTGCCAACATATTCTTCTATGTATGACTCTATAGCCGCGGCATGAGCTTGTTTTATGTCTTCAGACGTATTAGGTATACCGCCTAATTCAAGTTCTGTTTTAGATAAATTAGATTTTAATTTGTCAGGTCTGTTCATTGAAAACCCTCTATAACCTCTTCTTTTAAAATAATATAAAAGTCTTGGTTTATTATTTTCAGCCAATATTGGCATTCCATAAAACGAACACGCCATTAACACATCTTCAAAAAATATTTCAGCGGTTTGAGGTCTTGCAACGTATTCTAAAAAAAACTTATTAATAGGTACATCACTAACCATTGAAAAAGTAGTTAATCCATGCAGCGCTCCGTTTGAACCACCACCTCCTACTGTTCCTGATATNTCATATGAGTCACANCCAAAAGCACCTAANCCATCATTACCAGNATATTTTATACCNTTTTTTTCTANTANATTNTTTTGTAAANNNTTAGGTGGNANCCAGCTTANNTNAAATCTNCCNTTTTTTTGTGGTANCCAANTTNCTTTNGAATCTTTAATNCCTTTTTCCCAACTAAAATTNCCCTNTANCAACNTNNCCTTNANATNNCATNTCTTCATTAAAATCTATTTGCTCATATATCTTAGTAAGATTAAATAANGANTTTAATGTTTCATCTCTAAANGCNTGNTTTTCTGAACGAGGAAATTGTCTATAATATTCATTTAAACTATCNGAATCATTTTTTAANCCTTCAACCTCGTTTTCCCAATNCTCAATAACTCCTGTGTNTATTTTTTCACCATCAATTCCTTNAANCGCTTTCTGTGGGCTGTNGAAGACAGGATANCCATACTTGTCAATAAATCCTTCGTAGCCCCATTCCATAGGTAAGAACAAAGCATATAATCCGCTTGAAGTCTGACCATTGCGATTTCTTTTTGTAACGTCTGAGTCATAGTAAAGTTTTTTAAAATTATCTCCACCTTTATTCAAAGCGTTAGACGTTGATCCCATCATACACTTACCTACAATTTTTGAACCTAATCGTAAGCATGTTTTAGTTACTCTCCAGTTATTTAAAATATTATCCGGACGCTCCCACTTCCCTGATTCATCATGTACCAAGAGTTTAAGTTTTTCTCCATCATAGGAGTTGTCCCCGGTGTTTTTCCAGTCAATAGTAGTGTCAAGCCCTTTCCCAATTTCAACCTCTTCTGTGTCTGTNCTTTTAAGTGAATTCCTTGTAAGCTTTCTTGATGGTACTTTATAAGAGATTTCTGTTTTTGGTCTTTCCATCCCATCTTGTATTGGCTTAAAAAAGAACGGGTAATTTGTGGATATTGGTACAATCTTATCAGTAAACATTTTTTTAGCNTCTGCCCCTGTTTTTGACAACACACCAAATCTTGAATCTTTAGTAGTCGTTGCAATGTTAACTGCTTCTGAACTTGCCATGAAGGAAAAACCAGACCGTCTGTTTTTGAGATAGCACATTCCATAACATCTGGGNTCTGCTTTGCATGCTTCCCAAAAATAAAAGAATATTTTGTTTGCTTGTCTAAAGTCGGGTGCACCCACATCAATTTTTGTCCAATTAAGATACATATAGTGCGATCCTGTAAGGTAGGTTTTTGTGCCGTTACACATAAACCAGTAACCATCATTACGGCGATCAAACTCTTCGTTAATATACTTATAATATTTTTCTTTAACATTTTCTTTATTGAGNTTGAAATCATATATACTTTTTATTCTATTTAAAGATTCAGGCCTTTCCCTTTGTGTAAATACTTGATCTTCTTTTTTAATTTCANATCCNTATACTTTATNNGGAGTTTTAGGTATTGCTATCTTTAGGCCTTGNATTTCATATATATCACCTATAGTNCCNTCTTTACTTATTACTACACAATCTAAATCCTCATTATATCCGTAATCGTATTTTTTATGTTTGTTTTTATTTTTTACTTTTTTATCGTCTAAATGGTCTGTATGAATTGAATATAAATTTTGTTTATACATTATTTAATTCTATCTTCTACACCTAAAAACTTTTNAGATTTTTTNTCTTGTTTATCTTCAGATAATTGTTCAATNTTNTCTANAATNTTTAATGAGTCATCAATTGCNACCCATTTTGCTTGTGCNGCTATTTTAGCTTTTTCAGGATCTAATTCTTGTAAATTTATTTCTTGTCTAATAACTTTTTCAAGTTCTACTAAAGCTTTTTCAGCAGCATCAATAATTCTTTGTTTTCTCGCCATAGTTTATGCTTATATAATTTGATAAAATTCTGTACANTTTTTGGCCATCTATATTAAACTCGTATTCAGAATTAGGTTTAAACCCNACCAGGTCGCCTTNGGATAGCCCTAAACNNTTTAAATACTTATTGCTATACACAAGNACTCCTTGNAATTCTTTTTCTTTTAAACCGTCCCATTTTGATTCTTCAGTTATTGGCTTAACAAAACAAAAGTTATCAAAACAATTCCATTTACTTCTTNTTTTGTAAGCNAATACTTCTTCTGGTGATACTATNTATTCATTTTCATTTATGAACGCAGATGAATTTTTTTCAATACCTCTTATATCGTACCATCTTCTAAATACATTATGATGCAAAATAACTTTATCACCTTTTTTAGCCGGCGTTTTTATAAGCAACGGCGTTGCTATTATAGTGCCTATTCTATTAACAAATTGATAATCTCTTTCTGTAATTTCAGTATTTAANATTAGCTCCTTGTCTTCTATTTTTTTAGAGTTATTGTACCTATTATCACATTTAATGATATAATTGTATACTGAGTGCAATTTAATAATCTAAATTATACTCTACTGAAATAGCCATATTNTTATTAAAATGCTTCCAAGGTAATATCTCGTCATTTTTTTTAATAAATATTTTATAGCAATTTTCTTCTTGTAATATATCACATATTGTATGTCCACCATAAACCTCTTGACCTACAGAATAATGCATTGCTTCATTCTTGTAATCTTGGCCAATAGATATTTTTCTAATTAATTTCATTAAATTTTTATTAATATGTCCAAATTGTTTTTTCAGGAGCGCCTGGATAGCCAATTCCTAAATGTATAAATCCTTTTTTTCTGCTAATGCCTATTCTAGTAAAACCTACTTCAATAGCAGCTTTAACTAGTCTAAANGTTTTNCCACCACTNTCNCTTACAATATCAACTGCTGCACCATATGAATGTTCACCTGGTTGTTTTTTTGCAGCTTCTATTGGATGTTCAGGGCTTCGATAGCTTGATGTAATTTTAATTGGATGACCATAAATTTCACGCATTTCATCTAACATAGATAAAAGCTTTTCATCCATCATTTCAAAATTACTAAATTCAGATTTATTAAAATATTTCATTTTATTTTCTTAATTTCTGTGTTATACCTATAACAGTATAAACGATAGTTAAAATTAATACTACAGTTTGTAGCATTGGATTTATATCCGGCAGAAAAGAAAATGTTATTCCGCTTACAGAGATCCCGTATATTTTAAGGTCTTGCATCTTTTATTTATGTTTACTNTTTCCAAATACTTTTTCTACTCCGCGCGATCCNAAATAACCTCCAATTACNATTGTAAGAAGACCGGTTATAGAATCTAAAGGGTAGCCCATATACCAGCCGGCTACNTAACTTACTGTTAAAAAAACTAAAGTTAAAGGACGAACATTTGCCGCAAGCCATGAACCTGAAGTTGCATCTGCTACCCAGCGTCTTGTTGTACCATCTATTTCAGCTCTTTCAATATCTAATTTTTTAAGTGCAATTTTTTTATCAGCTTCTGACATATCAGAGCCACCTATAATAGCTTGTATTACAGAACCTACCGGTGTATCACCTGCTATTGCACCAACGACGTTAGGTATTTTTTCTAATAAGAATTTTCCAACGCCGGTATCTTTAAAACGTTTTTTTGCCATATTAAATTAAATTTTATGCTGAAAATGCTAAATAAATATATCTATCCCCAGCGGTATTAAGTGTACCAGATGCACCTAGATGTTCTATTTTTCCTGCAGCTCCAGTTCCTGATAATTGTATTAGGCTAGAGTAATCATAACCACCCGAAGCACTTCCATAATTATCGTCAGGGCTAAGTCCAAACCCATTAGATCTTTGATTATCAAAAATAGTCCAACTTCCAGCTCCATCAGCTCTTTTAATAAGCACCCAGCCAGGAGTAAATCCTAAGGTTACATTAAAAGCACTACCCGTCCCAGTATAATATGCTACTTTACTGTATGCCGGAACAGAGTGGAAACAGTATGCTACTTGATTTGAAGAGGGTGAAGCCCAAAATGCACCTGTTTGGGGAAGCTCTAAAGTAGTAGGATTTAAAGTCATAAAACTACCAGCCCCATAAGCATCATTATCATTTAAAGATAACCAGTTAGTTGTAGTATTGCCTGTAGTTGCATTAGTATAAATTCCCCAATCCTGAGAAGTATCTAATCTTTTAGTAAATACTATTGAAGGAGCTTGACTCAAACCATGCCCTATAGACATACCAACTGTATTATTAGGACTATAAGTAACTATACTAAATCCTGCTGCTGGATTTGCACTAACTATACTTGGAATATTCCCATCTGTATTTATAGCGGCTAAATTTCTATCGTGGTCTAAAGCTTTCCAACCCCAAGCTACACATGAATTAGTTCCTGTTCTATTAAACAAATTATTTACATATGTTATACCATCTGAATCAAAGGATTGTACATAATTAGCAGTAGATTCAGCGGCGTTGGTATTACTAAAGATTCTAGAATTAATACCTCTTACAGTATCATACAAATAATGGGATTGTAAGGCGTAGCCACTTCCTGTACCACGATATTTTGCCCATACAAAATCAGGTTTGAATCCAAAACCTGTAACAGATAATGCACTTGAGCTAGTTGTAGGAGTAAAAAGTTTAGTTTTAAAACTATTAGCTTTAGTTGGTGCTGTAGTATCTGGATTAGCAGCTATAGCCATGAATATATAGTTCCCACTAGAATTATTCATCGAATTATCTGTAGTATTAATGCTAAATCCATTAGTCATAAATGTTAAAAGCCCATTATACCCTGATAGTTCGGCACTAGAATCATTTGGAAACAATGCGGTATTTCTGGGCTGGTCAAATATTAACCAATTATCTGCAACGTCTGTTCTTTTTATCATTACAAATGCAGGCTCAAATCCTGTATAAACAGAAGGCCCATTAGCTGACCCATTCCCAGTATAAGAGCCTATGCGTTGATAACCATCTACATTTGCAAAACAATATGTTATTACATCACCGCTTGTATTAGAATACCAATTAGTAAATGTTGTGTCATCTATACTAAAATTAGCATAACCTCCAGTCATATCTGCTTTAGCTGCATTAGAATTTAACATTAAATAATCAAAACTACCGTCAATAATATCTGTAATTGCAAACCAATTCATCCCTCCACCTAGGCCTTTTTGAATAATTAAGCTAGGTTTGGTGGTGAGCCCATGCCCCACGGTATTAGTTATAATTGTACCTGTTGCAGTATATTTAACAATACTAAATCCAGATTCTTGTGATGCACTAACTGTGCTTTCTATTGTTCCGTTTGTGTTTCTATTTAAATGACCAGGCTGATTAAATGTTATATTTAATGCCGTGCCGTTGTAATTAGTGCTAAGATCATTTGCATTAGTCCCTAAAGGATATGCTGCTACACAACTGGTATCACCCAATACTTGCAGAGTATTAATTGTAGAAGATGTTTCGTTATAAAGAGTTGTAATTTCTGAAGAACTTGCTTCTTTATTAAATATTCGCACTTGGTTTATTAAACCGTCATAATTTGTTGTCCATGTAGTGCTATCCCCTATTAAAATATTTTGACTTGTATTAGTTGTTGAAACCGAGCCTGTGCCAACTTCAACGGAATTTAAATATAATTTTACAGTAGAACCATTAGAGGTTAAAGCTACGTGATACCATTGATTAATATTATACGAATTACCAGTGTAAGTTAAATTACCCCCTGTTCCGTTTATCATTCCGTAAACATTTCCACCTTGCAAAGCTATTCCCGCACCAGGATAAGGAGAACTAGTATTTGTTTTATCTATAAGTAATCTATAATTTGAATCACTAATGTCAGAATTAAACCATAACGACCAAGTAAAATTATTACCTACATTTTGATTTAGCCCTGTATCTATATAGCCATTACTCCCATTAAAAGAAGCTGATTGATTTAATATACCACCAGATTTCCAGTTCCAAGCAACGTAGGTGCCACCAGAAGCGTTAACGTCACCATTATTACCATTTAGAGTAAAACCGTCGCTAGTGAATGACTTAGCTCTGTTACCTCCCGAATCATCAACTTCTTGATAAGGATCATTTGAAAATATACTTTTACTTGCTCCTCTAATAGAATCGCTTAAATTGTGCCAAGTAACACCATTTCTTCTTTTTATCCATAAAAAATCCGGAGCAAAACCTACACCTGTTAAAGTGTGAGTCCCACCATTTCCATTATATATTTTAGTATTAAAATAACTTTCAGGGGTGGTTATAGTGTCAGCACATTGTATTTCATTATAAAGTTTTGTAACTTCATCCGCACTAATTACTTTATTAAAAAATCTTACTTGATCTATTTTGCCATCAAAAAAAGGTCCTGATGTACTTCTAAAAGAACCAATTACAGTTGTAGAATTATTTACAGAACTACCACTTGTTGACATCGCTTTATTTGAATCAATCGCGGTACCATTTAAAAAGGTCGATAGTTGCCTTCCTGTTGCATTGTAAGACCATACAACATGATACCAGACATCAGCGTTCATTGTAACATTTGTTAGTGTGCTATTATCAGCTAAATAATAAGTACCTGCAACTTGTCTTAAAGCAAAAAGTCTAAATGTGTTTGCAGATTGATATTGTAAAGTAGCTCTAAAAGGTGCTTCAGAGGCAGAAGTTGTTATGCCTGTTCCTGTAATATGCATATGACCACTTATGCCACTATTTAACTTTACCCAAGCTGAAATTGTTACATTTGTGTCTGTATTAGGTATAGGACTACCTATTGCTATTAAACTATTGCTACCATTAAATTTTCCAGCAAAACCATATTTACCTTGAATATTAAAATCTACATTTGATGCTGTTCCATTATAAGACCCAGTTTCATCTGTAGCATCTTGCATTTTATAATATGCTACAGTAGATGGATTAGATATAGTACCTAGTGCTGCTGTAGTTGTAGTTTCATTATAAAGACTATTTACTTCACCAGAAGATAATACTTTATCAAATACACGAAATTGATCTAGTTTACCATTAAAAAAACGCCAATCCGTACTAGCATTATAAATTCCTGCACCAATTAATGATCTTGAATATGTTGGAAATGAAGCTGGTAAATTTCCTGTATCAGTATCTGTAGCTACTTCAACACCATTTAAATATATTTTTTTTCCTGCTGTTGATGACTTAACAAACACTACATTATACCAAGTATTTAGTGATACAGCAGTAGTATATTGTAAATTTGAATTACCATAATAATTTATATAACCACTAGTATCTATAAAAACGCCATAATTAGAAAAATAATAAAAATATTGGTGTACACTAATTGAAGCAGTATTAAACCACAATGATACGCTAAAATCATTAAGAGCATCAAAATCATTACTAAATGTTATTTTACTATTACTTCCATTAAACACACCAGCTTTACCAAACTTACCTGCAGCATAAGTTACATTAGATGCGGTACCGCTATAATCATATATTACATTTGATGCTATTCCATTATAGTTCGTAGATAAATCATTTGCATTTCCTTCGAAAGTATATGCTGCTAGACAACTAGTGTCACCTAAAATTTGCAGAGTATTAGTTGTACTTGTAGTCTCATTATAAAGTGTCGTTACTTCTGATGCAGAAATCGCTTTATTAAAAAATCTTACTTGATCTAACTTACCATCAAAGTCATAACCTGAACCTGAATATCTTCCAATTACATTTACTTGTCCATTTCCTAAAGTGCCTAAATTACCTGTAGCTGCTGATGTTGTAGAAGTATATGCAGAAACTCCGTCTTTATATATTGTTATTCCGGCGGTGCTGCTTTTTACAAAGGCTATATGGGTCCATGTGTTTGCTGAAATTGTAACACTTGTAGAAAAAGTATCATTGTAAAGACTAATATATATTTGACTGCTAAAATATCCTAAATAAATAAAATAATTTTGGGCAAAGCTATACCAAATTTTATTAGTGCTCGTCATTGGTCCATTAATCCAAAACGAATAAGAAAAATTATTATTACCTAAAGCAGAATCGAAAGAATTAGTTAATAATATTTGGCTATTACTCCCATTGAACACAGCACCTTTATTAAACTTACCAGTGCTAGATGCAGTATCATTTGCGTTGTCTTCAAACCTATATAGGGCTGTAGATTGAGTTGTGCCTCCGTCTAATATTTGGGTGGTATCTGTAGTACAGGCAACAGCGCCTGGATTAATAATTTTTTTACCTAACATTAATCGTTAAAGTTATAAGTATATTTTAATATTGATTCAACAGTTGTAAGTGCTGCAACTTCTGCTTCTATAGCAATAACTTTATCTCTAATTTTTTTTCTATCCGCAAGTATATTGTCCGGTATTGCAGTACCTAACTCTGATTTTCTGCTTGAATACCAATCAGTTGGAGACAATAAATTATTAGCATCTCTTTTAACACTAGAAATAATATCTGCTTTTAATTTATCTTTATCATATACAGATTTAGTTTCTTCTGTTTTATTACCTTCTTCGTCTTCTACTTCAACTGTATATGTAGCATCAAAATCAATATTACTTACTGTATATGTAAATACTTTATTATCAGCATCCCAAAATATTTGAGATAACTGTTGTGTTACTTGGTCATATTCAGGAGTTACAACATTATAAAAACCGTAGTCTTCTTTATTTGTAATTTTCCTAAAATTTATATGATACCCTTTATCGTCATTCCATTCATTTGGAAGTCTAGTAAAGGTTTGTATTGTTCCTGATTTTTCTATTGCTATCATTATTATGCTTCTTTTGAAATTGACAACCAATACTGCCCGGCCGCTGTTTTAACAACTTGTATTAAGTTTGTAACAGAACCATCATATGTACCTGTTATTATTTTAGTTCCTGAAGGCCATGTAATTGCATAGTCTCCAGTTAATACAAGATCTTTTACCATACCGATTTCATCATTTGCATAAGTAAATGTTGTAGCACCACTAAGTGTTTTTGTAAACACTTGTGCTACATCCCAATCTATTGCTGTTCCCGACAATGCAGAAGATGCTGTAAATTCTACTCCTAATTTATCATAGGAAACAGAATCATCTGATAATACGCTGCTTGTTACTTTTGTTATTGCCATTTTTAATTTATTTGTATATTTCCAGTCCCTGCCGTAAATATTGTTACTTTATCACTCCCAACCGTGGCGGTTGATTGAGTTAGACCAGATCCTATAGTTATTGTTTTAGTATTAGAGTATCTTAATATAACAACACCAGATCCCCCGCTATAGCCATTACTACTAGAGCCATTTGCGCCATTACCACCACCACCACCACCACCAGTGTTAGCTGTTCCAGCGGCACTTCCTCCTGCACCACCTCCACCTGTTCCACCAGATCCTCCACCAGCATTATATCCTCCACCGCCACCGCCACCGGCTCTTGTTACAGATGATCCTGTTATAGCTGAGGCTAAACCAGCACCTCCATTTCCACCAGTAGCTGAATTACCTGTGTTTATATCTTGCCCTTGAGCTCCAGCACCACCACCTCCTGTACCAGGAGCGGCACCTGTTTGGTTTCCTCCTTTATAACCTTGAGTGGGCGATGTAGCAACCCCTCCTGCACCTATATGTCCAGCGCTTCCACCACCTGACCCTCCGTCAGAACCCGCTGCGGGCCCAGTAGCTCCACCCCCACCTCCTGTAGCAATTATTGTAGAAAATACAGAATTATCACCATTTCCTCCATTTGTGCTTCCAGTAGCCCCAGCTCCACCTGCTCCTACAGTTACAGTATAATTTGTAGCAAATGCTAATTCTAAGCTAGTTTCAGATGAAGTACCCCCACCGGATGATTCATTATTATATGAATTTCTATATCCGCCTGCTCCTCCACCACCAGAGGCTCCTGTAGCAGCTCTACCTCTACCACCTCCACCACCACCGGCAATAACTAAATAATCTACAGGAGTTGTATCCGAAACTACATTATTGCCCGTCCATCCTTGAGTAGCATCTTGATATACTAACCTTACAAGAGCATTTTCTGTATTACAAATTCTATTATCTGTTCCGCCTTGTATTTTTTCACTGCCATTAGCAGCGATAGTCATTTTATTTGTATCAAATGTTCTAGCATAATCTTGTAAAACTATTTCTGAACCAACTACACCCGCCGGTAAAGTTACGGTGATAACACCCGATGTTGTATTAACAAAATAACCCTTGCCAGCTTCGGCAGTAAAATTAGAAGTTTGTATAGTGGACTGCCAGTCAGTACCTAAACCTCCATCTATTAATTCAGATTTTACTTTAGTTTGTGCCATACTAAGTTATTTCATCCCAAGACGTTGTGTCTTCGTTCCATGTATATACTTTACCATCACTGGGATATTCTACAGGTGGTTCCCATACGCATTTATTAGAATCTAATGTCCAGCTAGCATAAGGCTTAGGTGCTATAAATGCATCTCTTGCATAATCATAAGTATATCCTATACCAGCATAATTTTTTCTAAATGGCGTACCACCATCTTTATGTTCACCTGCTATTGTATTATAAGAAGTTCTTTTACAAACTTGCTCACGAATATTGCCATAATGTATTTCCCAGTTTGTAGGGCCTTCTGTTTCATCTTTACCTACTATTACTTCAGTAACGATATTTTGCATGTTTAAAAAAGCGTAATGTGCCATAATTAATTAATTGATATTGTACCTGTTCCCGCAGTAAAACTTGTTATTTTATAAGATCCCGATGTTGCAGTTGAACTAGTTAGTCCCGCTCCTATTGTAAGTGTATAAGAATTTTCATATTTTAATATTACTTTACCTGAGTTGCCGTTTGCAGTAGAAGTAGCTCCAGGTGATGTACCTCCATCACCAGAGTTAGCACCTCCAACCGCGTT
>NZYP01000008.1 GCA_002702205.1 Flammeovirgaceae bacterium | reverse complement strand
AGCTCCGGTTCTAATTGAAAACTCAATTAACTCATCTTTTGTAGCAGGCCAGGGGGCATCTTCTAAATGATTAACAAGTTCTAATGTCCAGTACATCTTAAAAGTTTAAATTATCAACCGCTAAAGAATAAGTTTATATTTAAAAAATCAAATATTATTTGCTTTTTTTTTAATAAAAAAATGTTTTGTTAATTCATGAGCACTTTATAAAAAATCTAAAAGAGAATTAAAAAATAAAAATGATACAGTTTTTTTGAGTATAATAAATAAAAAATTAGATTTGCAAACTTAATTAATTATATGGCTAATCATAAATCAGCACAAAAAAGAATACGTTCAAGTGAGACTAAGAAGCTTAGAAATAAGTATCAACATAAATCCACTAAATCCTTTGTGAAGAAATTAGAGATGGAAGAAAAGAAAGCAGCAGCTAAAAAATCTCTTCCAAAAGCAGTTTCGATGATTGACAAGCTNGTAAAAAATAATATTGTTCATAAGAACAAAGCAGCTCACATGAAGTCAAACCTAGTTAAAAAGGTAAACTCACTTAAATAGATCCTACTTCAAAATGAGGGGGGTCCTTCCATTCATCTTATTATCTATTATCCTTTCGATATCCTACTATCTTTACAACTCCAGTGTCGAGTATGAAGAATATTCTGGTAAATTAAATGTTTTCAGAGAACAACGAGAAAAAAAATTATATTCCTCATCTAACTCCCCTCTTAAAAACTCCACTTATAAAATAAAGTATTATGATCCAAATATTAATTTTAAGGTCATTGCTAGAGTAGAAAGTAATGAAATTCAAGACACATTAACTCTAGCTACCTCAACAGGGAATTCTGAAAGGTTTATTGATTTTGCAAAACTTAACTTCAGACTTGGAAGAAAGAACTTTTCATTACCTGTATTAAGGTACTTAGAAGGCGAAGAGAAAGGGAAGCTCTTTTTTTGCTTTCTAGACANAACGAATGAAGAATCTACCTACCCCGGTGGAAGGTATATAGATGTCGACTTTAAAAANGCTAANAGAATTGAATTAGATTTTAATAAATCATATAATCCATTCTGTGTCTACGATAAAAAATTTAGTTGTCCTATACCATCTCAAAGGAATTATATTGACATCAAGATAGAGGCAGGAGAAAAAATATGATAAAGAATTTAAGTTCATTTGCTACAGTCTAGCCTTTTTAACTAATATATTTATTAACTTTATATACGATGAAAATCTCTCTAAACTGGCTTAAAAGCTTCATAAAAATAGATAAGCTNCCTGAAGAAATAGAAACTATCCTTACGGATATGGGTTTAGAGGTAGACGAAGTTATNAGTATTAACTCCGATACCAATCTAATTAAAAAACTTATAGTCGGTAAAATAACTGAAATTGAAAAACACCCTAATGCAGACAGACTTAATATCACTAAAGTAGATTTTGGCAATAGGAATTCAACAATAATTTGTGGAGCAAAAAATATTGAAGTTGGACAGAAAGTGGTTGTTGCTGAACCCGGAATAACAATAAAAAATATTGATGGTAAAGAAATTGATATAAAACAAGCAAAAATAAGAGGTATAGAATCAGAAGGCATGATTTGTGCTGAAGATGAGATAGGTATAGGAAATTCTCACTCGGGTATTATAGTNTTGGAAAANGAAGCTAAAGTCGGAGACAGTGCAATTAACTATTTAAAACCTATAAATGACACAATCTTTGATATCTCTCTNACACCTAACAGAGCNGATGCGGCATCGCATCTTGGGGTTGCTAGAGATTTAAAAGCCTCAACTGGAGAAGAAATAATACTACCAGATATCTCATCATTTAATAATACCAACTCATCTCAGGTTGAAATTAATATTAATGAGGAGGGTGCATGTCCAAGGTATGCAGGATGTATAATAGAGGGTATTGAAATTAAAGACTCTCCCAGTTTCATTAAAGATTACTTAAATGCTNTCGGGGTTAAACCAATAAATAANGTNGTAGATATTACAAATTTTGTATTACACGGTNTTGGCCAGCCTCTTCACGCCTTCGACCTNAACAATATCAAAAAGAATAAAATAATTGTCCAGTACGCTAAAAAAAATGAAAAATTTATAACTCTTGACGGAGAGGAGAGAAAACTAAATGGAGANGACCTCATGATCTGTGATGGAGANGGTAACCCNATGTGTATAGCAGGTGTTTTTGGTGGAGAAAAGTCTGGTGTCACCAATAAAACAACTAAAATATTTTTAGAAAGTGCTTACTTTAATCCGTCAGATATAAGGACATCAAGTCAGAACCATCAACTAAAGACAGATGCTTCGTATAGATTTGAGAGAGGGATTGACCCTAATATCACCATCTATGCTCTTAAATATGCAGCATCTCTAATATGTAAATACTGTAAAGGTAAAGTCACCTCTCAGGTTTATGATAAATATCCGAAAAAAATTAAAAATCATAAAGTTGAATTTGATATTGAAAGAATAAACCTATTATCTGGACATAATTTTAAAGAGGATCAAATAATAAAAATTCTAAAATCACTTGATATTGAAATCGAAAAAAAAGGAAACGTATTTATTGCCGATGTACCTCCATTCCGAGTTGATGTAACTAGAGAGGCAGATATTCTTGAAGAAATATTAAGGGTTTATGGTTACAATAACCTTAAAATATCTAAGTCAAATAGAAGTGATTTCTTATCTGGTGAAAGAAAATCATCTAACGAAGATTATATATTAAATAAAGTTTTTGACACACTTGTTAACAGTGGTTTCTTTGAGATTACAACAAATTCTCTAACTGCAAATAAACATAGAGACTCAAAGTTTTGGGACGACAACAAGACTGTGGAAATGATTAATAAATTAAGTGACGAGCATGCTATATTAAAACAAAAGTTATTGTACACTTCATTAGAGTCAATTAGACATAACATAAACAGAAAACAAAAAAATCTTAAATTTTTTGAATTTGATAAAGTATATACTTTAGCCAATAACAATTATAAAGAGGTTAATAAAATCGGTATATATATAACTGGGATTAATGATGACGAACACTTCATAAAAAAATCAAAAGGAGTAACATTCTTCGATATAATGAATACTGTAAATAAATTATTAACTATAGGTAACATAAATGATTTTGATATAATCCCTAAAGAAAATTCAAGTACCCTTGATATGTGTGTTGAGATTACTAGCAAGGATATAAGCTTATGTGAATTAGGGAAAATAAAAAAAGAAATATTAGCAAGCTTTGATATATCACAAGATGTGTACTACGCTGAATTTGAATGGACATCTTTTATAGAAAATTTTAATAAAGAATTTACCTATAAGGAAATNCCAAAATTTCCACAAGTTCAAAGAGATCTATCTCTAGTAATCCAAAAAGATGTGAAATTCAGAGATATAAAATCTGTAATAGATTTCAATAAATTAAAATCCTTAAAAAAAGTTAGTTTGTATGATATATATGAAGGAGAATCAATTGGTAAAGATCAGGTCGCATACTCTCTTAGGTTTATATTACAAGACGAAAATAAAACTTTAGGAGAGAAAGAAATTAATAGTACAATGGAAAATCTAATTAAAGTATTTGAGAAAAAATTAAATGCTGAAATAAGAAAGTAAAATGGATAATAAGTCAGAGAAAAAAATTATTGAATTAGAAAGTAAATTTTCTAGATTAATTACAAAATACAATGAACTAAAAAAAGAAAATAAAGATCTTAAAGATGACCTTATAGATCTTGAGATTGAATCAATCATAAATAACTACAAATTCAAAAACCAAAAATTATCAGCNNAACCANATAATAATAACAATGAAATAAAAAAAGAGATTGATGATACAATTGATACAATTGATANTCTAATTGAAAACTTAAAAAATTAGTAATGCAAAATCTTTCAATTAAAATAGTTATTGGGAACAGATCATATCCAATGAAGGTACCCGTCGGAGAAGAACAAAAAATAAGAAGGATAGGTAAAGACCTAAATAATAAAATTTCTGAAATTAAAAATCAGATGAATATTGATGACCTTCAAGATGTTTTAGCAATGATCGCATTCAAGCTATCAGTTGAGATAGAAGACAATAAAATTAATCAAGATGACTCAAATAAAGTTTATAAAAAAATCGAGCACATTATAACTGAGATAGATAAGGTATTAGAATAACCTATAATTACTCCGGAGTATTTTCATTCGGCCACTCTTTCTTGAAATTTATCCAATAATCTTTGATTGTAGACTTCACTTCCTTCCTTAACCAAAGCAAACCAATTAAATTAGGAACTGTCATTAATGCAATTGTAATTAGAGAAACATTCCATATTATAGTCGTGTCTGCAAAGGAAGCAATGAAGAATCCAATAACATACACTATCCTAAAATATATTACTGANCCTGAGCCAAAAAGATATGTCATAGCCCTATCTCCATAATATGACCACGCAATGGCTGTACTAAAAGCAAATAATAAAAGACCTATACTTACAATATAGTTACCATAGCTACCAAAAAATCCTCTATCAAATGCTATAGCTGTAAGTGGAGCACTATGGACCAAGGATTTACCTTCAATCAATACATTTTCTTGAATTTTACCATTAACTACATTTAAATCACCAGAGTATTTATCCCCAGAAGAATTATAAACAAGCACGTCCTCTGCAATAGATCTTGCATGGATAANAGNAAGATCTTGAATAATATTTCCTGATTCAACATTTATAGATCCACTAAACTTATCAATAGAGCTATTACCATTTAGGTAATTAAATAAAGACTCTACATCTCCGTCAACTTCTTCATCNTAGACTCTATCCAGTACTTCAAGATCGGCTTTTGCAAATAAATTATGATGTTTCTCATTCCATACCCCTGAAGATAAAAGAACAAGNCCTGTGATTGTACATATGATAATTGTATCTATAAAAGGTTCAAGTATAGCAACAAGACCCTCAGATACTGGCTCATTTGTCTTTGCTGATGCGTGGGCAATTGGTGCNGAACCTTGTCCAGCTTCGTTTGAATATAATCCTCTGTTTACTCCTCTTGAAATTGCAAAAGAGACCGAGGCACCCAGAAAGCCTCCAACAGCAGCACTNCCAGTAAAAACCTCAGAAAATATTGAAATAAATGATGGGACAATATTTTCAAGATTAAATAAAATTACAGAAAANGCTCCTATTACGTATACTACAGCCATAAATGGAACAAGTCTTTCTGTTATCTTAGCAATTCTTTTAATTCCACCAATAATAACTACACCCAATAATATTGCTAAAATTCCTCCAGTTAACATTTTATCTATACCAAATGAGGAATAGATAGAGTTAGAGATACTATTAATTTGAGGTAAGCTCCCAGTACCAAAAGATGACAAAACTGTTGCAAACGCAAACATTATTCCAACCCATTTCATGTNAATTTTTTTACCCATTAAAAGAAAATCAGCATTTTTCATAAAATACATNGGTCCACCAGACATAGATCCATCAGAAATTTTCTCTCTATACTTATGTGATAATGTGACCTCAACAAATTTAGTTGTCATACCAACCATCGCTGTCGCAAGCATCCAAAATAAGGCTGCAGGGCCTCCAAGATGGATTGCAAAAGCAACACCAGCAATATTTCCAGTACCTACAGTTCCTGACAAAGCTGTGGTTAATGCTTGGAAGTGAGAGGTATCACCTTGATCATTTTTCTTATCATATCTCCCTCTAACAACCTTTAGAGCAAAGGTNAAGTATCTAACTTGAGGGAAACCAAGATAGAATGTAAAGAAAATACCAGTTCCTAGTAACAGGGGAACAAACCAAGAAGAGCTTCCAAGGTATTGATCTATTAAAATAAGAAATTCGTTAATTTCCTGCATATTATAAATTTATATAAATTATTGAGAGATTATATTTTTCCTTCAATGAATTTGATAATATTTTCTTTCTCTATCTCAGAATTTCTTAATATAGTTTTAGCCTCTTTCCCAATACCATTATCTTCCTTAACATCTTTAATATTAATCATCACATTCAGATAAGCACCGTGAATAGCAGCATTAACACATAGACAGGCAACACCAGCGTCTGAAATAGAATTTTGATTTCCTTCTTCAGATAACTTTTTAATAAANACATAACTTTCGAAAGACTTCTTCATAATATTTAAAGGTACTTCTGCCGCGAATAAAGTAGCTTTATTAATTTCCTCTAATCTATATTTTATTTGTATATCATTACTTTTTGGCAATTTAAATGCAGACATAATACTATTAAACGCCTTTGAATCTTCATCTACTAATCTTAGTAGCTCTTCTCTAATTTCATTAACATTTCCTGCAATTTCACTGAAAGTTTCAACTTTTGACTCCCATCCTCTTGTGTTACAAGATAGGTTTGCAACCATACCAGCTAGAGATAAACCTAAGGCACCAACACATGAAGAAACCGATCCNCCTCCAGGAGCTGGAGATTCTCTTAAGACCTCATCTGAAAATTCTGTTAAAGTTAAATCCGATAATTTTTTTTTTTGAATAATATCCTCAAGGTAGTATTCAATAATATTCTTATTTGGAGAAAACTCCTTTACCTGATTTAAGCCTAGAGACTCTACAGCAATATCGATAATATCACTTTCTGGAATACCCAATGATCTATTTTGTTTTTTTAAAAAATATTTACCTGCATCTAAAATTGATTTAAGTGGTATCAGTCCCACAAGCTCAGAACCAGTTACCTTGGCTCCTCTAAGGTTAGCTTTCTGACATACTTCATCAAATACAACATGAATAGGTGTCTTGTCTATATTTGTNAGATTCATAGAAATCTGAGCTATACCAAACTCCNCTATGTACCAACCAATTGCTTTGACATATTTCAAGGAGCCTGGAATATTTTCAGGTTTACCTTGCTTATCATAAACAATTTCTCCAATTACNGGATGACCTTTTCTTTTTATTCTACCCTTTTCCCTAACATCAAAAGCAATTGCATTAGCAAGTCTTGTTGATTTNGTATTTAAATTAATGTTATAAGCAATTAAAAAATCNCGAACTCCTACCGCAGATGCTCCTGATTTCTTATTAAATTTTAATCCATAGTCAGGATTCCAATCTGATTTTTTCATCTTCTGTTCAAGGCCTTCATACTCTCCTGATCTCACGTTTGCCAAATTTACTCTCTCATCATTTTGAGCAGCTTTTTCATATAAGTATACAGGGATGTTTAATTTTTCTGAAATCATTTTTGAGAGCTTGTGAGCGTATGGAACTAATTCTTTAAATGTAATGTTTGATACTGGAATTAGAGGACACACGTCCATAGCTCCAAACCTTGGGTGTTCACCATTATGTTTAGACATATCTATCAACTCACTAGCTACTTTAGCGGCATTAAATGCGGCATTAATAACATCATCAGGTTCCCCAACAAAAGTCATTACAGTTCTATTCGTGGCTTTTCCAGGATCTACATTTAAAAGATAAACACCATCTGAAGACGATATTGCTTCTGAAATTTTATCAATTACCAACTTATCTCTGCCTTCTGAAAAATTAGGAACACACTCAATAATTTGATTCATAGATACAAAAATAAATATTAATTATAGATTTTACCTCTTTTACATATTAGGGTAGGTTTCATTTTTCCTTGGTGATAAAGAATCTCTCTGAAATCAGAAGTTTCAAAACTTATAAAGTCTGCTAGCATTGATGGGGATATCCTACCCCTATCATTAATTCCTAATGAATTTGCAGCTCTGAAAGTTATTGCAGAAAAAATTTCAGCAGATGTCAATTTTTCATAAGATGCGATTATAGATGACTGAGTTAGTAAATCACCCATAGGTGCAGAACCAGGGTTCCAGTCGGTGGCAATTGAAATAAGACAATTTTTATCCAACATTTTTCTTGCAGGNGCAAAGGGAAGACCTAAGCCTATACTACAACCAGGTAGAACTACACCACACGTCTTAGATTTGGAAAGGTAATCAATTTCATCATCACTCATAACCTCAAGATGATCGACACTTACAGCACCCAAATCTACACCAACCTTTACAGCTCCTGATGTAAACTGATTAGCGTGTAATGTAAGATCAAAATCATTCATTAATTTATTTAGATAATTTGTAGACTCTTGAATATTAAATGCATTTTTCTCAGTGAAAATATCTATCCTTGAAGATAGCTTTTCTTTTCTTATAACAGGAATCAAATCATTAATTACAGCATCCAAATAAAGTTTATTCGATGTGAATTTCTTTGGCTTCACATGTGCCGCAAGACATGTTGGAATTACNTCCGTCGGATGAACCTTANCTATTTCATTAATGGTTCTTAATAACTTAAGCTCGTTTTCAATTGAATCGCCGTAACCACTTTTAATTTCACATGTTAGGACTCCCTCTCTAAAGTGTCTATCTAATCTGGATGAAGTATAATTAATGAGTTCATCTTGTGACGCCTTCGCTGTAGATCTCATNGTATTATGAATACCTCCCCCTTCGTCTAAAATTTTTTGATAAGACACCCCAGAATTCCTTTTTGAGAACTCGATAGACCTATCCCCATCATAACATAAGTGTGTATGACTATCTATGAAACCTGGAAGTAATACCTGAGGAGATTTAATTTGAAAGATTTCAGAAGCTTCCTTCCTAATATCATTAAATTTTCCAATTTTTATTATTTTTTCACCNTCAATTAGAACACCGCCATTTGATATTATAACTAAATCATCATCAGATAACGAACCTCTCAATGGAAGATTTTCCATTGTTAATATCTGAGAGAAAGGACCTACTAGTTTCATAAAAATTATAAATCTAAATTAAACTTTTTTGAATGATCCTTAGCGGCTTTATATCCCGCATCATTATGTCTAAAAACTCCCATAGCCGGATCATTATGAAGGACCCTTCTTATACATCTCTCTGCCCTATCAGTACCATCAACTAGTACAACCATACCCGCGTGTTGAGAATATCCCATTCCCACTCCTCCTCCATGATGAAATGAAACCCATGTTGCACCGCCAGCAGTATTTGACATAAGATTTAGAAGAGGCCAATCAGANACAGCATCAGACCCATCTTTCATACCCTCAGTTTCTCTATTAGGAGATGCTACCGATCCGCAGTCAAGATGGTCCCTCCCGACTACTATTGGTGCGGATACCTTTCCGGATCTGACCAGATCATTAAAAATTAGACCAGCTTTTTCTCTTTCACCCATGCCCAGCCAACAAATTCTACNAGGAAGACCTTGAAATTGTATTTTTTCTTTTGCCTGCTCCAACCATTTTATCATATCTTGATTATCGGGAAAGGCCTCAATTAGTGCCTTATCCGTTTCATANATATCATCTGGATTTCCNGATAATGCTGCCCACCTAAAAGGACCTTTCCCCTCACAGAATAAAGGCCTTATATATTCTGGAACGAAACCCTTGAAATCAAAAGCATCTTGCTCACCTCCCATCTTTGCAAATTCTCTTAAGTTGTTACCGTAATCAAAGGTTATGGAACCTCTTGATTTCATATCAAGCATAAGTGAGACATGACGAGCCATACTTTTAAGGGATAACTTTTTATACTTTGGTTGATCATTTTTTCTTAGACATTTTGCATCACTTAAACTCATACCATTAGGAACATACCCAAATACTGGATCATGAGCTGATGTCTGATCCGTCAGTATTTCTGGTATAATATCATCTTCAAGAAGTTTCTCTAACAAGTCTCCTATATCACTTACTAGACCAACTGAAACATTCATGCCTCTTTTTTTTGCTTTTATAACCCAATCTCTGGCTTCGNCATATGAANCAGTCATCTTATCAATGTACCTGGTTTTTAATCTTTTTTCTATTCTTTCAGGATCTATATCTGCACCAAGAAATGTTGCTCCAGCCATAGTAGCTGCAAGTGGTTGAGCACCTCCCATTCCACCAAGACCCCCCGACACTAAAAGCTTACCTTTCAGCGAGCCATCAAAGTGTTTATTAGCGCAGGANATAAATGTCTCGTATGTGCCTTGNAGTATACCCTGAGTCCCAATATAAATCCAGCTACCAGCTGTCATCTGACCATACATCATGAGACCCTCTTTCTTTAACTTCTCGAAATGATCCCAATTAGCCCAAGCCGGAACTAAGTTAGAGTTGGCAATTAATACTCTAGGAGCATCAGCATGGGTCCTAACTTTTCCAACAGGTTTTCCAGATTGTACTAAAAGACTCTCATCCTCTTCTAAAGTGAGAAGTACTTCTATAATTTTTTCNACAGATTTTTTATCTCGAGCAGCCTGGCCAGTACCTCCATAAACTACAAGAGAGTCAGGATCCTCTGCAACATCAGAGTCAAGATTATTTAAAAACATCCTTAGAGGTGCCTCAGTTAACCAACTTTTGGCATTTAAAGTTGAGCCAATGGGCGATGTATATTTTGGGTGGTTTGCATATTTACTTAAGAAACTAGATAAATCCATAATACTTAATTTATTAAATCAACTAATTTTCCAGACTTCACAAGCTTAGCAGCTTTTGTAATATCATCGGAGAAGACTCTATCTTCTTCAGCAAAAGAAACTTCTGACCTTAGTAGNTNATGACATTCCTCTATTTTTTTTGATGACTTCAACGGACGTAAAAAATCTATAGCTTGGGCAGAACACAACAACTCTATAGCAATAATTTTCTCTAAATTTTTAACAACTTTTAAAAATTTAACTGCACCAATTGAACCCATACTTACATGATCCTCTTGACCCAAAGATGTAGTAATTGAATCTGCACTGGCTGGAAAACATAAGTTTTTATTTTCACTAGCTAACGCAGCTGATGTATACTGTAAAATCATAAACCCTGAGTTTACACCCGATTTCTTAATTAATAATTTAGGTACTGAGCTATTTCCTTTTAGTAGTAAGTAAGTCCTCCTATCTGAAATGTTTCCTAGTTCTGATGCGGCTATAATATTATAATCAATTGGAATTGCNACTGGCTGACCGTGGAAATTTCCTCCGCTAATAACTTTATTGTCAATAACAAGAGGATTATCAGTCACAGAATTTAATTCAATATTAAGTGTTTCTTCTAAATGATAGAACGCATCCCAACTTGCTCCGTGCACTTGAGGTATACACCTGATTGAATAGGGGTCTTGTACTTTCCCGCAATCTTGATGAGAATTTAGAATTTCAGAGTTTTTTGTTAATTCTCTAACCTTCTTCGAGACATGAGAAGAACCAGAATAATTTCTAAGATCTGATATAGATNAGTGAAAAGGTGAGACAGCACTCAATGTCCCCTCTAAACTCATCACTGAGATAAGATCAGCATTATCTAGACAGTTCTTAAATCTCACAAAAGAGACACATGCAAAAGCAGATATAAATTGGGTACCGTTAATTAGAGCTAAACCCTCTTTTTTACTAATTTTTAGAGGTTTTATATTTTCTTTTTTAAAAACAACTGAGGATTTATACTTTACACCATCATAAATAACATGACCTTCTCCAATTAGAGGGAGAAATAAATGAGCTAAAGGAGCTAAATCTCCAGAAGCACCAACAGAACCTTTTATAGGTACACATGGTGTAATGTTTTTCTCAAGTAAAAATTTTATCTTCTGAATAACCTCAAGTCTGACTCCTGAAAAGCCAAGAGAAAGAGAGTGTATTTTCAATACCATCATAATTTTAGCCACAAGAGCAGGAATGTCTTTTCCAACACCAACGGCATGGCTCCTCAGTAAATTTTCTTGCAGTTGATTTGACTCTTCCTCAGAAATAATTGTATTGCATAAAGCACCAAATCCTGTATTAACTCCGTAGACAACATCACTTGATTTTGATAAACTTTCAATGATACCCCTTGAGGCAGTTATCTTTGCAACTTGTGCATCACTTATTGCNGCTGATATTTTTCCCTTTGCAATTTTAACAGCTACATAAGGTGTTAGTTTATCAGAACCATAAGAAAATTTATTATCAGACATATTAAATAAATTTACTTTTTTTAGATTAATTAACTAGGAAAAAAAGCTATTCTTTATAGGAATTATCAAGCTCTTTTTGGAGAATATTAAAGCATTTATCCTTAAACTTCTCTATATCGTTTGTAGAATATCCATCTGTAGATATTGGCTTATGACATATTATTTCACATGGACTCCAAGAGATAAAGAAAGAACCTTTCATGATTTTATATGCACCTATTAAAGAGACAGGAAGAATTGGGACTTGTTTCTCAAGAGCCATGGCAAATGCGCCATTTTTAAAGGGTGCTAGTTTTGGTACTTTCTCAGTTTTAATTCCACCCTCAGGGAAAAGACCGATACTATACCCATCATCGATAGATTGGAAAGAGTCAATATATGTCTGTCTCCTACTATCCTTACTATCTCTATCTACCATTATATGTAAATTCTTAAAAATATAGCCTAGAACTGGGATCTCATTAACTTGCATCTTACCTATAAACTTAAAAGGAATATTAAGAGCTGCAAGTGCTGGTATGTCAATATAAGAGAAATGATTTGCAATTATTATGTACTGTTTCTTTAAGTCAACACCATCTTCATATCTAACTTTAAGAGGTATAAAAATAAAAGCAAAAAATATTCTAGCAATTTTATGATGAGCCCAATACGCCATCCTCTTTAACCTCTTAAACCATATCCCAAGGAGAAGAGGTATAGAAAAAAATATAAACAAAGATGAAAAGACTAATAGGCCATAAACAGAATAAATGACAGTAAACAGATTCATTTTAATTTTTAATAAACGTAAGGTAATTAAATCTTGTCACATGAAAAATTGCAGCAAGAGTTAATCCAATACTAAGACCTACCCATATACCATAAACTCCATAGCCGTATTTTATTCCTAGCATATAGGATAATGGAATTGATATTATCCAATAAGATATAAAAGTTACAATAGTAGGTTTTTTAATATCTCTTATACCTCTAAGAATTCCCANACCTACAGCTTGAATCCCGTCAGATATCTGAAATAAACCAGCAATTATAAGAAGTGAAGATGCAATATTCACAACACTGATATCATCAACATATAGCTTAGGGAGGTAGTCCCTCAATAAGATAAAAACTAGAGCAGAAGTAATCATTAGAAAAAGAACCAGTAAAAAACTAGCAAATCCAGATTTTCTCATGTCAATAAGATTTCTTTTACCATGAAAATAACTTAAAGATATCATGGAGGCAGACCCAATTCCTGATGCAATCATATANGATATACTTGCTAGGTTAAGAGCTATCTGGTGTGCGGCGAGATGGATTGCACCAATAGATCCAGTCATAACAGTGGCNACACTAAAAGCACCTACTTCAAAAATATATTGGAGTCCTGAGGCAAATCCAATCCTAAATATATCCCTGATGTGATCAACGCTNATAGAAAATCTAGTTTTAAGAATATATTTACTAAATCTTCCATCATAAAGACAGTAGATAAGAATTANTAAAAACATAACCACTCTACTGATAAGGGTTGCGTANGCTGCTCCAATTATTTCTAATCTTGGAAATCCAAATAGTCCAAAAATTAGGACAGCATTCAAAACAATATTAATGACATTTGATATAATCGATATATACATTGACGGCTTTGTAAACCCTAATCCTTCTATGAATTGTTTAAANGTCTGAAAAAGAATTAGTGGGATAAGAGAAATACATATTATATCAAGATACGAGTAAGTATAAAATAACACCTCCTTGTCTTGACCTAAATANGATAGTAAGAATTTTGTTGAAATAACAAATAAAGCTAGAATTACTGCGGAGAAGAGGTTGACAACCATTCCATTATATAATACGGANGAAACATATTTTTTTCCTCTTTCAGATGAAGATATTAGTGGAGTTATTCCATATGATAAACCGATACAAAAGAGTAGAATGAAAGAAAATATGGATGTTGCTAATGAGACCGCCGCCAACTGAGATACTGAAACTTTTCCTATCATTAAACTGTCAAAAACTCCTACAGTTATGTGACCTAGCTGACTTATCATTATCGGAAACGAAAGAGATAAATTTTTTAATAAATGATCTTTAAGTTTCATCGGTAGTAAATATAAAGAAAAGCCCGATCTCTCGGGCTTTATNCATGAATTGTTGTTAAACTTTACTTAGTAAGAAACTTGTTCTATATTCACTCTCTTTTGTTGTTAGGTTTTAATCTAGCATTATCTCTTTGATTTCTCATCATTATCTTCTCACGCATAAGGAGTTGACTCTTGTTTAAGATAGATTTCATTTCCTGTTCTTTTTTAAATGTCTCCTTCCAGATAGCACCATGTATTTTAGCAATTCTGTCATAGAGCTCATAAATTTTATTTTCATCTATATCCTCGTTAAGCTTTTCTAACTCTATCTCCAGTCTCATTCTTTTAATATCTTTCCTTAAACCTGAAATCAATTCATCGGACATGCTCTTTACAGATCTGAGTCTTTGCTTCTGTCTATCTTCGAGCCTCAATTCATTTACTAGATCTGAGTTTAGAATAGTATTCATTCTAGTGTTATCGAGCCTCTCTCTTGTATCTGAAAATCTTGACATAGCCTGAGCGTTTATATCGTATGAAAAATGAATCGTGGTAGATAAAGTTAATAGAAGAAGTATTTTCATTATTAAGATTTAAACTCTTTAGTATTTACACGACATAGTTCTAAAAAAATTGTTTTATTAGTAAAATATTATTCTTAAAAAGTGTTAAAATCATATTATAATAATAAACTTTTAGAGGCAGGGTGCGATGAAGTTGGGAGAGGATGTATTGCAGGGCCTGTAGTTGCAGCATCAATAATTTTTCCTAAGGAATATAAAAATGATTCCATTAAGGATTCAAAAAAAATAAGTCATAAAAAAAGAAAAGAAATTGAGATAGAAATAAAAAAACATGCAATATCATGGTCAATAGGAGAAATAGGAGTAGATCAAATTGATAAAGAAAATATTTTAAATGCATCGTTCTCAGCTATGCATCTTGCCTTAGATAAATTAGAAGTTAGACCAGAGTTTATAATTGTGGATGGTAACAGGTTTAGGAGATATGAGAATATAGATCATGAGTGTATAATAAAGGGAGATTCCAAATACTTAAGTATAGCTGCAGCTTCTATCCTAGCAAAAAACTATAGAGATGAACTTATGACAAACTTTTCAAAAAAATACTCTCAATACGAATGGGAGAAAAACTTTGGGTACCCAACAAAGTCTCATAGGGATGGAATTAAAAAATATGGTGTAACAGACTTACACAGGAAATCATTCAAACTTCTATAAATTAGACTTTAAAACTTATCTTTGAAACATGATAATAAAAGCTCTTCAAAACGAAAAGTTTCATACTGAGAACAAAGCCAAAATGGTTCCATTTGCTGGTTATAATATGCCTATGTGGTATACGACGATTGCAGATGAACATAATTGTGTAAGAAATAATGTTGGTATTTTTGATGTATCTCACATGGGTGAGTTCTATGTATCAGGTGAAAATTCTAAAAGTTTCCTTCAAAAGGTAACAACAAATGATATCAGTAAGCTAGAAAAAGGCAAGGTGCAGTACTCTTCTATATTAAATAGATCTGGAGGAATTATAGATGACTTATTAGTTTATGACATGGGTAATAATAAATATATGCTAGTTGTAAACGCCTCAAATATGGGAAAAGACTTTCTATGGTTAAATGAGAATAATGATTTTGATGTAGAAATAAAAAATGACTCTGAAAATATTTCTCTTTTTGCAGTTCAGGGACCCAATGCCGAAAAAGTATGCAGTAATCTATTTGAAGAAGATCTGTCTGAGATCAAATATTATAACTTCATAGAAAAAGAAACAAAAGAATTCGGAGACGTAATTATATCTGCAACGGGATACACTGGGGCAGGAGGTTTTGAGCTATATGTAAAAAATAAATATGCTGAATCAATTTGGAAATGTTTAATTTCCAAAGGAAAAGAGTATGGGATCCAACCAATTGGACTTGGTGCGAGAGACACTCTCAGACTAGAGATGGGGTTCTGTCTCCACGGTAATGACATAGATGATTCTATAAACCCGATAGAGGCAGGTCTTGGGTGGATTTGTAAGAAAGACATCGAATTTATTGGAAGTGATATTGTGAATAGAGATAGAGAGAACAAACCAAGTAAAATTTTAATTGGTTTTATTTTAAAGGATAAGGGGATTCCTAGAAAGGGATATAAAATTTTAAATTCAGATGGGTTAATAATTGGTGAAGTTACAAGTGGATCAATCTCACCACACACAAAAAAAGCTATTGGAATGGGTTACGTAGATTTCATTGAAAACAAAGAATCAAAATCAATATTTATTGAGGTAAGGGGAAAAAAAATTGAGGCAATAATTACCAAAAGACCATTCATATGAGAAGTGTAGATGTTTGCCTCACTCACCAAGATTTTGACAACTACGATCACAAAGGAAAAATAGTAGTTGTTATAGATGTGCTAAGAGCGACAAGTACAATCAACACATTACTATTCTTAGGTGCTGATCACGTAAGGCCTATCGGTTCATTAGAGGAATGCAAAAGCCTGAAAGATCAAGATTACATCATAATGGCTGAGAGACTGGGAAAAAAAGTTGATGGTTTTGACTACGGTAACTCTCCAACAAAATTAAGAGAAAAAGATATCAGGGGAAAGAAAGTAGCAATCGCTACAAGTAACGGATCAAAGGCGATAATTAAATCTGAGGGATCAGAGAAGACAATACTGAGTTCTTTTCTTAACATCGAATCAGTAATCAATTTCATTAAAAGATCTGAATCTGACGTCATCCTTCTATGTTCAGGTTGGCTTGGTAAAACAAATCTAGAAGANACCCTTTGCGCNGGTGGAATNGTNGCAGGTCTNGNNAACTTTGAAATTGAATCTGACACTGCACTAATGGCTAGAGCTCTTCACGAAAACACAAATGATATTCTAGAAACAATGAAATTATCTTCTCACGCCAAAAGGTTGTCAGGATACGATAATAAAATTGATATTGAATTTTGCTCAAGGGTCAACACACAAACCATTGTTCCTATACTAAAAAGAAATCAGATAGTATTATCTTAACTTCTTGTTATCGAGATGTCTTCTTGAATCTCTAGAATTTTTTTTGTCAATATTTTTTTTTAAAGCTTCAGTCAANTCAATACCTGTCTGATTTGCNATACANATAAGTACCCACATCACATCAGCAATCTCATCAGCCATGTCAAGGTCTTTCTCCCCCTCTTTATATGACTGCTCTCCGTACTTCCTAGAAACTATCCTAGCTAGTTCACCNACNTCCTCCATGAGNATAGTTGTATTAGTTAACTCNTCAAAATAACGGACTCCTTTTTCTTTTATCCATTCATCAACAATTTTTTGTGCTTCTTCAATAGTCATNTTTAAATTTATAGTTATTTTCACATATTCTTTAGNAAGATTAATTTTTTTGTGGAAGAACTAAATCANGGATATAACTTAATTGAAAACAAAAGGCTCGACATCCTCGANCTTACAACAATATTACTTATACTAGCATCTTTCTTCTCTATCGTAAACTTAAGNTTNCTCAAACTTCCAATGACAATTGGATTAATGATATTAGCAATAGCATTGTCTATTGTTATTCTAATTTTTGGTTTTTTCTTTCCAACATTTCTTGATATAGCCTATACNATCACCGAAAGCTTTGACTTTAACTTCATGCTCATGAATGTCATGCTCCCATTTCTTTTATTTGCCGGTGCCATGTCNATAAATGTCCACATTCTCAGAAGAGATAAACTCACAATACTTCTACTTGCATCATTTGGAGTTTTATTTTCAACCTACGTTGTAGGAAGTCTAACATACTACTTACTTAATGCTCCTATGTTTGGGCTTTCCTCACTAGGAATAACTTATCTTGACTGTCTACTTTTTGGTTCACTGATAGCACCCACAGACCCTATAGCAGTCCTATCAATAATTAAAAGGATGAAATTATCCCTTGTAACAGAGACAAGAATTGCTGGTGAATCTCTATTTAATGACGGCATNGGAGTTGTCGTCTTCCTAACTCTNTTAGGTGCAAAAACAACAGGTGCCGAAGTCACATTAGACTCAGTCGGGGTTTTATTCTTCACGGAGGTAATAGGAGGACTAGCACTTGGGGCAATAGTAGGATATTTTGGTCTTAAACTTGTTAGGTACATAGAAAATGAGCACGTAGAGTTAGAAGTTCTNATAACANTAGCTCTGGTTTTATTTGTCTCAGTGATAGCNACAAGGTATCATCTATCTGGACCTCTGGGTGTTGTGATTTTAGGGTTATATCTGAATAAACATATCAAGGAAAAAGACGGGAANGGTGACGGTGAACTTGCGATGGGAGACTATGTNTATAAATTCTGGCANCTTCTCGACGAGACTCTAAACGCAATACTCTTCATNCTGATAGGTCTCGAGATAATATTAATTTTTGANAGCTTTAATTTANTCTACCTAGCATTNTCAATAATCACNATATTTTTAGTTGTTCTTTCAAGGTACATTGGTGTATCTNTTCCTATTATTTTCCTATCTAGGTTCAGGGACTTTGAAGAAAATACNGCTAAAATTATAACTTGGGGTGGCTTGAGAGGAGGACTTAGTATAGCTCTNGCTCTTAACTTACCAGATGACATGGGAGACGTTAAATCTCTTATACTAATTCTAACATACGCTGTTGTTCTATTTACAATATTAGTGCAGGGGCTGACTATGGAAAAGATTGTAAATAAAAAGTAACATGAAAAGACTCATTTTATTTATTAGTCTGATATCATTATCTATTAATGTTTTTTCACAGAGAGTACCATCTATAAATGATCTGATGGAATTATTTGAGGAAAATAAATATACCTGTAGCTATATGCCTTCAGTTGATAGAATTCCCATTGACTACGAGGAGCTGTATGCAATTTATGGTTACGATGTTGAAGATGATGTCACTGAATTAAGAAAAGCAGTAGATGACTTTTGCGAATGCTACCTGCCAAAATACTATGATGAATTTGATAAGATTAATATCGAATTAATAGGATTAATAAAACGTTTAAAGGGAAATGGTTTCGAAAATTTGCAGTTTACCTCTGTTCTAGCCAAACAAGTTTTTATAAACCTTGGGATTATACCAAGTGAATTAAAATTCAATACTTTCTCACTAAATTTAATAGAAAAATTTAAGCTATATGGATTCAATGCTATTGATACTATCGATGGGAAAACGTCAGGAGAAAGATATTTCAGAGGTGGTAAATCACATAGAGAGCGTGAACCTTGGTTCAACTTACCTAGACCGTTTTGGTACGGTCAATCGAATCTGGTAGGGTACTCTGTAATTCAAGAACATGATTTATACAAGTCTCTGGATGAATTTAAAGAAGGCGATAGGACTGTAACCAAAATATTTTTTGGTTCAAAAGATGAGTTAGTGAAAAGCATATATTATGAGTTAGTATTCCAGAAACTTGATAATTACAGAGAGTGGGTAATTAGCGACTGGAAAAAGAAAGTAGTCTGTGAGTATGAAAAAAATACTTGTGGGGAATGCGTCGATAAGATAGATATTTATGCAGAAACAAAATTTAAGAGAGGTCAATACAAAGTGTTCTTAAAAGAGATTGATGAACAAGCTGCTGCCGGGGCT
>NZYP01000021.1 GCA_002702205.1 Flammeovirgaceae bacterium | reverse complement strand
CAAACCTATTCTCATTGTTTACAAGTAATAAAAATTTGATCTATTTTCCTGGAGCACCATTTCTCCTAGCAGCTATTTTATCTATTTTCGGGTTAGTAGTTGCAGTAAGGTTTCTTCAAAATTCAAAACTTAGATATTAATCCAATAATTTACCTTAAAAGCAAAAGACCTACTCTTCAAGTTCATAAACAAAGGATTCTCAGCATAGTAGTTGTCAGTATATACAAGAAAGAAATCAGATAGAGGTTGGAATCTCCACTGAAATCTAGCATTGAGATTAATATTATCTAACTGATTATTGTATTGTAAATAAGTACTAAGAAATAAGTCTTTTGAGAAACTCACATTAATTTTAGAGTTAAGAGAGAAAAAATTTGCTGACGAATATGGATCAGGAAATATAAGGTTATTATACTGACTCCCAACTTCAATATTTAAAAATGGAGGAAATTTATAATTTACAGTTCCTCCAATATTTTTAATGTCTCCGTTAAAGAAATCTCCAATCTTACCATTTAATCTTAATGAAAATAGCTTCCTCTCTGATGTCCTAAAATAAAAAGTGTAATTTGTATAATTATATTCAGAAGATGCAGGTANTGCGACTCCGTCAGATCTCGATGGATCAAAGTCATATAACANCTTNGTATATAANAAATTNGTTTTAAAAACTAAATATGCAGAAGATTTAAATCTAAAATTATAATCTATNTCAATATCATANTCAGTTAGGCCATTTAATCTATTCCTATAGAATTCATAGTCAANACCTGGACCATGGGTATTTATTGAGCTATTTTCAGGTAAAAATTTATACTGAAATGAGGGGCTTAAAAAAATGTAATCTTTCCTTGGAACAAACCCAACNTCTGGGTTGAAATTCTNACCCACAGCATAAAAATAGATATTAGATTCAAAGTTTCTTTTCTCATATGACGCATTCACACCATAAGAATTTGAATTAGGATTATTTTCATTTTCAAGTGAGTGGTGGTAATATAATTGGGACTTAAATCTAGTGTCATTAGATTGTAACTTTGACTCAAAACCAAAAACTCTATTAAAATTATCTAGATCGTGAGCATAATCTTTTGAATCATCATTAAAAANAGATTGTTTATTAATNATAAATCCAGATACAGTAGAGTTTTTAAGTATATTTTTTTCNAGNACAGCCATGCCATAATTATATGATGGGATTCCGCTATTTGATAATTTTGATGTTTGCATATTTAAAATACCTATCCTTAAGTCGTCAGAAAGTTTTCCAGAAAGCTTAGCTCCATAAATGATAGGATTTTGTACATACTGACTTGTTGTTGTATCCTTTGCGATGCCTATTCTCCTTGTAAACATGGGCCTTGACTCCCTAGATCCTAGGTTTGAAAAAAGGTCCGCATTATCTGTGAAGAACTCTCTTTTCTCAGGTAAAAACAACTCAAACCTTGTCAAGTTAGTTCTCTGCTCATCTACCTCTACTTGTGAGAAGTCTGGATTAAAAGTTAAATCCAAATTTAGTGAAGAACTAAGTGCCATCTTAATATCTAAACCAGCATCAAAATTAAAATCCTTTTCAGGTAAACTAACTTTATTTCTAATTCCTGAGCCAGACATATAGGGTATCAATACTAGATTCTGTGAAGATTTTTCTAACGGAAACTCAAACTCAATTTCCCCAGTCATTGAGAGATTAGCAGGAGTAAAACCAAGAGGAATAATTGTCCAAACTGAATTCTCATTTATTTTACTATTTCCTCTATAAGAATTAAAATTCCAAACTTTCGTGCCTTCCTTATACCTCAGAGAATTAAATGGAATCTTGAACTCAGCTATCCAATATCCATCATATAATTTAACCTCTGAATACCACTTGGTGTTCCAGTTTATATTAAACCAGCCGGATCCACCTCTGCTCCCTCCACCAGAATTATAGCTACCCTCACCACCATTCGAAAGGAGGGCTTCTCTTTGAACTCCAAAAGGAGATATTCCAAACATGTAGCCGTTAGTCTCATCTTGAAAAGTATCGAAGGTAAATGACATATAATCAACAGATCCACCAAAAAAATCTCTCTTTAGATCTCCTATAATAAATTTTTTTTCTGGAATATCTTCCATCTGTGCAACTATGTATAAAAATTTATCATCGTAAGCAACTCTAAACTCAGATTGTAACTCAGCAGGTATGGAGTCTCTTGGTGAGTATTGAACAAAACCAGAGGAGACCTGAGCATCACCCCAAAATGACTCAGTAATTTCACCATCAAGAACTATTTCCTCAAATATTTTTTTAGCAAAAATTTTTCTTTTCTCAGACATAGAATATGCTTTTAAATAAGAAAAAGAAAGTAATAAAATGAAATAGATCTTTAATTTCATGTTCGGATAATACGTATTTAGATGATACTTGTTAGAAAAACTTTCTTATTATTAAATAAATATTAGAATATATCCCCTAAATATTTATCCAATAATTAAACTTCAAAGCTAAGGATCTATTCTTAAGATTAAATAATTCTGATCCCTTTGCAAAGTAATTATCAGTGTAGACAAGATAAATATCTGATAATGGCTTGAAATTCCATTGAAGTCTTGTGTTAAGGTTAATGTTATCTATTTGACTATTATACTGGAAGAAAGTAGTTAAAAATAATTTAGTGTTAAAACTGACCTCAACCTTTGTCGAATATGAGGCTAGATCCGAAGATGCATATGGTAATTTAATTTTATTGTTACTATAAGAAAAGTCTAAATTTACATGTGGAACAAATCTATAATTAAGCGATAGACCATAAGTATATATATCACCATTAAAAAATCCACCAACTTTTGAATTTAATCTAAAATAAAATGGCTTCTGTCTGTTACTAGTGAAATCAAAAGAAAATCTACTGTAATTGTATCCAGTTTCTGAAGGTAAGTACTCAACACCTGTCCTAGTTGGATCAAATTCTTCGAGTAGAAAAGTATAACTTTTTTCNAAATCAAAAGAAAATCTAGAGGANTTATTNAATGATATAGAGTATTGTAATTCAAGCTTTCTATCTGTGTCNCCATANNCTGGNTGATTATAGAANTCATANTCTATCTCNGGNCCATGGTTNTTNACCTTACCTNTTTCNGGATAAAATAAATACCTNACAGANGGACTNTANAAAAATANATTTTTTCTNCTTATGAATCCTACTTCTGGATTATAATTTTCAGCNACTTTACTAAAATAATTTGTAATTCTAATTTTTGAATTAGTATAAACTGCATTTCCTCCCCATGAGTATGTATTTTTTGTNTTATTATTATCAAAACTTTTATTGTAAAATATATCTGAAGAGAAATTAGTGTTTTTACTTAAAAGCTTTACCTCAACACCTGCCACCCTATTAAAAGGTTGCGATGCAAAGTCTTTATTATTTAGGGGTTGCTTATTAATCAAAAAAGATGATATTCTAGAGTTTGCAAATATTCTCCTCTCCACTACAGCCATTCCATAGTTAATTCCAGTTTGGTTTATTTCAGATAATTTTTGTGTTTGCATATTAAGAATTCCAACCCTATAATTTTCTCCTATTTTACCACTTAATTTAGCACCAAAAATTATTGGATTCTGGATATATTGACTTTGAGTACTATCATAAGTTATTCCAATTCTCCTAGAAAAAAATGGTCTATTCCTATAATCACCAACATCTGAAAAAAGGTCTGAATTTTCTATAAAAAACTCTCTTTTCTCAGGATACAATAACTCAAACCTTGTGAGATTTGTCCTCTGTTCATCTACCTCAACCTGAGAAAAATCTGGGTTTAAGGTAAGGTCCAAGTTTAGGGATGAGGTTAATCCAACTTTAAGATCTAAACCAAAATCAGGTTTAAATTTTTTATTTTCAGAACCAATTTTATCATCAAAACCACTTCCTGATATATAAGGAATTAAAATAATATTTTTACCNGGTAAGGGCAACTCCGAATCAAACTCAATTTTTCCCGCATAAGATAAATTATACATATTATATCCCTTAGGAATNGAGGTCCAGTTTGATCTTTCATTTGTCACTACATTATTCCTCCAAACATTGAATCCCCAGACTCTACTATCTTTTCTATACCTCAATGATTTAAAAGGAATTGATAACTCTACAACCCAATAATCATCGTATTTTTTTACAAATGATTCCCATCTAGTATTCCAAGTACTATTAAACCAGCTAGGGCCACTAGATGATCTTCCACCACCTCCCCATGTACTTGTACCACCTTCTGATATGAGAACTTCTCTCTGGACATTATAAGGGGTAATACCAAAATTAAATGCATTTTTTTGGTCGTTGTAAGTATCAAAAGTAAAGGTGACTGATTCGTTTTCTGGTCCACCAAAATCTCTCTTCAATGAATTTATTAAATATTTTTCTGGTACAGAGTCGTACATTTTTCCAGATAAAAAAATTCTCTGATCAGAATATGCTATCCTTACTTCAGTAAGTAATTTAGATTTTACTGAGTCNTCTGGGAACTGTTGAAAAAAATCATCTACCAACTCACAATTAAACCAAAAAGGTTCGTCTAGAACTCCGTCCAATATGATATTTGAGTCTGTCTTATATATCTTAACTTTTTTACTTGAGAATGAGAAGAACGGCAAACTATATAGAAATGGTATTAGTAAATAACTGATATGTAATTTCAATTTCATCAGTAAGTAAAATTACCTCTTAATTAAATCAACAAATACAGGGGTTGCTACAAAAATTGACGAATAAGTACCTATAATAATTCCTATTAAAAGAGCAAATGAAAATCCACTTAATGATGGTCCACCAAATAGGAATAATACTAGGACAACAACAAAAGTAGTTACAGATGTGATTAACGTCCTGCTTATTGTTTTGTTAATTGACTCATTAACAACTGGTATCACTTCACTTCCAGCCTTTATGCCTAAATTCTCCCTTACCCTATCAAAAACAACAACTGTGTCATTAATTGAATATCCAATTATTGTGAGTAGGGCAGCTATAAAAACTTGATCGACTTCATATGATATACCAAATAGATTTGCTATTGAGAATGCAGACAATACGAATAATGTATCATGGAAAAGAGCAACTACTGCACCTGTAGAAAATTGCCATTTTCTGAATCTNATTAGTATATAAATAAATATGGCAATAAGAGCTAAAATCCCAGAATATAAAGATGAGTTTTGAATATCATCAGCAATGGTAGCTCCTACTTTAGATGAACTAGATATAGTAAAGGAATTATCATCTATCATTGTTTCATCTTCATTAAATTTCAAATTTGTTAATGAAGTTAGACCTCCAATTAAGGACTCTCTTACAATAACATCAGCATCATCGCTATCATCATCAATTAAATAAGATGTTGTTATTTTAAGTACATTTTCTGAACCAAAAGTTTTTACTTCAACACCTTGATTATCAAAGGATTCTTGAAGACCAGTCTCAATACTAGTTGGATCTTGTGAATTATTAAAAGTTACAACATAAGATCTTCCTCCCTTAAAGTCAACCCCCAGTGTTAATCCAGAAATTATGAACGATACAATTCCTAAACCGATAAAAGTTGAAGAAAAAACATAAGCAATTCTTCTTCTTCCTAGAAAGTTTAAGTTTAGAGAAGAAAGAAAATTTTGTGAAAAAGGGAATGAAAACCTCAGAGAACTTTTATCTCCCTTTCTACTGAACCACTCTACAATAACTCTTGTTATAAATACGGCAGAAAAGAAAGAACATATTATACCTATGATTAACGTCACTGCAAAACCTTTTACTGGTCCTTGACCTAAATTATATAAAATTAAACCAACTAAAAATGTTGTAAAATTTGCATCAATTATAGATGTATAAGCTTTATTATAACCATTAGAAATGGCTTGTTTTAAATTTGCTCCATTCCTAATCTCCTCCTTAATTCTCTCAAAAATAAGAACGTTGGCATCGATTGACATACCAATCGTTAGCACGATTCCAGCAATTCCAGGTAAAGTAAGAGAAGCAGAAAGCTGAGCTAGTATTCCAAGTATGAAAAATATATTAAAGAATAGTGCAAAGTTGGCAACAATACCACCTCCAGAATAATAAAAAATCATAAATAAGAGTACAATCATCAACCCAGAAACTATAGACCTAATTCCCTGAGACTGAGCAACTTTACCAAGTGTTGGGCCGATTACAACATCTTCAACAATTGTAGTTGGTGCTGGTAATGCACCTGCCTTTAAAATATTAGCAAGATCTTGAGCTTCCTCAATTGTAAAATTACCTGTGATTTGGGAGTTGCCATTAGGTATTTCATTTTGCACAAAAGGAGCGGAATAAACAAAGTTATCTAAAACAATTGCCACCCTACGACCAATATTTTGAGAAGTTAATCTTCTCCAATTTTTTGCACCGTTTGAGTTCATCTGCATAGAGATGGAAGGTCTTGCACTCTGGTCTAAGTCTTGTCTTGCATCAGTTATAACCTCTCCAGTTAGGGGAGCTTTCCCTCCTCTTGAAGTTCTTATTATAAATAATTCAATTACCTCACCTTCGATGTCAGTAACTACACCGTTAGCATCAGTTATACTTGAAAGAGGTTTTACTGACCATAAAAACTTTATATTACTAGGAATTAATTTTCTTACATTTTCATTATTAATTATGGTATTAATCTGGAGTGTGTCATCAAGATTATAAAAAAGGCCACCAAAGTCACTTCTTAAATTTCCAAGAAGAGGAGAAGTTGTACTTGATAAATCTTGAGTTAATGAATCTGAATTAGTAATATCATCACCATTTTCTTCAGAGGTTTCTGAAAAAAGTTCTTCAAGATCACTTTCTTCTAATTGTGCACTTTCACTATCTGTACTAATGTCTTGAATTCCAAGAATATTTTGTGATGCTGCAAACTGGTCAATAACCTGTAGCGTTTGGAAGACTTCTGTCTCACTAACTTCAGCTACTTCCCAAAATTCTAATTTAGCAACACCCTGTAATAATTTCCTTACTCTTTCTGGGTTATCAACTCCTGGTAATTCAATTTGAATTCTACCTGATCCCTGTAATCTCTGAATATTTGGCTGAGATGTACCGTATCTATCAATCCTTGTTCTTAATATATTAAATGATCTATCTATAGCACTTTCTACTTCTTCGTTGATAATATCTAAGATATCTGAGTCAGATGTGTCAAAACCAATTCTTCCTCTATTTGAAACAGTTGCAAATATTACAGAGAGGTTTTTTTCTGGAGCAATTTCCTGAAATTCATTATAAAACTCTGAAATAAAATTTAATTGAGTCCCTCTAACCTTCTGCCTAGCATTATTGATTGCGAGAGTAAAGTCAGGATCCTTACTGTCAGATGATAATCCCTTGAGTATATCTACAGGAGATACTTCTAGTGTGACGTGCATCCCACCTTGAAGGTCTAGACCTAAGTTTAATTCTGACTCTTTGACTTCTTTATATGTAAAATCTGTTAGAAGATTGTAAACAGGCTTATTCCAAATTGAATCAAGATATTTTTGTTTTTTACCAAAGTCGATATTACCATCTAAATCTCTTGACTTTTCTGTTGCCTCATCCTGTATCCTTTGGGAAACAAAAGTAAACTGGAGATAATATATCGATAGAAATGATATTACTATGGTCAGAAAGTATATTAAACCTTTATTCTTCATTTTTGTGATTTAAAAATCGGTTGACAAAAGTATTGAATTATATGGAAATTAACTAAGAGCCTAAAAAATTATTATTAATCAATTGAAATTAGCTTTTTAATATATCCATGCACAAGTTTAGCAGCATGATTACCATTTACATTATTTTCGACAATAAAATCTGCGTTATTTTTTTCAGGTAAAATATATTTCCTAAATGACGGAATCACATGATTTTTAAATTTATATTCTACGTCAGACTTATCATAACCTCTCATTTCACTATCTCTTCTAATTCTTCTATCCAACATTAGCTCATTTTTAGAATTAATAAATATTTTATGATCAATTAAATTTTTAATATTTGGATCACTTAGAATGAATAATCCCTCAAGGATTATTATTGGTCTTGGGTACACAACAATAGTTTCTTGTTTTATTTTAGGGTTATTAAAATTATATTCTTTTCTAAAAACCTTATTTCCTTGCTTTAGTGAAGTCAGATCATCAATTAGTTCAGTATTTAGAAAAGATGATGGTAAATCAAAATTATAATTTCCATTTTCATCTTTTGACTGGTCCTCTCTTTTTTTGTAATAGTTATCTTGATATATAAAAGATACATGCGAAGAAGGAATTTTATCTTTTAAATATTTAACTACGAAAGATTTCCCTGAAGCACTACAACCTGTTATACCAAAAATCATATCATAAAATTATTTTTGATTTAAAAAGTTAATTAATTTCTTTGTGGCAATAGACCTGTGAGAGATTTTGTTTTTATCCTCTAATGACATCTCGGCAAAACTTCTATCATGCCCCTCAGGGACAAATATTGGATCATAACCAAATCCTCTAGATCCTAATCTTTTGGATGTTATTACACCTTTAACAGAACCCTCAAAATAATTTGTTTTACCATCGATTATAAGGCAGATACAAGTCTTAAAAGCTGCAGACCTATCTTTCTCTCCTTTAAGGTTTTTTAATACTAAATTTATATTTTTTTCTTTGTCTGATATTTCTGAGGCATATCGGGCTGATCTAACTCCTGGATCTCCACCTAAAGCATTTATAAATAATCCTGAATCATCGGAGAAACAATTTATATTAAACTTGTTATAAATAAAGCTAGATTTTAAAAATGCATTTCCCTTTATAGTGTTTTCGGTTTCTAGTATTTCATCATAGAAGTTTAGATCCTTAGTGGAAATAAGTTTAAAATTTTTAATTAGTTTTTCTACTTCAATGATTTTGTTCTGATTACCTGTAACAAAACAGATATTTCTCATTTTCTAATTTTTATTAGATGAACATCAAAAATTAATACTGCATTCTCCGGAATGATTGGTGTATTAGTATTTCCAGAATCCCCATATGCATTACCAGATGGTATTAATATTTTAATCCTTCCGTTCTCACTGACCTTACTTAATGACATTCCAAGAGCTGTTTTAAAATCCGAAAGTTGAGCTAAGTATCCGTGATCTGAAACAACGGGAAAAAAGCTACCAAGACCATTATATGTGTATACTAATGGACTATAATACTTTGTAGGGTCAAAATATCCAATACTCTCTGCCAGAGATTGCTGGTTTGTATCAAATATGACTAAATCAATAGAGTCATTTGTAAAGAAAATCGAATCATTTGTATAGTAGCCGGCTATGTTTATACTAACAATATCGTTGACCTCTGGATAAACTAGGCTATCCCCACTATCAATAACAGAATAGAAAACTCCCACATTAGTGGTGTCGTAAGAAACTATATTATTTGCATCAAAGTAAGAAAAGATTAGGTTTTTATCAGTATTTCTCTGATTTAGGGAGTCTATTCTTTCTTGCTCTGGGTCATACACATCTATGTATATTTCATCAACATCACATGAAAAAATTACGATAAGAGAAATTAAATTTAAAATCTTTCTCATCTACCTTATCTCTATTAAATTAATTCTAAAAATTAAAACTGAATTTCCAGGGATAGAGCTGTTGGCTACTGTTCCATATCCTAATCCTGAGGGTATTATAAGAATCCCTGACCCTCCCTCATCAATTTTAGGGATNCCTATTTCCCATCCCTCTATCACCTGACCCAGTCCTAATACGAACTCAAATGGTTGGTTTGTATTACTCCTATCAAATTCAGATCCGTTAAGTAACTCTCCAATATACTCCACAGATATAGTATCTCCATTAGCTGGGTAATTTAAGTTACCTTGTTCAACAAGCTTGTAGTACAGACCGTTGTCAGTTGATGAAAAACCAGAAAGGTTATTTTCGTTTAGGTAACCTTCAATTCTAGTTAAATCTAGGTCTAATTGTTCCTGCTTTGTTCTGGTAACAGTCGAAACATCTTCTGTACATGATATTATTGAGAAGATTAGACTAAAAAAAATAAGTCTATTCATTGATCTAATAATCTATTAGCTCTATTTCAAATACTAAAACTGCATTGGGTGGTATTACTCCACCTGCACCTGAAGCACCATACCCTAGTGAACTTGGAATATATATAGTACCCTTTGAATTCTTATTAAAGTATGTTATACCTTCATCCCATCCCCTAATCACCATACCTTGTCCTAATGTAAAATTAAGTGGGTCTCCTCTATCTAGAGAAGAATCAAACTTTTCGCCGTCAAGAAGCATTCCAGTATAGTGAACAGACACGTTATCACCTGGAGCTGCATTTTCTCCCTCTCCCGTTTTTTCAATTACATATCTTAATCCACTTTCAGTCTTAACTGCATCAATATTATTTTCTTTTAAGTAATTATCAATTAATTCTAAATCTATTGACAACTGTTGATCTTCATTCATTTTCATTTTTTCAAATTGTTCTCTTTGTTTATTTTCAAATTCTTCTCTTGACATTATATTTTCAATACCTGCATAAAAGGACATTAACTCACTTCCAATTGAATCGGGGTAATTAGCTCCCGGAATATATCCTAGAAATTGATCCACTGTCAATTGAAAGAAGACACTATCTCCTACCTTTAAGTTACTTAATACATTAAGGAAGGGAACATTTTCCCACAAGGAATCCTTTTGCTGCAATATAGGCTCTTCTGAATTAAATTGTTCATTTCCCTCGTGATCAAAATACTGAATATTAAGCTCTAATAGCTCTCCATTCTCAAGTAAATTTCCTGTTCCGTTTTTAAAATATGTAAGAGCAACACCATTATCAAGTACTTTATCTTTATTCGTACAAGAAGATATNAGTATTAACGTTAAAAAGACTACATTTAAATATTTCATTTTCTAGTAATTAAGTTCTTTTTTATGTTTAGATATTGATTCTAAAAATTTATCCAAAGCTACTGAAAGTTTATCTTCTAAACTGCCNCCAGCTGCATTTTTATGACCACCACCATTAAAGTATGAATTAGCNAAATGATTAACTGAAAAGTTACCTGAAGACCTAAAAGAGAATTTAACTCTTTCTTTTGTCTCAATAATAAGCGTAGCCATATTTACTCCTGCAATTGATAGAGCATAATTGACAATTCCCTCAGTATCACCTTTTCGATAATTATTATTTAATAGATCTTTTCTTGATAATACTATGTAAGCAGCTCTACCATCACAGATAATTTCTAATTTTTTAGATAAAGAATAACCTAGAAGCTTCAATTTATCAAAAGAGTTTGATTCATAAATTATTTTACCTATTTGATCAGATCTCACTCCTTTATCTAATAAATCAGCTACAATTCTATGAACTTTTGAGGAGGTAGAAGGAAACCTAAAAGAACCTGTATCAGTTAATATGCCGGTATAAATACANTCTGAGATATCTTTATCAATCAAAGTATAATCAACGAAACTTATCAAGTCATAAACCAGCTCAGCCGTTGCACTTGCATCTACATTATGATATTTATAATCATAAAAACTATCAGGATTTAAATGNTGATCAATCAAAACTTTTTTGGCATTGCTTAGTTGAATCAAATCTCCTAATTCATTTATTCTTTTTAGATTATTAAAATCAAGACAAAATATTATATCAGTTTTATTTAGCAACTTTTCTACATCATCGCTTTTTTCAGAGAAGTTTATTATTTTATCATCTGACTTCATCCACCTAAGAAAATCTGGATAATCATTAGGNACAACAACGTTAACATCATGTCCCATTTTTATNAAAAAATTATAAAGAGCTAGTGAAGACCCTATAGCATCNCCATCAGGATTTACATGCGTAGTGATTAAAATTTTAGATTTTAATGATAATAACTCTTTTATTTCTTTCATTATTATAAATGGTGTTCGCAAAACTGGATAAAATAAATCGAAAAGAAAAAATTAATTCTAATGATACTTATACTTTTGAAATACAAAGCATTCAATTATGTTTGCAAANAAAATATAAAATGTCAGGACAAAAAACTTTTACAATAATTAAACCTGATGCTTTTAAAGCATCTTACTCTGGTCCAATTATAGAAATTATTGAAAATGCTGGTTTCAAAATAAAGAATATGAGGCTAGTAGAAATGGATAATGATATGGCATCTCGATTCTATGCAGTTCATAAGGAAAGACCCTTCTTTTCTAGGTTATGTGATTACATGTGCTCAGGGCCAATTATTGTCATTGAATTAGAAAAGGGAAATGCTGTATCAGACTTCAGAAAACTAATTGGTTCTACTAACCCAGAAGAGGCAGAAGAGGGTACTATAAGAAAAAAGTATGCAACATCNATTGAGGCAAATGCGATTCATGGATCAGATTCAGATGAGAATGCTCAGATAGAAATTGATTTTTTCTTTAACTAGATAAATTTTTGGATCCAAAAATTATTCATACCACTTCCTAGAGAAAGCTTAATCTTTGACTCTTGTATAAGCTCAAGCATTGCTAAAAAATTATAGATAACAAGAATCTTAAGAGGATTGTCCTCAATTAATTTAACAAAAGAGATTTTAGATTTAGATTTTAGGAGATTAATTAAAAACTTCTTCTGCTCTGATATTGTGTATGGATATTCAAAAATTTGGTGATTGGGTTTATTTTTTTCAATCTCATATCTAGATAAAACATTCTGAAAGACAACTAATAGTTTATAAAGATCAATATCTTGAAGTTCAGACTCAACCTTTGCCCTTTCGCCAATAACCCCAACCTCGTTAGCTAAATTCCCTCTAATATTTTTACCTAACCTGTTATCTTCAAGGTTAGAAAATTCAGATATTACTGACTTATATTTTTTATATTCCATTAGGTGCTCAACCAATTCCTCTCTTGGGTCTATTTCATTCCCCTCATCATCAACAGATAGTCGTGGAAGAAGCATTTTAGATTTTATTCTCATAAGCGTAGCTGCTACGACAATAAATTCACTAGCTACCTCAATATTCATACTCTCTAACTCTGATATGTATTCAAAAAAATCATTAGTGACTTTTGATATTGGAATGTCCATGATATCAATCTCATCTCTTTCAATAAAAAAAAGTAAAAGATCAAATGGACCTTCAAAAAGTGGTAACTTTATCTCGTAACTCATCAGAAATTAAATCTAA
>NZYP01000020.1 GCA_002702205.1 Flammeovirgaceae bacterium | reverse complement strand
TTATAAAAATTTTTTATTTAAAATGAATATCCCTAATGAAAATATCTTTAGGATTAAAGGTGAAAAAAAACCAAAAGAAGAGGCTCAATCATACACTAAATTATTAAGTGAATTGGTAGATATTGTTGATGATCTTCCCTCTTTTGATTTATGCATTTTGGGAATAGGTAGTGATGGTCATACTGCATCTATTTTTCCTCATGAGTTAGATAAGTTGATTAAAATAAATCCTTGTGTTGTAGGCACTCAACCGGACTCTGGACAGAAAAGAGTTAGCCTTTCATTGAATCAAATAAATAATTCTAAAGAAGTTATAATCCATGCCTGTGGTTCAGGGAAGAGAGAAATTATTGATGAAATCATCAGTAAAAAAGGTAAATACTTAGAATATCCCGCATCACATGTGAAGCCCCTAAATAAGAAACTATCCTGGTTCCTTGACTTTGATTCTGCGGAAAACTATATGAATTAAAATGAAAAAATTTAAATTCAGTATCGGGCCAGGATTTATAATAACTTCAGCATTTATTGGTCCCGGTACAATTACGTTATGTACACTTTCCGGTATTGACTTTGGATACTCACTGATATGGTGCATTTTATTCTCTATAATTGCTACNTCNTACTTACAAGAACTTAGCGCTAGAATTGGTGTAATATCAAGACTAGGACTTGGAGACATATTCAAATCAAGCCCAAACAATCTAGTTAAAAATATTTTTTTTGTTTTTGTATTTTTATCCTTATTTATTGGAAATTCAGCATATGAGTCNGGAAATATAAGTGGNACTGTAATGGGTATTGAGACCTTTACAGGAAGTGGTATGGTTGGTCTATTTGGTAGTGAAATTAATNTATTATCTGTACTTGTAGCTTTTTTACTTATCTCAATAATACTATACGGTTCCTATAATTTATTTGAGAAGGCTCTTATAGGGCTTGTTTTTATTATGAGNANTACGTTCATNGTGACTGCAATATTATCGAAACCTGACCTTANAGATATATTTAACGGTTTAATTCCAAGAATTAACGACGGAAACTTCNTATATGTAATTGGATTAATAGGAACAACTGTAGTTCCTTATAATCTTTTTCTCCACTCTTATGTNGCAAAGAAGAAATGGAAATCTGAAAAAGAATATAAATCTTCAATAGTAGACACGTGCTTATCTATATTCATTGGAGGGGTAATATCCACAGCAATAATCATTACATCCGCTGGAGCAAGGGGATTAATTAATGGAGACGAGGTAAAAAATGCCATTGACATAGGAAGACAGTTATCTCCCTTCCTCGGAGACTTCTCTAAATATTTTATTTCCATTGGCCTACTTTCAGCTGGTATAACATCCTCCATTACCGCNCCAGTAGCTACTTCATATGCTCTCTCAAGTATTTTTAATTACAAGCCTGAGTGGAAAAATAAAAATTTTAAGTTAGTTTCTGTGGTAGTAATAATTATAGGAACAGTATCCTCATCCATTAGCTATAACCCAATCTACATTATTAAATTAGCTCAGTTTGTAAATGGTCTATTTTTACCAGTTATTGGTATATCCTTACTCTGGGCTGTTAATCAGTCTTCNTTTTTAGGAAAAAATGTAAATACAAGATCTTACAACGGAATTGGAATATTAATCATAATTTTATCTGTTTTTATAAGCCTAAGAAGCTTAAGTCTATTATGAAGAAATATATTGATCTCAATTGTGATATGGGGGAATCTTTCTACGAGAAGAAAGTAGGAAATGACGAGGGGATTATGCCGTATATAACATCTTGCAATGTGGCCTGTGGTTTTCATGGAGGNGATCCTAAAACAATTNTTAATACAGTAAAGTTAGCTGTAAAAAATAATGTTAAAGTTGGTGCACACCCATCGCTATATGACCTTGANGGCTTTGGGAGAAGAAGAATAAACATTAATGATGAAGAGCTAATATCNATACTNATTTATCAGATTTCATCATTNGCTGGTATCNCAAAATACCTTGGANCTAACCTTCACCACGTAAAAGTACACGGTGCCTTATATAACATGGCATCAGAGGATGATCAAATTGCAAGATTAATTGTTAAGACAGTATCTGATATAGATCCAAATCTAAAAATATATGGACCCTCTATGTTGAGATGGGGTTTAATCACAGAGGAAGAAGGTTTAGAATATGTGTCTGAAGTTTTCTCTGACAGAAACTATAACGACGACCTCACACTTGTNGATAGAANAAAACAAAATGCTGTTATAAATGATGCATATCTNGGTGTCGAACATGTTATGAGAATGGTCAANCAAAATAAAGTAAAGACCATAACTGGCAATTTAAAAGAAATTAAGGCTCAGACAATATGTATACACGGTGACCAGAAAGCAGCAGTAAGTTTTGCAAAAAACATATCTGAAGAACTCTCAAAAATTAATCTTTATGAGAAAAAATTTTAGTTATGAATATCTAGGTGATAGGGNCCTTATAATATCAATTAGTNAAGGTGNCTTTAATNANATACANGAGACCCACTCTATCCTTTCTCAAAAATTACAAGATTTTGTTNTTGACTTTGTAAAGACTCCNGAGTCTATAGCTCTTTATAATGATCCTTATAAAATTTCAGTAAAGGATTTATCTAAAAAAGTTAAATCATTACTTGAGTCATATTATTTAGGTAAAAAAGAAAGAAAAGTAAAAAGTTGGAGAATACCCATTTGCTATGATGATTCATTTGGGTTAGATATTANACATGTNAGTGAGAAAANAAATTTATCTCCTAAAGAGATAATAAAGANACACCTAAAAGGAANCTATATAGTAAATATGATAGGTTTTTTACCTGGATTTGTGTATTTATCTGGTCTCCAAAAAAAACTCTCTATCCCTAGAAAAAAGACACCAAGGAAAGAGATACCAGAGGGCTCAATTGCAATAGCAAACAGACAGACAGGGATATATAATATAAAAAGTCCTGGTGGATGGAATATTATTGGAAAAACTCCATCGTCACTATTCGATAAAAATTCTTCCCCNCCNATCCAAATGAAAGAAGGAGATATTGTGAAATTTTATGAAGTTGGTTTNAAAGAGTATAATAACTTAAAAAAAAATGAAAAATAGCATTGAGATTTTAAGGTCNGGTTCATTATCTAGTATTCANGATATAAAAAGAAAAAACTCAAGGATATATGGGATCCCTAGAAGTGGACCAATGGATAAAAAATCTCACATACTNTCTAACTGGCTTATTGGAAAGGATTCAANTGAGGAAAGCATTGAAATGACATTAATTGGATCAAAAATTAAATTTCACTTCAACACTTATATATCTCTCTGCGGGGCTAAATCTGAATGCTACCTGAACAAAAAAAAAATACCTATGAATAAAGTTTTGAATATAGAAAATGGAGATATTCTTAACATAAAAAAAATAATAAATGGAAACTGGNTATACCTNTCGATANCAGGTAAAATAATATCTGATAGNTACTTTCATAGTATATCAACCTACGAGAAGGTTAAAATAGGTGCTAATAATGGCAAAAAGCTATCAAAAGGTGATTTCATTAAATTNAAACCTTTAGAAAAAAAAATTAAGAGAGAANTTCCAAAAGACTTAATAAATAATTTGAATGAAAAAATAATTAGAATTATTAGGGGTCCAGAATACAATATATTTGAAAATCAGATTAATTACTTCACAGATAGTCCTTTTANCGTCAGTTCCACTAGCGACAGAATGGGTATTAGACTTAAAAGAATGGGAGAAAGAATAGATTTTGACGTAAGTATTAAAAGTTCTCCCGTTGTTGAAGGAACCGTTCAGGTGCCACCCGATGGTAATCCGATAGTACTGATGAGCGATTCACAGACGACNGGTGGNTATCCCAGGCTTGGNGTAATATCAAGTGNAGATATATCTAANTTTGCTCAAATTAAACCAAATGAGATNATAAAATTTAGATTTATAACNCTTGATGAGTCAATTGCATTGATAGATTACGACTTAAAAAAAGTGAGATCAAGAATAGGAATAGACTTAATCTCCTAGACTTCCTTTCAGCTTAGAGAATGAGTCTTTTAGTTCATTGAGTCTATCGTAAGCATCCCTACCTGGTACTTGGTCAGCTCTTCCCAACATAGACTGGAGGTACCTAGCCTGGTCAATGAGCATAGGCTGCATGTAAGTACCCTTAGTAGTTACCAAAAGGTTATAAACTTCGTTGTATTGATCANTATTAGTAGCCTTTATTTTTTCATCTAAATTACTTTTAAATAACTTAAGTTCGGTTAAAAAATCTCTCACATCAAGTAAGAATTTNTCCTGNTCAAGGTAATCATCANCTGACATACCCTCTACCCTAGGNTCTTCTAAAATTTCGAATGATTTTGAAGACTTAATCCCATCAATATCTAATAAAACCACGTATTTACCTGGTGATACCATTGGTCCAGATCTAAATGATCTATTCTCATTTTCGTCCCAAGAACCTCTGTGCCTCATATCCCAACTAAATCTATTTAAACCCTTATCTGTAGTTATCTTATTACTTTTAAGTGAGACGAAAGTGCTGGATGACATCACGTAGTCATCTACAGCCTCCTGGTCTATACCAGAGGAGTATGAATTAATTAGGTTATCATCTTCTCCAAATACTGAGATAGTAACATTACTAACCTCATCATTTGAAATAAAATAATCAAAATCAACTGCAGATGAAGGGTAAGATAAGTGTTCATCACTATACGACCTGTATCTATATCTACGGGTATCGTTAATTTTAAGCAATGCCTGTTGCGAGAAATTACCATAAGTTCTGAGTGGAGTTATATTGTCTAATATCCAAAATGATCTTCCCATTGTAGATAAGACTAAGTCATCCCTGTGCACTTTCATATCTGTTATTGGAGTGACTGGGAGGTTATTTTGTAGCACCTTCCAATTTTCACCATCATCAAAAGATACAAATACTCCAAACTCAGTACCAGCAAATAGCAAGCCTTCTCTAACAGGATCTTCTCTCAAGACCCTAACAGGGTAATCTGAAGGAATACCATCAGTTATTAATGTCCAAGATTTACCGAAATTATTTGTTTTATATATGTAAGGTTTCCAGTCTCCTAATTGGTACCTTAAAATTGTCACATAAGCCTTTCCTTCTTTGTGGTGTGATGGTTCTACTGAGTCAACTCTTCCACCTTTAAGTCTTTTATTAGGGGTTACATTATCCCATTTTTTTCCTCCGTCTCTAGTTACGTGTACAGGTCCGTCATTAGCTCCAATCCATATCAGACCTTCTCTTAGGGTTGACTCTCTGACAGAGTAGATAGTACTATAAAATTCTTCACCTGTTATATCTCTAGTTATAGGAGAACCTGAGATAACTTGTTTATCAGACTCAAAAGCAGTTAAATCAGGTGATATAGTCTCCCAAGTAACCCCTTCGTCTGTAGTCTTGTGAAGATACTGAGAGGCGTGATAGATAATATCTGGGTTATGAGGAGAGACGTGTATAGGAGAAACTCTCTGAAACCTATACTTTAGATCTCTAGGATTATGACCATACATATTTGATGCTCCAACATAATACTGTTTCTCCTGACCTGTTATCTTGTTAAAGACTCCAAACCTCCCTTTACAGTTTGAATATACAATATTTGGATTTCCTGGCTTAGGCACAGCTGGGCCAGTTTCACAACCACCAGTATTAGTTATGAAAGCATTTGGTCCCGCCTGCACGCTGTAAGGAGGTAGACTAGGCACAGAAACAGTTGAGTAGTTATCTTGCTGACCACCATATAACCAGTAAGGGTACTGGTCATCAACCTCTACCTGATATATCTCAGCAGTTGGTTGATTAAACTGAGTGGTCCAAGTATCTCCAGAATTAAATGTTATGTTAGCACCTCCGTCATTAGATTGTATCCATACAGAAGTGTCATTAGGGTTAATCCATATGTCGTGATTATCTCCATGTGGGGTGCTGTATGATTTCCACGTGGCACCAGCATCTTTTGAAATCATAAACCTGTTAGCGCTGGAATAAAGAATATCAGAATTTAATGGGTTTGATTCAATATTTAAATAATAAAATGGTCTATTCACCAGCTCTTCCCTGCTATTCATGTGCTTGAAGGTTTCTCCTCTGTCCTCAGACTTATACAACCCTCCCATTCCATCTGAAGCTTCTACCATCAAAAATAACCTATCAGGATTTGATGGTGAAACAGCTATATCTATCTTACCAATGTAATTGGCTTCGATCCCAATATCTATAATATCCCAAGATTTTCCTCCATCTTCTGACTTATATGCGCCACCATTAGTCGATCCACTAATTATGGTCCAAGGTTTTCTTTCAGCTCTCCAGGATGCAGCATAAATAAGATCAGGATTATCTGGAGCGTACTCAACATCAACAATACCAATTGAATCTGAAATAAAGAGAATATTTTCCCAAGTCTTTCCTCCATCCTTTGTGTGGTAGAGCCCCCTCTCCTCATTNCTCTTAAAAGGTTGCCCAATAGCTGCGACTAGTACATTATTTGGGTCATCTGGATGAATTTCTACGGCACCTATCTGTCCAACATCAGATAAACCTAAACTTTTCCAGGAGTTTCCTGCGTCGTCAGATCTATACAAACCCTTACCAACAATAATATTAGATCTTAATCCATCTGAGCCAGTACCGACGTAAACAATTTGTGNATTTGGTTGGTATACATTTATAGCACCTATGGATGGAGACTCAAAATACCCATCAGAGATATTAAACCAGTTTAAACCTGCGTCGGTAGTCTTCCATACACCTCCTCCGGTTGTACCCATGTAAAATGTATTTCTCTCAGATGAGACACCGTGAACGGTTGTTACTCTTCCACCTCTNACTGGACCAACATTTCTGTATTTTANATTATTAATTGTAAGGTCATCGTTAACTACNNAAGTTGANGANTCATTANTCNNAGCTAGNGAAAGAACTGATATTAAAAAAATAAGAAGCTTCATCATTTATTATTTAAATTGTTATAAACAGTATTAGTTATCATAATATCCTGAACTGCAACTCCTGTTAAATCAGCTACAGTTATATCATTTTGGTCAGACCTTATCTTTTCATCATTACCTATCACCTTTCCAAGTTCGAGTAGGTTTTCCTCTTTCACAATACCTAAATCAAGAGCATATTTTGTCTCTCCTCTTTCAAGACATTGTGGGATACTATCAACCACTAGAGAATGAGCCATACCTAAGATCTCTGGATCTAACTCTCTCTTACCAGGAGTATCTGATCCTACTGCAGTGATATGGGTACCCGGGATTACATCAGATTTTCTTATGAGAGATTCATTTGCTGATGTTGTAGTAACTATAAGGTTAGATAGTTTACATAATTCAGTAGAATTATCTACTTTTTTAAGATTAAATCCAAATTCTGACATCTCACCAATATAGTCATTAATTTTTTTATTATCTCTTCCAAGAATTACTACTTCCCTACAGTCAATAACATCCCTTAGGTACTTAAGTTGAAGTCTTGCCTGAATACCAGTACCTACTATACCAATCTTTTTTACTATATCTGGCGCAAGATATTTAGCGCAGATTGCACCTGCAACTGCAGTCCTTACGTTTGTGAGGTATCCCTCGTCATGTAGTAGGCACTTCAAATACCCAGATCTACTATCAAACATAACCATAACTCCATGACTTGATGAAAGTCCTAATTTATAATTTTCTGGAAAGCCAGATGCAATTTTTATCACATAGTTATCATGTCCCTTTATGTAACCGTATTTGATATGAACATCACCTGGAGGGTCATCAAATAAAAGTTCTCCAACAGGTGGAACTACAGTGTTACCTTTTGAATACTCAACAAATCCAATTTCTATAGGTTTAATCAAATCAACACCTTCTAGAGAATTAATTATTTCTTCTTTAGAATAAACTTTTGCATTCATAAAATTGATTTTAATGTATTACTACCAATATTACCTCCACAAACAATTATAGCAATATTTTTTAAGCCTTTTAATTCATCTCTAATCTTAAGGTAGGATGCTATTGCAACTGCAGCAGCACCCTCTATTATTATCTTCTCATTATCAATAGTCTGAATGATTTGTGATGCTATCTCATCCTCAGTTACAAGACATGTGGTGTCAATGTATTTTTTACAGATCTTGTGTGTAATAGACCCCTCTTCTACACCACCAGCTGAACCATCAGATAAGGTTTCTTTAGATTCTGAATTAATAATCTCGTTCTCTTCAAGAGAGTTAATCATGATAGATGAATTAACTGGAGAACAACCAAAAACTTTGATGAGTGGATTCTTTGATTTAAGATAATGTGCAACTCCTGATATAAGACCTCCTCCTCCTACAGTAACAAATATTGCATCTATATCTGGATGCTGATTATAAATTTCTACCCCTAATGTCCCCTGTCCAGAAATTACATCAAAATCATTGTAGGGAGATATAAACTCACAATTATTTTCTCTTGAGTACTTTATTGCTTCATATTCTGCATCTAGGCAGTCTTCCCCAAAACGAATTACTTCAGATCCGTAACTTTCAATTTTTTTTATTTTAGATTTTTTTGCAGCATTTGGAACATATATTCTGCCACTTAGATTCTTTGTGCTTAGGGCATAAGATACGGCAGATCCATGGTTTCCTGATGATGCAGCAACAACCTCTTTACCTAATAAATCAGAAGAATAAACTTTATTAAGTGCACCTCTTGCTTTAAAAGAACCAGTTTTTTGCAGGTTTTCGAGTTTTAAATATACATTTTGGGTTGATGATGATAATCTATCTGATTTTCTTAGAGGTGTCTCATAAATATATTTAGATATTCTATCTAAAGACTTAACAGATGATGGTATTTTCATTTTAATTTTTTAATCCTGATTTAAGGATTTTTTAAATGGAATTAGAAATAAGTTCTTTAGTGATTTCGTCTTTTTTTTATCCATGTATGTATCAACACCATATACTATAGATTTCTGATCTTTTATGTTAGTGAAGGTATTAAAAATTCTATCCCAAATGGAGAAAATATTACCATAATTTGAGTCGGTAAGAGGTTGCTTATAATGATGATGTATTTTATGCATATGAGGAGTCACAAATAAATATGAGATTGTTTTATCTAATTTTTTGGGGATATCTATGTTTGCGTGTGTAATATGAGCGAATAGGACAGAAAGACTCTGATATAACATTACCATCCCAATTGACGCTCCAGAAATATAAACACCTAATATTGTAAAACTAATTCTAAATAAAGTTTCACCGGGATGGTGCCTTAAGCCAGTTGTTACGTCAACATTCATATCACTATGATGCACAATGTGAAATTTCCACATCCATGGGACTTTATGTTCAATAAAATGTACCAAATAAGCGCCCACTAGGTCAAGTAAAAGCAAACTGATGATAACCTGAATATATAGAGGTAATTCGATGAGATGTATTATACCAATTTTATTTTGAGTGACAAATATTGTTGATTCTAAAAGAACAAAAGCAAGACCAAAGCCAATAATCGCCGTAGATAGAGTAAAAAATAAATTTGTTATTGCATGTCTGGTTTTTCTATATTTGAATGAATAAAGAGGAATTATACCCTCCAGCATCCAAAAAAATACAATACCTCCTAGTAATACTGAAGTCCTAAAAGCAATAGGTACGTCACTGAAAAAATTAATTATATCATTCACGATAAGGATTTGATAACATCAAAAGTTCTGTCAATTTCTTCTTCATTATTATAAATATGAACAGAATGCCTTAATAACTCCTTACCAACAGACCTAGGTTGAAGTCTTTCCCTATCCCAAAGTGTTTTCTGTAAATCAGGTCCATTAATACCATCTACCTTATAAGTAGTTAATCCAGCACATAAGTCTTCGTTATGAGATGATACGATTTCAACATTTTCTAATTCCTTTAGTCCATCTCTTAAGTACTTTCCTAGGTACTTTACTCTATTTATCCACTTATCTCCACCAATCATATTAAAAAAATCAATTGAGGCATCTAAGCCTACTCTTAATGAAGGATTGCCTGTTCCTGACTGCTGTAGACTAAAGCCTTTATCTTCCGTATTATCCCAGTTATAGCTTGAAAGTGTAGGCCATATGTCTTTAGAAACTGAACTATTTAAATATAAAATACCACTACCTGGAGGAGAAAGAAGCCACTTGTGAAGGCTTGAGTAGTAAGCATCACAAGATAAATCTTTTAGGTCAACGTCAATTTGACCTACAGCCTGGGCTCCATCAATGACTGTGAAAATTCCTTTCTTTCTAGCAAATTCACAAATTTCTTTTATTGGCATAACAGTACCATATACAGATACAATATGTGGAATTGCAATAACCTTAGTCTTTTTAGTAATAAGCGATAGTACTGAATTAATAATATTCTGTTTATCATTGGCTGGGACAGGAAGAATAGCTTGTTTATATATAATACCTTTTCTCTTCTCTAACTGTTTCCATGCAGCATAGCCACCACCATGTTCTTGGTTTGTATTGATAACCTCATCACCCTTCTTTAAATTAAGTCCATGTGCAACAAAATTCATTCCAAATGTTGCGTTCTGTATTAGAGATATCTCCTTATAATCACAGTTAATTATTAGTCCCAACTTCTCTCTAATATTTAGATAAGGATCATACCCAGCTAATAGATTAGGACCTTCTCCCTTATAATCAGTCTTTGCTCCGTTTATTGCATTATTCCTCATGTCATTAATTACTGTATTGAGAACGTAATTAGACTGAACACCCAAAGTACCATTATTAAAGTATGTGTCATTTTTATCAGTTGGAAAAAGATTTTTTACATCAGCCCAAAATTCTTTATCATCTTTAAATAACCTTCTTTTTATAGTTTTAAGGTCAATTTTAGAAGCTGATTTACTATCAAAACTTAATGTTGATAGAGCACCTACGCCTAGTGCAGATTTTGAAATAAAAGATCTCCTTGAATTTTTCATGTATTTCACCAATAAATATAATTAAAAACGTTTAAAACCTATAACCTATCATAACTCCTCCTCTGTAAGGAATCCACTGAGCACTGTAGTTAATTAAAGAAAGTATATCATACCTTACTCCAGCTTTTCTATCAAATCCTTCGTATGTGGCTTTGGACCATCCTCCACCAAGGAAAACATCTAATAACCACCTCTCTTTTATTTTTTTCTGGAAACCTCCAGTTATACCTGTGAAAATAATATATCCATATTGGTACTTATTTGATGATGCATATGAACTGTTTTTTGATAATTTAAACATTCCTGATCCTGCATGAATACCTACATAGAAGCCATTATTTAATTCACTAAAATGATACCTTATCTCAGGAAATATTTGATTAAAGACATAAGGTCTTTTATCATATTTATTAGTAGTAACTGAATTCCAAAATGAAGCAGTTACATCTAACTGGAAAGTCATCTTATTTGATATAGGAACCTCAACACCTATACCAGGAACACCTAATAATGTTGTAGGTGCATTAACCTTTATATATGTCTGTGAATAAATCTTATAAGATGTTAAAAATAGAATAAAGANNGTTATGTAAAATTTCATCAGTTAAAAAAGTACCACCTAACTCCCAAATCTAGTACTTTTTTTTGAGCGGGGTAATATGGAGTTACAAAATAACCACCGTACCTATCAAATTGATTAAAATGATTCATTTTTAGAAAAATCCTTAGATTATTCACCTGCATTGTAAAGAATATGTCAAACCTTAAATAACTCTCAAGTTGAAATTCATTTTGAACATNAAAATTTTGAGTTATCGGATTATAAGAATCACCGTAATACTCTGATCTAAAAGAAGTGATTGCTCCTAATTGAACAGGTATNGTATTATTAAACCATTTACCATTGTAATAAAGTTTTGAATAAAATTTATGTTTAGGGAAATTTAATATTCCTTTTCCTGATTTTGAGGAGACACTGTATGTGTATTTATTATCCATCTGAATAATGCTATCAAAAAAATTAAGTTTGAGATCTAAAATAAATTGATTAAAACTTATCAGTTCATTATGTTGCAAGTGGTTNGTTTCCACATAATATATATGNTCCTTNATTGTGTNGAAATTTATTGATGGTGAAAATATTAAAAAATTATTTTCAAGATTAATTTTAGCATTAATAACATTTAAGAAGGTTGAATTAAAATTATTATTCCAAGAATAATGATTTCCTTTATAATATTTTTGAAAAATAGTAGGTTCATATAACCCGCTCAAATAAGAGGCCTCAAATATTTTAGATTTAAAGTCTACCTTGAATCTATAGTCGCTTGTTTTCTTAATCTCAAAATTTCCAAATAAATCAAAACTTGAATTAACATATTTTATGTAAGTCCCTACATAAAATTCTNTAATATTATTTTCTAACAAATTGGTATTAAACATATAGCTACCAATAGTTCCATAAATATTATAATTTAATACCCTAGAATTACCCTTTATTCCTACCCTATTTGAGATACTTTTTACCTTAAATGAATCCTGAGTACTAATATTATTTGTTAGCTCATCATAAAAATCTATATTCTGAGATAAATTCATATCCTCATANCTAAATTGTTCATTACTGAATTTAGTATGNTTATAAATTTTCAAATGATTACCTAATTTNTAATCCGTGTAAGACTCAAGTCTTANGTTTTTATATAAGTTATTTATNTCNATNAGCCTAACTTCAAAATCTTTATAGAGAAAAAACTTAAGCGGAAGTGAGTCAGTGACTAAATTCACGCCTCCAGTACCTAAGATATTATGATTTAATGTCATAAAATCAGTNTAGTGAGTGATTTTTTTATTTTTTGAATTATGAAAAACATTTAACCTTACAGATGAAGATTTTATGTTTTTATCCCCCTTATTTCTTATTGCACCGACTTGTTTATCAGAAGATATCCTATTAATTGCTAAGGTTAAATTCCAACTCTCGTTTACGTTACGAGAAAATTCAAAATCAACCTTTGAGCGTCCAAGACCACCAAAATATAAACCAAGATCTATAAAAGGAGATTTAGTGTCGTAAAGCTTTTCTAATGAAATATTTTTAATATAAGGTTTTAAAGATCCAAGTCCTGATCGAAGAGAAAATGATGATGGTATATTCAGATAAATATTATTTAATGGACTCCCTAAATTTCCTAAGTTTTGATATATAAACTCATTCTTTTCAGGTACAGATATGTCATAAATATTATTTAGTGTAGAATCTAACACTTGAAAAACCGTATCTGAAAAATGGAAGTTATCTTTATTAATATACGATGTAGTTCTCATTCCATATATGATTTTAGTTGAGTCATCTAACATAGTTCTCTGATTTAAACTTTCTTGACTTATCTCTTTTTTAGTTTTTTCTACTCTCTCTTGAGCNGAAGTAGAAAATGTACATATTGTAAGCAGAAATAGAAATATTATCCTCATTTACCTAAATAATTAGATATTGAATCATTAAATAAAAAANCAACCTTAATAGGCACATAATATACACTATAAGACCCTAAAACGTGTTTATATTCACATAATTTAACTGCATCTTTCTCTGTTGTGATTATTGATACATCTCTATCATATTTCTTAATTATTTTTAACAAGTCTTTATCNTTATACCTGTAGTGATCTTGGAATTGANAAGTATTAACTAATTTATATTTTGATTTTAAAAAATTAAAGAAACTATTTGGGTATGCGATTGATGATATTGCAACAACCTTTTTATGAATTTTTTTTCCAAAAACTTTTTTTGGTTTACCATATCGTATATGAGAAAATAATATAGGTGTATTTTTTTTTAAATATTTTTCTGCTTCGATAACAACCTCTTTCCTTTCGTTTTCATTCATTCTTATATCACACCCAGAAAACACAAGCAAATCTGCCCTGTCAGCATTTTTTCTAAATTCCCTTAACATCCCTACAGGAAATATATGATCCTTATAAAAAGGCTTATTAATAGCTGATAATAAAATATTTAAGTCTGATTTAACTATTCTCTGCTGGTAAGCATCATCAAGTATATTAACATTTACGTTAGCATTTTCATTTATATTCAATGCTTTTAGTCTATTTTCTGATACAATTACTTTTACGGTATTTTTAAATTTTTTAAAATATTGAATTGCTTCATCCCCAACTGTTCTGAAATTATCCTTATCAGATACGATTATCATACCAGAAGTCTTTCTTTTGTACCCCCTGCTTATTATTGAAACATTATTCTTTTTTTTTAATAAAATTTCTACCAAATATTCTACAAGAGGTGTTTTACCTGACCCCCCCATGATTAAGTTTCCAACTGAAATTATTCTTTTCTTGAATTTTTTTGGTTTATAATATTTAATATCAAATAACAGGTTTCTGAAAATTATGAAGAGCCCATATACTACAGAAAAGGGAAACATTATTACTTTTGTAAAAAAAGAAATCATATTACATGAAATTAAGTAAAATTATTGAATCTTTAGAAAATTGGGCACCTTCAATTTATCAAGAGTCTTACGATAACTCTGGACTAATAATAGGTGATATTAATTCTAATATCAACGGATGTCTTATAACTTTAGACTGCACTGAGAAAGTCATTGATGAGGCTATCAATAAAAAATGTAATCTTATAATTTCTCATCATCCTCTATTATTTAAAAGTATAAACAAAATAAATTATGATAATTGGGAATCTAGAGTTATTAAAAAATCTATTCAAAACAATATTAATATATATGCNCTTCATACAAATCTTGATAATGTATCTGATGGTGTAAATAAAAAAATTTGTGATATACTTAAAATAAATAATCCAAAAATTTTAAGAAANAAAGAAAACCTTTCGTGTAAGCTTGATATTTACATACCAGAGAAAGATAAAGATGTTTTCCTAAATAATATTTTTAATTCTGGCGGAGGAATAATTGGGAATTACAGTGAATGTTCTTACCAGATATCTGGGAAAGGGACTTTCTTACCACAGGATGGGTCAAACCCAAAGATTGGAAAAATAAATGAAAAGCAGACAATTGAGGAGATTAAACTCGAAATTGTTTTTAATAAAAAGCATATTAAAGAAATAAAAGAATGTATAGAAAGGCACCATCCCTACGATGNGCCAACTTACCATATATATAATACACTTAATACATCAAAAAATATTGGGTCTGGAATGTTTGGAAAAAGAAAAATAGAGTTTAATTCATTACTCTCNGAAATAAAGAAATTATTCAATGTTAGTTCAATTAGACATAGTGATNTTTTAAATAAAAATATTGATAAAATTGCAGTATGTGGTGGATCTGGTTCTTTTCTTATAGAAGATTCAATATCTGTTGGAGCTGATGTTTTTATAACATCAGATCTAAAATATCATGATTTTTTTCTNGCAGATAATAAAATAACAATTATAGATATTGGTCACTACGAAGGTGAACAATTTACAAAAGATTTGATTTATGAATATTTAAGCAAAAAATTTCTTAATATTGCACTTCATTTATCAAGTGAGAACACAAATCCAATAAATTATTACAACCAAGATGGAACATAGCATTGAAAAGAAATTAGATAACCTCTTAAAACTTCAAGAGATTGACTCCAAAATTTATGAAATTAAAAAAGTAAGGGGTGCACTTCCTGATGAAATACAAGACCTTGAAGATGAGTTAGTTGGTTACAATAAGAGACTTGACAACTTTAAAAATGATATAGAAAATAAGACAAACGACATCCAAGATTTAAAAAATAAAGTTTCTGAAGCTAAAAAACTTATCAAAAAATATAAGGAACAGCAGATGAATGTTAAAAACAATAGAGAATATGATGCTATATCCAAGGAGGTAGAATCTCAAGAATTAGATACAAAAATATTTGCTAAGAAATCTACAGAAAATGAAGAGAAAATTGATGAAATAAAAGTAGAGGTTAAAGAAACTAAAAAAATTATAAAAGAAACAAACGAAGTTTTAAAATCTAAAAAAGCAGACTTGGATCTCTTGTCAGATGAGAGCCAGGACGAAGAGAAAAAACTTGCTTCTCTAAAGACAAAAGCATCAAAAAAAATTGAATCAAACCTTCTTATTTCCTACGAAAAACTTGTTGAAAGACAAAGAAATGGTCTAGCAGTTGTTAAAGTTTCAAGAAATGCTTGTGGAGGATGTTTTAACATTGTCCCTCCACAAAGACAAGCTGAAATTAAAGAAAAGAAAAAAATAATTCTTTGCGAATATTGTGGTAGAATTCTGGCTGATGTTATTGTAGAAGTTGTAGAGGAGAAGCCTAAGAAGAGAACAAAGAGGAAGACAACTACAAAGAAGAAAGTAGCTGCAAAAAAATAATCAGATTATCTTACTAAGTGTTCTCTTAAATTACTTTTAATTATAGAGAATTTATCCTCAATATACTCTATTATATACATCCCTGTATTAGAATGAACATATTTATCCATCATAGTTAAATCATTATCAATTATCTTTGATAATAGAACCCTTAAAGCTCTACCATGGATACATAGAAGAACATTATCAAAGTTATCGTTGACAATTTTTTTTAAACCAATCATCAATCTAACTACCATCTCATTAGGTGACTCTCCATTCTCAAATTTATTATCTAAATTTCCAGATTTCCATGAATCTGTTAGTAACTTATACTCATCTAAATCGTCATTTTTACCCTGATTAACACCCCAGCTTATCTCATTGAAATCACTTAATTTCTCATAAGGGAAACCATTATCTATAAACTTTTTAACAGTTTGAAAAGTCCTCTTTAATCCGGAAACATAAATTTTTTTAAAGTTATGGTCCTTATAATAATCGTAAAATAATTCGGATTGCCTTAGTCCGAGGTCATTGAGTCCACTATCTACCTCAGAACCTTGAATAATACCTAACTTATTATATTCTGTCTCTGCATGTCTGATGATATGCAGTTTCATTAAACAAAGAAAAGATTAAGAGATATTATATAAAAAATTGAAAATAATGACTGTAAAATAATAGTGTTAATATTTGAATTAACTAATTCTCTCTTATCATAGTCTCTGTAGAGTCTACTGAATATAAATAAACCAAAAAGATATAAAACTGCGTTGCCGATAATGAAAACATCTGAACTAAAGTTTTGATGTACATCTAGTAAATTTGTTAGATAAACTGAGGAGTAAAAAGCAATAGATAAAATTATAAGATAACCCCAACGAGATGCCTTTTTACCAAAGGTGACAACTAGGTGGTTTTTGTTAGTTTTGGCATCACTATCTGCATCAGGAAATTGGTTTATAAATAAAATATTAGTGGTAAGTAAACCAAAGGGAATCCCTAATGACAAAAGCATATAAAACTCAGATGAATATAAAGCAATGGTTTCAGTTGAAATTGCATATCCTGTACCTAGCGTAAGCAGTGGCCCAAATGCTAAAAATATTGATATCTCGCCCAATCCCCTTCTGGCTACAAGCCTAAGTGGTCTTCCTGTATAAAAATAACCAAGAAACAAACCTAAAACTCCGATTGATAAAGCACAATATATATTATAAAGAGACCCAGTTACTTGGGAAATATTATAAAATAGAAGGCCAGCAAATAATAGAGAAACCATAAGTAATGAGATAGCAACTTTCTTTGTTTTTTCTAAAGTAATTATACCAAGTTCAATTGCCCTACTTCCACCAGTTATTGCTGCTCCGCCTGGTTGAAAGTACTCGTTATTGGCTTCATCAGTACCGTCGCTTACATCAAAATAGTCATTGAAGACATTTGATGATAAATGAAGTAGGAGAACTCCAAAAACAGCAAAAAGTAAGTTTGTGACACTAAACAAACCATCACCGAGACCAGCATAATATGATGCTATAGCAAGCATAGGAAAAATTGATGCTGATGTGAAGGGGATCCTTGAAATTGCAACACCCTTAATAACTTTTGTTGAAAAATTTATAGGTACTTCTACAACTTCGTCTATAACCGTTGTCTCACCACAGTAACCTGTCTGAGGCTTATCTTTACCGTCCCCAAATAATGGTGTTATCCTTATTTTTGCATTAATCTTTGAGCCATCTTTCTTTAAAAAGTATGTTTTACCTATATATTCTCCCATTTTATCAGCTGTACCAAGCCAATTTGCAACATTTTGAATAACTATCTCACCAGGTGAGAAAATAGATACTCTTTTCTTGCCCACAATCTCATCTTTTTTATAGCCAAATATTTCCTCAGCGCCTCTATTCATAGTAAGCACCCTTCCCTCCATATCGCACGTTATAACACTTCTTTTCATTATTTTAAATTTTGTCTAATTTATATATATATACTATATGTATATGATTTTGTTTAATATTTATTTAACATTTTCAACTGTTTTCATAATCCTCTAGAATTTTTATCATACCATCTAATGTTAGGGTGGGTATTATATCATCAAACTCAACTTTAAGCGGTTCTGCAAATTTAGATAAACCACCTGTAGCTATGACCTTTGTATCGCCTACTAATTCATTTTTTATTTTTGATAAAATCTCTTTAACAAGTCCTACGTATCCATGCATAATTCCACTTTGAATTGAGTGAACAGTATTTTTTCCTATAACCTTATCAGGTATTTTCAAATCAATTACAGGTAAATTAGCAGTATTTTTGTAAAGAGAGTTTATAGCTGTCTTTAGACCAGGAACAATATTCACACCTAGTACGTCTTTATTTTTAGATATAACTGTAAAGGTTAGTGCTGTACCGAAATCTACAACCACTACGTTATCATCATACATAGAAGAACCTTCTACAGCATTAGAGAGAAGGTCTGTTCCAATCTCATTTATATTGTCAATTGATATATTTACTCTTTTTACCGACGACGCTCTTACAATATATATATTTTCGCATAACATATCGTTACAGGATAATTTAACTATATCTGTTAGAGTTGGTACGACACTACTTATGATTACAGATTCAATATTAGAAGGATTAAAATCATTAAGATCAATAATTTTCTTAAGTTTTTTTTGAAAAGACCAGTAGGTAAAATTCCTTTTTGTACTCAACCTATAAATCTTCTCCCAAACACCGTCAAAGTAAAGACCAATTACAACATTAGAGTTACCTACATCTACAGCTACCTTAATCTTTTTCATTGAATAAATTTAATTGATCAGTGTCCAGATCAAGTTCAATAGACTCTCCTACATCAAAATTCTCTTGTTTTTCTTTCTCATCCTCTTGTTTAGATAAATTATTCTCAATTTTATCTACTCTTTCTTTTAACTTAAAAGTCCCTGATCTTATTTTTTCAGATAAAATCTTATTTCCAATAGATTTCCAACCCTTGACACCTATAAAACCATCAATATCTAGTTCAATTGGCCTAAGTTTTTTATTAAAAAAATGTTTATATAGAATTATTTCACCTAACGAAGAAGTAACATATTCCAGTTTTGATCCTTTTTCTTGAGATATGTAACTAAACTTTTTATTAAGGGTAATTGTCTCAACTTTAAACCTCTTAACATAATGATTTTTAGTTTTTCCATCTAAATATATTGATGAAATTACTCCATCAGGGCTATATTTATCTAAAAATAGTATATTATTCCATTCGTATCTATTTGTTATTTCAAAGGATGTTAGTTCATAATTTCCATCTTTAAAGAAAACAATTATCATATCATCTCCATTAAACTTACCAATAAAATCACCTCTACCCTCGCTATTGAGTCTACCTATAGAATTATCATAATATATTTTTATTCCTGATAATGTAGATAGACCAAGGTGTTTATGTTTTACTGCTCTTATCTTATATTTTGATAATATATTCCCTTTTGCTGATTTTCCTTTTATCTCAATTTCTCCAAAGTCATAGTCAAATGACTTTTTTCTAGCTTTTTGTGATGCATGTATAAAAGCTGTAACCACCTCTGATTCTCCATTTGGTCTAGATTCAATGTATATGATTTTAGAACCTTTATCGGTTTTTGATACATTATAAACACGCTCTTTTGTTGCGGAAGTAACTTGAAATCTTTTTACATAGCTATAGCCTGATTTACCATCAAAGTAGGCACAGTTAAATACCATCCTCTTATCACTTTTCTTCCATATCTGAGTAAGTATAACATTTTTACCAACAAATACCTTATCCTGAATCCTAACTATCTTATAGGAGCCGTCAGCACAAAATGATATGATATCATCAATATCAGAGCAATTACAAATAAATTCATCTTTTTTAATACCATAACCGATAAACCCTTCCTTACGGTTAACATATAGTTTAACATTATTTGCTGCTACAGACTTAACCTTTATATTCTCAAATTTCATTATCTCTGTCTTTCTTTCCCTCCCCTTACCGAAATTATTTAGTATGTTATAATAGTACTCTATTGTATAATCAGTTAAGTTTTTAAGATTTTTTAATGTTTTTGTGAGCTCATTTTCAAACTTAATTATAGTATCATCTAACCTTTTCTTATCAAATTTTGAAATTCTCTTAATTTTAATTTCAGTGAGTCTTACAATATCATCTCTATCAACATCTCTATAAAAATCCTTTTTATAAGGATCAAGTCCTTTATCAATTGTATCGATTACATCTTCCCAAGTCTCGCAACTTTCTATTTTCTGATATATCTTCTTCTCAATAAATATCCTCTCAAGAGTAGAAAATAATATTTTTTCTTTGAGTTCGTCTCTTCTGATTTCAAGCTCTTTCTTCAGTAATTTTTTTGTTGATTCTGCAGAATATTTTAATATATCTTTAACTCCTAAAAATTGAGGTTTTTCATCAACAATCACACATGCGTTCGGAGATATAGATACCTCACAGTCTGTGAAAGCATAAAGTGCGTCAATTGTTATACTTGGAGACTGATTTTTGTTTAAGTGAACTAAAACCTCAACATTTTCAGCGGTATTATCAACCACTTTTTTAACTTTAATTTTTCCCTTGTCGTTAGCCTTAAGAATTGATTCTATTATGCTTGTAGTTGTTGTATTATAGGGTATATCTTTAATTGCCAATGTGGTTTTATCAACTTCAATAATTTTAGATCTTACTCTGATTTTTCCTCCTCTCTTACCGTCATTATAATCAGATATATCAATCATTCCTCCAGTCAAAAAGTCAGGGTAAAGCTTAAAAGAATTGCCCTTAAGGTATGATATTGAAGACTTTATAAGTTCAATGAAATTATGAGGCATAATTTTTGTCGATAAACCTACTGCTATACCTTCTACCCCTGAAGTCAGAAGCATCGGGAACTTCACTGGAAGGTTTACCGGCTCCTTCTTTCTTCCGTCATAAGATAATTTCCATTCAGTTGTTTTGTCGTTAAAGACAGTTTCAAGAGCAAATTTTGATAATCTAGCTTCAATATATCTTGATGCTGCAGCCTTATCACCTGTCCTCACATCTCCCCAATTTCCCTGAGTATCAATAAGTAGGTCTTTCTGACCCATATTTACCAGAGCATCTTCTATAGAGGCATCACCGTGAGGATGATACTGCATGCTGCTCCCTATAATATTTGCACACTTATTGTATCTACCATCCTCTATCATATTCATGGAATGTAAAATTCTTCTCTGAACCGGTTTAAAGCCATCATCTATTGATGGTATGGCCCTCTCAAGAATCACGTAGGAGGCATAATCTAGAAACCAATCCTCATAAAGGTCAGATACCGCGTTATCGGAGATAGGTTGAATCTCCTCAATATTTTTATCTAAATCACTCATATTTCAGACTCTATTAAATCTTTTTCTACTCTCAGCTTATCAATTATAAATTCTTGTCTGTCAGGTGTATTTTTTCCCATGTAAAAAGTTAGTAGGTCTTGAATTTTTGATTTTTTAGTCAATATGACGGGCTCAAGCCTTATCTGATCTCCAATAAAATTCTTAAACTCGGATGGTGAAATTTCACCAAGACCCTTAAATCTCGTTATCTCAGTGTTTTTACCTAATTCTTTTACAGCAGTATTTCTCTCTTCATCATCATAGCAGTACATTGTTTTTTTCTTATTTCTTACTCTAAAGAGAGGAGTTTCAAGTATATATACGTGACCCATTTTTACAAGATCAGGAAAAAACTGAAGGAAATAAGTTAATAATAAGAGTCTTATATGCATGCCGTCTACATCAGCGTCAGTAGCAATGACAATTTTTTTATACCTTAATCCATCTAAACCGTCTTCAATATTAAGTGCGTGTTGTAGTAAATTAAACTCCTCATTTTCGTAAACTATTTTCTTTGTGTGTCCAAAACAGTTAAAGGGTTTTCCCCTAAGACTAAACACAGCCTGTGTCTGCACATCTCTTGACTTAGTTATTGAGCCACTGGCAGAATCCCCTTCGGTTATGAATATCATAGAGTTATTTTTTATTTCTTCATCTCCCCTCTTATCATTATAGTGTACTCTACAATCTCTTAGTTTCTTATTATGAAGTTTAGCTTTTTTAGCTCTCTCGTTAGCTAATTTTTTTATACCAGCAATTTCTTTCCTCTCCCTCTCAGATTGTATAATTCTCTTCTGTATTGCCTGAGCGGTATCGCTGTTTTTATGGAGGTAATTATCCAATTCTTTTTTTACAAACTCATTAACGAATGCACGTACACTCTGACCTTTTGGGCTCACATTTAAAGAACCTAGCTTTGTTTTTGTCTGTGACTCAAATACAGGTTCTTGTACCCTTATAGCTACAGCACCAGCTATGCTGGCTCTTATGTCTGTTGCGTCGTAATCCTTCTTAAAAAACTCTCTTACAGTCTTAACTACTGCTTCTCTAAATGCTGCCAGATGAGTACCACCCTGTGTTGTGTACTGACCGTTTACAAAGGAGTAGTACTCCTCACCATAGTTATTTGTGTGTGTCATTGCACATTCTATCTCACTTCCTTTAAAATGGATTATTGGGTACCTAATAGATTCCTTATCCGTCTTACTCTCTAGGAGGTCAAGGAGTCCGTTTTCTGAGTGGTACTTCTTTCCATTATAGTTTAAGGTAAGTCCAGAGTTCAAAAATGCGTAATTCCATATCTGATCTTCTAGGTACTCAGGAATGTAATTATAATTTTTAAATATCGAGTTGTCAGGCTCAAACCTTATTAAGGTTCCATTTTTTTGATCTGTACTTCCTACAGGGTTGTCAGTA
>NZYP01000019.1 GCA_002702205.1 Flammeovirgaceae bacterium | reverse complement strand
ATCCATAACTCTCTTGCGTTTCCAGTTAGATTTTTTCTTGCTTCATTCTGAAAAATAGGAATCAAATCAATTTCATTTTTAAGTTTTTCTTTATCACTACTGGTAAGAGGAAGATCATACATCCAAAACTCAAGTACGCCATGATTTGTTGGACCTTCGTGTGCTGGAACATCACTTTGGTACATCCATACAGATTGGTAGTATGCTGGATCTCTTACCCATGGTTTTAAAACTCTGTGATTGAAATCATATCCATTCATCTCAGCTCTTATGATATGCCAATCAATTTGATTTGATATATTCCATTTACTTATATCGAAATTTTCTAATCTTTCTCTAAGGAGGTTGTATGTTGGTTTCCTTTTGTCAAAAGAATTAACTGAGTAATCATGAACTCCATTAATTAAATCTGGTTCTTCAAATAATCTCCATTCTTCAAAAAGAATAACTAAATCATCATAGCTATTATTTTTTTTTGTTTCTTGACTATTTATACATGATGATAGCAAAACAAAAATTAAAATTTTTTTCATTATAATTTTATACTAACAAAGATTGAATATTTCTATACACATAAATTTATGTATAGGAATAAAAATTTTATTTTGAAGCCATGTTTTTAGCTTCTCTCTCGTCATCAAAAGTTTTAGGGTTGAAGTATTGCATTTCCCTTACTATCTTATCTCCATCCCACTTGTATGCTATATAGAATGGGAATGACACTTCCTTCTCACTGTATTTACCCACCGCTGAAAAATCACTCCATATTTCAGTCCATACATCTCCAGTTGAATAATGAGTTGTTTCAATAGCAGATCCTGACCCATCTGTTGAGTTGTTATTTTCTTTAACTTTAACATTTTCAAACATTTCAAATAATTCTTCTACTCCTTTTATGAATTCATCTTTATTGAATTCTTCTCCATTTGAGTTTACTAATACCATGTCTTTTGAAAATAAATCTTTTAAAAATGCGATGTCTTCATTTTCAACAGCTTTAAAAAGATCTTCAATTAATTTAGTTTTTTCGTCATCAAGATGAACAACACCAAACTCTTTCTTATCATTGCATGATACAAGAGCTAATGTGCATATTAATGTTATGATAAAGTTTTTCATAAATTTTTTATATTTAATTAACAATGAATAAATATATATTCTTTTTTTCTTTTATAATATTTATTTCGTCCTGTAAAACAAATAACACTTACGTAGACGATATGGATGGCATGATTCTGATAAATGGTGGTTTATTTGATATGGGTAGTGATGATAATGACTCTAATCAAGACGAGAGACCTATACATTCTGTAGAAGTAAGTTCATTTTGGATGGATGAGACAGAGGTAACAAATGCACAGTTTAGTGAATTTGTAAAAGCAACAGGTTATGTCACAACAGCAGAAAAAAGTCCAGACTGGAATGAACTTAAAAAAGACCTACCTCCTAATACTCCAAAACCACATGAGAGTGTTTTTGTACCTGCATCATTAGTTTTTAAGAAAGCAAATATTGATAATTTGTCTAACCATTCTCAGTGGTGGGAGTGGAAACCTGGCGCTAATTGGAGAAATCCAGGTGGACCCGGAACTAATATAGAAGGGAAAGAGAATCATCCTGTTGTCCAAGTAAGTTGGTTTGACGCAATGGCCTATGCCAAGTGGAAGGGTAGGAGACTTCCAACAGAGGCAGAATGGGAATATGCATCAAGAGGAGGTTTAAATGGAATGAAATTTAGTTGGGGCAATGATATCGAATTGAGTGAGTACGCAAATACGTGGGAAGGTGAATTTCCAAAAAATAATTATAAAATTGATGGGTATGAGTCAACATCTCCAGTTAAAAGTTTCCCCCCAAATCCATTTGGCCTTCATGATATGGCAGGAAATGTTTGGGAGTGGTGCAGTGACTTATACAATTATAGTTATTACGAGACAGTTGTAAATATAATCTCTAAAGATCCAAAAGGTCCTTCTAAGAGTTTTGATCCTGCAGAGCCATATTCTAATAAAAGAGTAGTTAGGGGTGGTAGTTATTTATGTAATAGATCTTATTGTACTGGATATAGAAATTCCATGAGAATGAAAAGTACACCAGATACTGGTGCTATGCATACAGGTTTTAGGACTGTAAAAGATGTAAAAATTTAAGTATGACTAAAACTTTTATTTTCATCTTAATTTTATTTTCCACCAACCTATTCTCTCAAAACAAAAATGATATATTAGAAGACTTTATTTTATCTGGAAAGGAACTTTGGAAAATTCCTGGTCTATCTGTTGTAGTAGTTAGTGGAGATTCTACACTTTTTAAGAAGTCATTTGGAAAGAAAAATTATTTTGACGAAGAATTAGTAGATTCAGAGACTATCTTTTCTATGGCTTCAACAACCAAAGCACTAATATCAATGTCTTTAGGAATTTTAGTTGACAGGGATTCTATTTCATGGGAAGATAAGGTTATTGACATTCTTCCATCTTTCAAGCTATCTGATCCTTATATAACAAAAGATGCTAGAATTAAAGATCTTTTAACTCATAACTTAGGTATAGGAAATGAAGACAAGCTATGGACGACTGATAGCACATCTGTTGAGGAAATGCTTCTTAAATTTTCAAAATCACCAAGGAAATATCCTTTGAGAGGGGGGTATACATATCAAAATATTATGTATGTTATTGCTGGTCAGGTAATTCGTAAAGTAAGTGGTGTAACCTGGCAGATATTTGTGGAGACAAATATCCTTGATAAGGTTGGGCTATCATGTACTTTGACATGGTCAAAAGATATTTTTGAGTATGGAAATTATACTTTCCCTCATCAGATAGATTATGAAGAGGGTNTTGTTCATGTACCATTTACTATTTCAGATCAAATTGGAGCAGCCGGTATGATGTGGTCATGTGCTGACGACATGGAAAAATATTTAAAATTTTTATTAAATGAAACCCAGTTATTAGATGAGAGGATTTTAGATAAGAAAACATTTAACTATTTATTTAAACCACAAATTATTGTAGGAGATTCTTTTTACCCAACTGCAAAACTTACAAATCCAAAGTGGAAGACCTATGGTATGGGTTGGTACCAGCACGACTACAGAGGTGAAAAAATAGATTTTCACACGGGTAGTTTACAAGGTTTGGTTGCAATAATTGGTTTAATTAGAGATAAAAATATTGGAGTACATGTATTTGCAAACCTTGACCATGCTGAATTAAGGCATGCCATAATGTACAAGGTAATGGATTTATTTGTGTTTGATGATGACTCAAGGGATTGGAATAGAGAAGTTTTTGATCTTTATAATAAGATGGANGAGAAATATAAAAAGTCTTATTTTGATAAATTCAATAAAAGAGATGAAGATTCCAAAATGACATTTCAGTTGATAGATTATGCAGGTACATATGAAAATGATATGTACGGAAGTATAGTTGTGTCAGTTAATGATGAAAAAATAACTCTTGACGTAAATAATGGTATCAAGTTTTTTGATTTAGAATGGTGGGAAAATGATGTTTTCATTACTGATAAAGATGAAAAATGGAGAGAAAAATTATTCGTCTATTTTAATTTAGGTGATACCTCAGTCAATGATTTAACTATTTATAATACTAAGTTTGAAAAAATTAATTAAAATATTTTTTTTCTTATTTTTTGTTTCCTGCAAAAATGGTGAACAAAACAAGAAAAATTTTATAATCATACTAGCTGACGACTTAGGGTATTCAGATTTAAGTTCTTTCGGTAGTGAGATCAACACACCTAATATTGATCTTTTAGCAAAGGAGGGTATTATCATGACTAATTTTCACACCTCTCCTTCTTGTGCACCTTCAAGAGCTATGCTTCTTTCTGGAAATGATAACCATATTGCAGGAATTGGGATTCAAGCTTATAATTCTGAAAATTTTGGATATGAAGGCAAACTTTCGGAAAGAGTCAATATAATACCTGAAATTTTAGATAAAAATGGATATAATTCTTTTATTTCAGGTAAATGGCATATCGGTGGAGATCCAATAAATAGAGGTTTTGATAATTCTTATTCTTTACTTCCTGGAGCTTTTACCCATTATGATAACAATAAACCAATTAAAGCTTACCCAGACTCATCATTTTCTGACAATGGGAAAAGGGTGCTGTGGCCCGAAGGAAAATTTTCATCAGATTTTTATACCGACAAAATGATTGATTTTATTCATTCAAAATCAGATGAACCATTTTTTGCATTTTTATCTTATACGGCACCACATTGGCCACTTCAAGTTGATGAATACTTTTCAGATAAGTATATAGGATACTACGATAATGGATACTACGAAATATTAGAAAAAAGATTATCAAAAAATATTGAGTCAGGGATAATTAAACAGTCAAATAAATTTCCAGATATTACCNATCTGGTTTCTGAATGGGAGAAATTAGATATAAATGATAAAAAAGTTGAATCAAGAAAAATGGAAGTATATGCTGGTATGATTGAGAATTTGGATTATAACGTTGGGAGGTTGATTAAATACTTAAAATCTGAGAATTTATATGAGAATACAATTATCTTTTTCATGTCAGATAATGGTGCTGCAGCAGAAGACTTTTACTACAACCAGACATATGGAGGATATATTAGGGAAAAATTTACTTATGAATTAGACGAAATTGGTTCTCCAAATTCTTTTGTCTCATTAGGTAAGAATTGGGCAAAAACAATAACTTATCCTTTTAGACTTTATAAGGGTTTTACTACCTCAGGTGGGTTAAGATCTCCTCTTATTATAAAAGGGTTAGAAAACGATATTAAAATTTCTGATGAGTTTATGACAATACTAGATATAGCTCCAACAATTTACGATATGTCTGGCTCTAAATACATAAAAATTAAGGATTACGATTTGAAAGGATCATCAATTTTACCTTATGTTGAAGGGTTTTCTGATAAAATTCATTCTGATGACTATATTTTTTCATTTGAACATAGTGGAAACTCCATACTCAGAAAAGGTGAATGGAAGATTATAAATAAAATAAACCCTTTTGATAAAAAGAATTTAGAACTTTTTCATGTTGAGGATTTTATGGAAGAAAAAAATTTAAGAAAAAATAATATTGAGATTTTTGATTCACTATATATGGATTGGNACAATTATGTGAAAGCTACTAAAATTATATTACCCAGTCCTTNCATTGACGATTTAAACTAGATTTAATCAAAATTGATATCAATTTTGTTCTTTTCAAAAAACGTGGTGAGTTCAACCTTAACCTCGTCAACATCTTCAACTAAACTTAATAAGTGGATATCTTCCNTAGATATTAAATTTCCATCTAATAAAGTATTTTTAATCCATTCATATAAAGGTTTATAATGTTTTTTCCCCACTAATATTATTGGAAAAAGTTTAGATTTTTTTGTTTGAATTAAAGTTAAAGCATTAAACAATTCGTCTAATGTTCCGTATCCTCCNGGCATAACAATAAAACCTTGAGAATATTTCTGAAACATAAGTTTTCTAATAAAGAAATAATCAAACTTCAAGAGATAATCTTCATCTACATACTTATTTGTATATTGTTCAAATGGTAAATTAATTCTTAAACCGACTGACTTCCCACCATTCTCCTTTGCACCCTTATTTGCAGCTTCCATAATTCCAGGTCCAGCACCTGATATTACTCCAAATCCCATATCTGCAATNATTTTTGCTATCTCAACAGTTTTTTTATAATACTTATTTTGGGGACTGCTTCTTGCTGATCCAAATATAGAAATTGAGGGACCTACCTCTAATAATTTCTCAAATCCATTAACTGTTTCTGCGTTATATTTTAATAATCTCCAACTATCTTGAGTGACTGCGTTATTCCAGTTTTTCATCTATTTATGTTATATTTGACAATATTTTTACTATTAAATCGTAATTAATATAGTAATAAAAAAAATATAACATTTATGAAAATTCAAAACATTTTAATTTCATTCCTACTTGCCCTTTTAGTTTTTTCTTGTGAACAAATAGGAGACTCTTTAAGGTTACCTGGTGAAGATCCTAGTGATATAGTCTATTATGAATTAAATAACGACTATTTAGCCCCTGAATCAAAGGAGTATATTGAATCAAACTTTCCTTCAGAAAATGTAAACACTTCATTTATATTGATTGGAAAAAAAACATATGGGTTTGAGGCTGATTTATCAAACGATAAAAGTTTATCTTTTAATGAGGACGGTGTATTTAAATACGATAGAGAACACCCATTTATTAAGGAGAAATATATAAGAGGTAAATATGGCAGTGGGAAAGGTGAAGATAAAGATGAGGATGAGGGCAGAGANAAGGGTGAAGGAAAAGATAAGGATGAGGATAAGGATGAGGATAAAGATAGAGGTGAAGGGAAAGAGGGAGACAGGTGTTTTGAGTACATCATGCCGTACACGATGATCATGCCTGATAGCAGTACCATTACGATATCAGAGGATGGAGATAGAGATTTAATAAAGTCTTGGTACGATGATAACCCTAAAGCTGAAAAAAGACCTAAAATTCAATTTCCTGTTGATATTAATTTCTTTGGTGCCGAAGATGAAGAAGAGAATATGATTACTCTAACATCACCCGAGGATTTAAAAGAGGTTATGGAACTGTGTTTCGAGGGAGAGGGGAAAAGAGATAGAAAGGATAAGGATAAGGATAAAGGAAAAAAGGATTGGTGCAAGAAATTAGACATATCAGAGATTGATGATTGCATTAAAGATTATGTTATTGAAAATTATCCTGATGATAAAATAATTCATTCCAGAACTATTTTAACTAAAGAAGATATTACAATACATATTGTCAAGTTACAAGATAACGGAGTCCTTAAGTTTGGCGAAGATTGTGAATTTATTNATTGATTCTTCAATTTCATGGTCATGTAAAACAACCTGGAAAAAAGCATCCGTAAACACACTTTGGTGCCTTATTGGTTGTTCTATTGGTGACTTTGGAACAATACTATTTTTTCAGTATTCTTCATACACACTCTCTACTGAATATATTATGTTATTAGCNATTATTAACGGCATAATAACTTCAATTGCATTAGAAACATTTATTTTAAGTTTTACTCAGCCTATATTTTTGGCTTTTAGAACTGCTGTTGGTATGTCTTTAATTAGTATGATTTCAATGGAATTAGCAATGAATTTAGTGGATTATATAATAACAGGGGGAGCTATGATTAATATATATGTTATTATGCCCATGCTTTTTGCTGGTTTTATAACACCTCTACCATATAACTATTATAGATTAAAGAAATTTAATCAGTCCTGCCATTAAATTTTTATAATCTGAATAGCAAATCCACCACCAGGTGCTAGATGTATAGAATAAGAACTTTTTGAATTAATTTCAATTATCTTCTCTTCAATCTCATACTCCATGGGATTAGATTCCCAGTGAGTTGATTTTGTATCTTTAAATATCTTGAAATTATATTTTTGATTTTTTTCTAGAAAAGTTAAATCAATAGTGAAATTTCTTTCTTTTTCGTCAGATATTCCTCCCATATACCAGTTCTCAGAATATTTATCTTTTCTTGCAATTGTAACAAACTCTGAAATTTTGGAATTAATAATTTTTCTCTCACTCCACTCAACAGGGATATCTTTAATGAATTCAAAAGCTTCAGGATGTTTTTCATAATGTTTTGGAAGGTCAGCAGCCATTTGCATAGGAGAATAGTAAACAACATAGAGAGCTAACTCCTTAGCAATGGTAGAAGGAACAATTGCATTTGTATCAATCTTGTCTGATCCAGGGCTGACAAATCTAAAATTTTTTAACTNAAATATACCTGGAGTATAGTCCATTGGTCCACTAAGAAGCCTTGTGAAGGGTAGGTCTGCAGCATGATTGATTCCGTTTGAAGAAAAACCATTAAACTCTTGTCCTTTTGCTCCCTCTCTTGATATGAAATTTGGATATTTTCTTCTTAAACCAGTATCTTTAATNGGTTCGTGAGTGATTATATTTAATTTATACTTTGCAGCCATTTCTATAACTTTTTGGAAATGTTTAATCATAAATTGTCCGTGGTGCCACTCNTTTGAAATTGTACCATTTTCATTCAATACTCTTATATTTTTACTAACATCATTGACATATCCAGTTTTTATATTTTTAACGCCCAATCTATTATACATTTTAAATGCATCTTCCATCTGAAGTTCATAATTTTGTATTTGCCCCCCTGTCTCATGGTGTCCAACAAGATTTANTCCTTTTGAGTTACCATATTCAGATAAATATTCTATATCAAAATCATCTACAGNTTCTGTAAAACTAAAAGGTTTTCCATCACCTGAACAACACCACTCAGGGTGCCAACCCTTATTCCAACCCTCTACAAGAAGTCCATCAAAATTATGTTTTGAGGCAAAATCCAAATAATACTTCACCTTTTTATTATTTGCTCCATGATTTTCTGATTGCCACCAAGTTGACTCGTTAGTTCCAATCATTTCCCACCACACCCCCATATATTTTCCTGGCTTAACCCATGAGTAATCTTGACTTTTATCTGGATCTTCATTCAGATTTAGAATTATATCTGAGTCAATAAGTTTAGATGAATTATCAGCTACTTGAATATATCTCCANGGGGAATTTATTTTTTTCTCCAATTTTACTTTTGTTCCGTCGCTCCAAGGGTAAAGTTCTACCTCTAATAAACCATTACCCTTAGGGGCTAACGTCATGCTGGAATAGTTAATAAGATTTGCCTCATGAATACTAATGAATAAACCATTTTCTTTCTTAATAGTTAGAGGTGTGTGTGCAGCATCTATGCCTAGTGAGTCGTATGAAATGTTTTCAACATTTTCTGAAAAATATTTTTTTGAAATTTGATCTACTGATGAATTTGCATATAAAAATTCATACCTTCTGTATGAGAAAGCGGGTATCCACCAGGCAGAATCTTGAGAGGAAAGATTAAACTGAGTATATTCATTAATTATATCATAGTTTTTAATATTTTCATGATTTGGTATTGAGTATTTAAAAGCTATACCATCATCATAAACCCTAAAAATTATTTCATAGATAATATTATCTCTAGATAAACTAATTGAAAGTTTATTATAGACATCATTAATTTCGCTTTTCTCTCCAATGAATGGAAACCACTTATTACTAATTTTTTCTTTTGATGTTTTATAAACCTTTAAACCTTCACCAAGGTCTTTTCCATCCCCTAGAACCATTCCTAATCTTGACCAATCTGTAATTGACTTATCTGACTTATCTACTTTATAAAATGCTTTTCCATCTTCAATTTTAAAGATTAATTTAATTTTATTGTCAGGTGATTTTATTATATAATTACTGCTATCTGTACACGATATAAGTAAAAACATTAATAATGTAAAGAAAATTTTTGTTAAGTTCATGGTTAGTTTATATGGCTAATATAATTTATGTTTTATTAATATATTAATTTGTGAGATTCTTATTCTTTGTCCCTTTTGTATTAATCTCTTATAATTTATTTCCACAAAGTTTCTTAGAGTTAGGGAAGGCTAACAGTTTTAAAACTATGAGATTTAATGAGGGAGAAAATTTAAGATTCAAAAAGTTTAATGAAAAATATTTTATATCTGCTAGAATATCAGGTATATCTGATAAAATGATAAAATTTAATAACATAGAGATACCTGTAGAAGATATTGAAATTATAGATGTTAGAGAAAAATCATCAAATTTTATGAGAAGATTTGGAACTTATTTCTCAGGTGCATCAGCAGGGTATTTCCTTATTGATTTTATAAATCTTTCAGTTGTTCAGAAAGCTTCAGCAGCTGATGTTTATGATAATAAAATATTAATAGGATGCTCAGTTGGTATCGGCTTAGGTTTTGGTTTGAGGCAGATAAAAAGAAAATATTTTAAGAGAAAAAAGTTAAATAGAATATGGATTCAAGATTCTTTTTAATTGTTATACTTTTTTTCTTTTTTTCTTGTGATGATTTATCATGCAGGTTTAATAAAGTTCCAGACCCTCCTTATCCAAATCCAGATAATACTGAAAATTTTAAAAATAATATCACAAATCAAGTTACATACATATATGAATGTCTTAATAGTGATATATATAATAAACAATTTGTCGCTTTTACGTATACGGTACATAGAGATATTTCCAAACCAGGTCAAAGTAATATTAATTGTTGGAGAGAGTCTGTATATGTTACACTAGGTAATTGCTAATGAAAGAAAATATTTATTCACTATTTATTATAATCATTTCTTTATTTCTTACATATCTAATATCATCTGGTTCAATCAATTTTTTTGATTACAAATCGGTATATGTATTATGGTTATTAATATTTATTATTCATATTCTAGTTTTTATACCATCATATATTTATCAGACAGAACATTATTATGATTTAACTGGTGGAATTACTTTTGTATCCTCCGTTCTCTTCCTTCTTATAGGTAGGTATTTTTATTTCAATTCTATTGATAATGTTTCTCTTGTTGTCTCTCTTTTGGTGTCAATATGGACGATTAGACTAAGTTCTTTCCTTTTTTTGAGAGTTAAAAAAGTTGGTAAAGACGTAAGGTTTACTGAGATAAAAAAAGATTTCAAGAGATTTCTTTTTGCCTTCCTACTTTCTGGTTTCTGGGTATTCATGTGCTTATTACCTACCACTGTTATAATGACAAGTTCAGTTTTAATAGAGTTTAATATTTTAATAATATTTGGAATTATATTATGGTTAATTGGTTTTGTATTTGAGGTTGTTGCCGATGTGCAAAAAACAGAGTTTAATAAAAAAAATAAAGGAAAATTTATATCATCTGGTTTGTGGTCTCTCTCAAGGCATCCAAATTATTTTGGTGAGTTTACCCTTTGGACAGGTTTAGCCATAATATCAATTTCTTTTTTGAATGGAGTTATGTACGTAGTTCTTTTATCGCCAATTTTTATTTATTTTTTATTAAACAAAGTTAGTGGTGTTAATTTGCTTGAAGAAATTGGAGAAAAGAGGTGGGGTAGCAAAAAAGAATACCAAGACTATAAAAAAAATACACCTGTCTTTTTTCCTAAATTATTTTAATTTTTTGTTTTGATAAGAATTACTCCATCTCTTCCGTCTGAGCCGTAGAGACTAAGTTGAGATGCGCTTTTTAATAATCTAATTGACTCAATATTTTCAGGTTGAACGACTTGATATGCAGAAGAGTAGTTACCAACTCTTGCCCCATTTACATAAAAAACAACCTCTTTATATAACTTTATACTTGTCTGTCCTCTTAGGTATACCTGAGCATCTCTTTCACTAACTCCTCCTATTCTTAAACCAGGAATAGATCTAAGTCTATCTAGCAGTCCTAAAGTAGTTGAATTTTCATTTGAAGAATAATTAAGAGGTGTACTTACTTCACACGCTAGGTTAATTATTAATATTATATAGAATATTTTTTTCATAGTTACTGTGTTTTAATTTCTATAACCCCTCCTGAGCCCATAAAACCATACATTGAGAGGTCAACTGGATTTTTTAATATTTTAATACTTTTTATTTTTAATGGGTCAAGTATACTAGATATTTTTGAGTAGTTACCAACTTGAATACCATCAAGGATAAATAGTATCTCCTTTGGGAAATTAATGCTTGATACACCTTTCATAAAAACTTTTGCATTATCTCCATATCCTTCAACATAAATTCCAGGATTTGATCTAATTCTGTTAATTAAACTCACATTAGATTTTTGTTTTACCTCATATTCTGAATTTAAGTTATATGTATTATTTTGACTTTTATTAATTATACAGCCTGAAAGAATGAAAATTAAACTTAAAGTAAAGTATTTATTTTTCATTTTTTTTTCTAAATTCAATCACACAATAAATCATAATTAGTAGTAGAAGAATATAATTTGATCCTTTTATTATCATGTCACCAAAAACATAAGTTTTAGGATTAAAAATCATTTCAATAGTATTTTCTCCTTTATCTATTTCAAGTCCTCTTAAAATATAATTTGTTCTAACTAATTTTTTTTCTTTACCATTAACATAAACTTTCCATCCATTTGGGTAATATATTTCTGAAAAAACAACAAATCCATCAAATGAATTAGACGACTTATATAATAAACGCTTAGGTGAGTGTTCAATTAAACTTATTTTACCATCAATATTATATTCATTTCCATTTTTTAAATTAAACCTAGACACATCTACTATCGCTTCTCTCTTAGTATTAATGCTTGTCATCAATTCCATTTCCTCCTCTGCTGAATTAACCTCAAAAATCTTATTGATAAACCAAGCATTACCGTTAGAGTAATTATTTTTCACGACGTTATTTTTTTCATTTCCAAACTGAATAAATCCAACATTAAGCATATTTAACAAATGATTTTCTGAAAAATTTATGCTATTTTCTCTTAATTCACTAACTAAATTATTTCTTTCCTCAGGAAATATGTTTTCAATTATATCCTGATATCTTCTCATCTTTGCACCGTGATATCCTCCTATAGAAGAGTGATAGTAAGATGTTCTGGCATCATTAAATGTGTTTTGAAGATTATATACTCTTTTCCTTTCTATATTATTTTCAAGAATGAATTGATCAGCTTCAGACATTTTTACCTCTAATTCCTTTACCTTTTTGAAAGAACAGTCTCCGTAAACCTCACAAACGGAATCATTTTTTAATATAAATGAGTTATTTATAAAGTGATCAACTAACATTATACCAACTATACATATTCCAAATATGGATTTTGATATTTTATTATAAAGTATTCCAAATGACAGAATAACTAAGATTATTATGAAAATTCCACCTCTAACTAAGTCACCTAAATAGAGGCTTTTTCTGTCATCTATCAAAGAGTTAACAAACCATTCAGGATAACTTGAAAAGTTAGAATCTACCTTTCCAGTAAAGCTTAATACAAAATATGATATTGATACTAATACATATATTCCCAAGGTAAAGTAGATAGATTTAATAAATTCATTTTTATATTTTTCAGGACTCTTAATAAATTTTTGAAGTGCTAGAGAGGAAAGTAGTACAACAGAAAAAATGGATATTATTATTATAAATGTTACTGATCTGAATTTGTTATATCCAGGTAGATAGTCAAAGAATATATTATTGATAAACTCAAGATTACTTCCCATACTGAGTAAAACACTTGTTATTAATAAATACAACAACCAGTTTTTTTCATGAGATTTTAAAATTATGAGTCCAAAAATTAATAAGAAAATACAAATAGAACCAGCATAATAGGGTGCAGTAAGTGGCTGATCTCCCCAATAAGTAGGAACCCTTCTTAGCTGATTATTAATCTGATTGGTTGCAACATTATTTTTTCTAAGAGCTTTTCCTAAATGAGAGTCTTTCCCTAAATTTTCTTGACTTGATCCTCCAAGAATATGAGGAAAAAATAATGTTAGTGGCTCAAAAATTCCATTGCTATATTGGAAAGCGTACTGTTTATCTAATCCACTTCTACCAACATCTAAATCGGACTTTCCTCTTATTGATTCATCTGAGTATTCAAGGATAGCCCAAATTTCACCAAAAAATGTACCAACTGAAATTAAAGCAGCAACTACAAGTAATGATATCCTCTTTATAAAATAGGTTACTCTCTTTTCCTTGTGAAAGTAGATAAGTTGTGATACTCCATAAAAAATTAAAATAAACAAAGTATAATATGTTATTTGGAGATGATTTAGCCTTAATTGAAGAGCTAGAGCTAAAGCAGTAACTATAAATCCAAGATTTCTATTTTTATGGATACAAGTATGAACTCCAGCAATAATTAATGGCATGTAGGCTATTGCACCTATTCTTGCATTATGACCTGCTCCAATTCCAACTATCATGTAAGAAGATAAAGTGAATGCAATAGTCCCAAAAACAGCAATTTCTTGTCTGACATTAAATACTATCAGCATAAAATAAAAACTTATAAAGGATATTAGTAATATATTGGTTGGATGGGGGAAGAAAAAGCTATAAAATTTATGGATATATCCCATTATATCATTTGACCATTTCACATCTATGAGATATCCTGGCATGCCTGAGAACATTGAATTTGACCAAAGAGCTTCTTCACCATTAACTTTCCTAAACTCAGATGATTCTCTTGCAGAGTAGCTCCATTGTTCTATGTCATGTTGTTTAAGTTGCTTATTTGAGAGAATTACAGGATTAAAAATGTAAATATTTAATCCTATGAATAGAAAAATTGATAGTAAATGTTTAAGATATTTTATATTCAATTTTTTTTTTTTGAAATATAAATACTATTAATGAAATAAATGAATCATTATTTCCTTTAATTATTATTTTTGTTGTGAATGTTTGAAAATTTAAGTAATAAATTAGACAGAGCCTTTAAAGTCTTAAAGGGTCAAGGTAGAATCACTGAGATTAATATTGCTTCTACTATTAAAGAGATTAGAAGAGCTCTCATAGATGCTGACGTTAGCTACAAGGTTGCAAAGGAGATCACCTCAAATATAAAAGATAAGGCAATGGGTCAGAATGTACTAATTTCTGTCTCTCCTGGCCAACTATTAACTAAAATTGTTGCAGATGAACTTACCGATTTAATGGGTGGCGAGTCTGCTGAATTATCCCTTGAAGGAAACCCTAATGTCATCCTACTTTCTGGTCTCCAGGGCTCTGGTAAGACAACATTCTGTGGTAAACTTGGAAAATACCTAACAAAGAAAGGAAAGAAAACTCTAATGGTTGCCTGTGATGTTTACAGGCCTGCTGCGATTGAACAACTTCATGTCATTGGTGAGGATTTAAAGATTGAAGTATTTTCAGATAAAAAATCTAAATCACCTTTAAATATTGCAAAAAAGGCTATTCAATATGCAAAAAGTAAAGGGTTTAAATCAGTTATAATTGATACAGCAGGTAGGTTAGCAATTGATGAGGAAATGATGAAAGAGATCAAGGGATTAAAATCTAATTTAAAACCTCAAGAAACACTTTTTGTTGTTGACTCGATGATAGGTCAAGATGCAGTTTTAACTGCAAAGACTTTTAATGAGGCAATTGATTACGATGGTGTAGTATTAACTAAATTAGATGGTGACTCAAGGGGAGGTTCTGCCCTTTCAATTAGAAAGGTTGTAAATAAACCAATAAAATTTATTAGTACAGGTGAGAAGATGGACGCATTAGATGTATTCCATCCTGATAGAATGGCTAAAAGAATACTTGGAATGGGTGACGTTATTAGCCTGGTTGAGAGAGCTCAACAAAATTTTGATGAGGAGGAGGCAAGGAAGCTCCAGAAAAAAATGTTCGAGAATACCTTTGGTTTAGATGATTTCTTATCACAAATCCAAAAAATAAAAAAAATGGGTAACATTAAAGATCTTCTAGGTATGATGCCAGGTGTATCTTCAAAAATTAAAGATGTAGATGTGGATGATGAATCATTTAAACCTATAGAGTCAATAATTTATTCAATGACTCCATTAGAGAGAAAAAACCCTGATATATTAAATGGTAATAGAAAGAAAAGAATTGCAATGGGTAGTGGAACATCGGTACAAGAAGTTAACCAGCTCTTAAAACAATTTAATCAGATGCGTAAGATGATGAAGATGATGAAAAAATCAGGTCCGTCAGGTATGATGTCTGCTTTAGGTTTATCAGACAAACAAAACTAGTTCTTGTAGGTAACTGTTTTTATAGCTTTCATAGCTTTCTCAACACTAGGTAGAATTTCTTTTATTAGAGTAGGGGCATAATGGAAGGGTACATCTTCACATGTTATCCTGTGGACAGGTGCATCTAAATAATCAAATGCAAACCTTTGGATATGGTGACTTATTTCAGAGGAGATCGAAGCAAGAGGCCATGCTTCCTCAATAATAACCAGTCTGTTAGTCTTTTTAACTGATTTTATTATACTTTTATAGTCAATCGGTCTCACGGACCTTAGATCTATTACTTCTACACTTATATTTTCTTTCTTTGCTTCGTTATAGGTTTCTTCTGCCACTTTCATCATCTTTCCAAATGACACTAGAGTCACATCGTTTCCTTCATGAACAATATTCGATTCACCAATTGGTATAAGATATTCTTGTTCTGGAACATTTCCTTTATCGCCATACATTAACTCAGATTCCATAAAGATAACTGGATCATCATCTCTAATTGAAGTTTTAAGAAGTCCTTTTGCATCGTATGGGTTTGATGGAACTACAACTTTTAGACCAGGTGTGTTTGCATACCAATTTTCAAAATTTTGAGAATGTTGTGCACCTAGCTGTCCTGCATTACCAGTTGGGCCTCTAAAAACAGCTGGTATATTAAATTGTCCACCAGACATTTGATACATTTTTGCTGCACCATTTATAATTTGATCTATTGCAACTAGGGAGAAATTAAATGTCATAAACTCTACAATTGGTCTTAGGCCATTCATTGCTGAGCCTATGCCAATCCCTGTAAATCCAGTTTCTGCAATAGGGGTATCTATTACCCTTTCTGGACCGAATTCATCAAGCATTCCTAGACTAACCTTATAAGCTCCATTGTATTCAGCTACTTCTTCTCCTATTAAATAAACGTCTTTATCTAACCTCATCTCCTCAACCATTGCTTCTCTTAATGCTTCTCTAAATTGAATCTCTCTCATACTCGGCAAAAATAAAAAAAGGCCTTGATTATCAAGGCCTTTTAGATAAATAATTTCTTAAAAATTAATTCATAGCAGACTGAACTGCGTCTGAGTAATTTAGGAATTCAACATCATTGACAAGTCTTTCCTTTAACCACCCATCTTCGTCTTTTGATAAAGCAGTTTTAAGGTTCTCACCTACAGCATTTGAATCACCTTCTCTTGCTGATATTATAGCATGAATGTAATCAATTCCTCCATTTTCTTTCCATCCACTTTCTTTGAATTGTTTTCTTAGTGCAGCCATTTCCTTCTTAGCTTCGTCAATATTTCCAGACATTAATTGAACAATACCTTTTCTCCACTTAGCCCAACCTCTATGTCCGACTTTATTAAGATGAGTTATAGCATTTTCATAATCACCAAGTGGGATTGAAACTGTTCCTTTAGCCATATTGTATCTTCCCTCTGCGTAAGTGAGATCTAAATCAGCTGCTTTGTTAATGTGTTCGTTAGCAAGAGTCCAATCGTATTGCATTGCTGCAATAGCAGCTAAATTCAAATGGGCTTCTGCATTCTCATTTTTAGTATTAGAAATGTCCAATTGAGTTTTACCAGCTTCTAATAATTTTAGCTGAGCATCAGATCCTTCTTCTTCTTCTCTTGCAAGCTCAATATGTACTGATCCAAAATCGTTATGTGCTTGCCATGTGCCTCCCCATTTAACAGCTGAGCCATAAATTGAGGCTTTTTCAGCAAGATCAGGAGTTAGAGTTCCAGCAAATAAAAGTTCTCCATGAGATAGTGCATCTGAGGAAGCTTCTCCAGATACTATGTTCTGAGCAATAGCTAAAATCTCATTATTAGGTTTCTTTTCAATAACTGTTACAACTTCAGTTCTTGCATTTCTAAGGTCAGGGTATACCTCTTTCATTAATATTTTGTAAGATGATAACTTAGAAAGTGATTTCTCTTTATCTACAAATGATCCACCACCATTTACAATAGCTAATATCTGAGATTTATCAGAACTTGAAATTGCATCAGAGCTTTTTAACCCACTTCTAAGTGCATCCCAATTCTCCACAACAGGCACCAAATTAAAACTTACCTGATCTGCTTCGTCCTTATANTCGTATTTGTCCATCTGNGCTCTGTAGTANTTTTCAATACTTGAAGATCTCCTAGATGCTAATGATTCATTAACTTTAGTTGAACCCTCNGGTGAATGGGCACCAACTATATTTACNCCTTTTGTGATATTCTTCTCTGCTAGGAATGCTGAGAAATTTTCTCCTCTATCACTTTTTTTCTCTGATCCTCTTAATAGGGAACTACCTTGGTTAAAATAAAAATCTACTGATGTAGTTTCTGTCTCTTCAGCGTCTGTATATCCTGGATAAGCTTTAGGCGTAGGTATAGCAGTTGCTCTTGTAAATGTAATTGTGTTATTTACACCATCAGCAACATCAGATTCATCTGTATTCAGGCTCTTTCCTGTTGCTACAACTTTTGCAGTACCTACAACTGTTAACTTTCCTGGAGCACCGCCCATTGTTTCTCTATTATAAGGAACTGAAAGTGTTTGTGTTGACGATGAGGTAGATGAAGANCTGTTAGGATAATCAGTAGCTTTAAATTCAACTGATCCAACGTCATTCCCATCAAATTCAAAATTTAATGTGTAACTAGTTCCTTTCGGTAGCATGCCTTTGGGAAGAGTAGTCTGGACATCAAAGGATACGTTAGATCCAGCTAATGCTATTGGACTAGGGTTAACATTTACTTGTTGTTGTTTAGATAATTCTATCATCTTTTTCAGTGGATTACATGCAGTAAACATCACGAAAGAGAAGATGATTATATTTAGAATATTAATATTTTTCATAGTTAAATTAATTAAGTAATTACTTATCAAGTTCCAAAAATACATATTTTTATCTATTTATAGAATAAATATTTATAAATCACTAAACCTTTTTTTATTCAATATAAAGTATTTAAAAGGTAATATGATTCCTTTTGGTTTTGCATAATTTAAAATACTGACTCTTTTTTTGAGAATAGTAATTGGTATTTTTAAAATAAATTCAAAATAAGCTCTAAATACTGATCCTATGTGTCCAATATTATTATTATCATAACTTATTTTAATTGATCCAAAAATATCAAGAAATAACCTAATAAAAATTTTAATGAAAGCAAAAATTAGGTTTTCATTTTTCAAAATCATAATCAGATTGTTTCTGAAGTTAAGGAATGTTTTTTTTGGATTTGTTTTATTTAAAGTCTCTCCTCCTGAATGATATATAATACTTTTAGGTTGACAAAAGTTTTTATANTGTAAGTTTTTTAACCTCCAACATAAATCTACCTCTTCCATGTGAGCAAAAAAATCTTTGTCAAACCCTTCAAGTTTTTTGAAGATTTTGGATTTAATCATGAAGCAACAACCAGAAGTCCAAAAAACTTCTTTTAGATCATCATATTGTCCATAGTCTTCCTCTAAAAAATCAAACACTCTTCCCCTGCAAAATGGGTAACCTAAAAAATCAATATATCCACCAGCTCCTCCAGCATAGTCAAATAATTTCTTGTTCTTAAAATATTTAATCTTTGGTTGGCAAGTTGCAAAACTTTCATCAGACTCAAGAAGTTCAAACATGGGACTTAGCCAGTTTTCAGTAACTTCAACATCATTATTCAGTAAGACATAATAATCTGTATCAATTTTTTTAAGTCCCACATTGTACCCATCAGCGTACCCATAATTTTTATCATTTTTAATTACTTCAATATCAGGGTATGTTTTAGAGATAAACGAGACTGATTCGTCGCTTGAGTTATTATCAATAANGTATATCCTTGATAGCTTTTTATCAGAATATTTAAGTACAGATGGTAGGAATTTTTTTAGAAGTTCATGACCATTATAATTCAAAATTACTACAGCTATTCTCTTATTNGATAGCATTATTTGAAGATATTTCCTAAATCAAAACCTGGAATGTTAGGTATTATATCTCCAGTTTTTTCTTTAATAAATTCATTTGATTTTATTTCAACTTCTTTCAGAGCTTTATTAACAGCTGCTACAGTTAGATCTTCAACCATTTCAATTTCATTGATTATGCTTTCATCAATTTTAATTGATATCACTTCTTTTTTTCCATTTACTTCAACTTTCACAAGACCAGCACCAGAATCAGATTCAACTTTAATTGTATCTAATTGATCTTTAATTTCTTTCATTTTTTCTTGAGCTTCTTTGACTTTGCCCATCATTTTCATCATGTCAAACATATAATATTATTTAATTAATAAAAATTTCCCTTTTTGATTAACTTCTTTTCCATCTATGCTAAAATTTAAAATGTAAATATATGAACCTTGTGTTATTATGCCATCATAATAACCATTCCATCCAATATTTATATCATCACTCTCAAAAATCTTAATACCATTCATATCATATATTAATAAATTATAATNTTTTACACTTTTAGGAAAAGGCTTAAATTCATCATTAAGACCGTCCCCATTTGGTGAAAAAGTATTAGCAATTGGTAATGGATTGTAATTTTCATTAATAATTAAACAATCTGTATTTGATATAGATTTTTTTCCTTCCTTATAACCTACCGCTTTATAACAATACTCTTCACCTTTAATTAAGTTATAATTATCTACAATATTTTCTTTTGAAGATGAAAATATTTTTTGGTTTTTATAAATAATTAATGAATCAAATTCATTTTCGTAATTCAAATCTACTCTAACTCCTTCCTCATATTCATATGTATTTACATATAATAAATATATTTTATCTTCAATTTTCTCATTTTGACATAAATAATTTTTTTCTATGCTAACATATTTATCTGAAAATGTTTTATTGGATATTTTAATTTCTGAATCACTGAAGTAAATATANGATGGTGAGAAAAAACTTGAGTCAATTCTTCCATCTACGTATATATTATAGTTAGTGCTTTTTTCAGGTTTATAAAATAGATTAAATGAAGTCCTGTCATCTGAAACTATAACGGAGTCAATAAATGAATTAGAATTTAAATTTATAGATGATACAGAGAAACTCATTTCAAAACAACTCTTATCATTATCATTAAATTTACCTTTAATTACACCATTAATTTTATTTTCAGAATCTAACAATGTCCCGTATTCTAAATCATTTTTTCCTGAAATAAGCTCTTTAATAAATTTATTGTCTACATACAGATTATATCCTTCGTAGTAATCATCTGATATTATAAATTCTAATTTATTATCAAGACAATTATTAATAATTAATTCAATTTCTTTTGACTCAAATACCTCTACTTCTAATATGTCTATTTTTTCTGTATTATCAACATTAATTGCTTGAGCAATGGTATATATTCCAGGAGTGGTATAAGAATTTTTTGAATATGATGAAGGATTAAATGTTGGATTATTTATATCATAATAAAAATCATATTGTATTACAGTGGCCGTTGAATCAACATCTTCACTAACTATTTCAATATTTAGTGGTGAGCAGCCTTGAATTTCATTTATTTCAAATCTACCAAGGTTACTTTTCTGAGATATTAGATTTAATGGAAATAAATTATAAAATATTAAAAAAAAAAAATACCTATACATTTGTCTTTAATGACTTCATTGTCGCTATAATTTCATCTATAGAATTCTTAACCTGTGTTCCATTTTCCATATTTTTAAAAGTATAGCTATTAGATTTAATTTCATCTTCACCAATAATCATAACGTATGAGATATTATTTTTATTTGCATATTTTAATTGTTTTTTTAGTTTGATATCGTCAGATATTAAGTCTACGCTAATATTTTCATCTCTGAGTTTTTTTGCTATACTAAAGCAATTCGGTAAATATTTTGAATCTAAGTAGGATATTAATATTTTATTTTTTAAGAATTCTATAAAAGGATCTTCCTTATCTTTTAACAACTCAAAAATTCTTTCTATTCCAAATGATATTCCTATTCCAGGCATATTTTTTAATCCAAAATTCTCTGTTAAATTATCATATCTTCCACCTCCACATAGACTACCAATATTACTTTTATTTGACTTAACTTCAAATATGGAAGATGTGTAGTAAGACAGACCCCTTGCAAGGCTAAAATCAATAGTAAAATTATTATTTACTTCTATTAATTTTTTTATCTCTTTGATACCATCCATGCCAATCTCTGAATCACTAATTATTTTTTCAATAAAATTTATTTTTTCCAGATTAGAACCATTGAAATTAAATAATTCTGTTATAGATCTAACTGATTTAGAATTGTAACCTTTTTTTATTAATTCTTTCTCAAATTTTTCTAGACCTATTTTATCTATTTTATCTATTAAAATACATAAATCGTTGAAATCATTAGATAAACCGTAGACTTCAGCAATACCCTGTAAAATTTTCCTATTATTTAATTTAAAATCGATACCATCTATTTTGAGTTTATTAAATAGTGTATAAACAAGATCAATTATCTCTGCCTCACAAACTACAGAGTTCGTACCAATATAATCGACATCACATTGATAAAATTCTCTAAACCTTCCCTTCTGAGGTCTGTCAGCTCTCCAAACTGGTTGTATCTGATATCTTTTAAATGGTATTGATATTTTATCTTGATTCATAGAAACAAATCTGGCAAGAGGGACAGTTAGATCATATCGAAGTGCTTTATTTGATATTTTTGATTTTAATAATAGTGATTCTTTAAAATCATTTTTATCAGATTTTTTAAGAAAATCACCTGAATTCAATATCCTAAAAATTAACTTGTCACCTTCGTCACCATAATTTCCAGTTAGCGTATCAATGTTTTCAATTGACGGAGTTTGAATAGATCTAAATCCAAAGAGATCAAAAACATTCCTAAATATATTAATGACATATTCTCTTAATTCCATTTCTTCAGGCCCAAAATCTCTTGTACCTTTTGCAAGTGATGGTTTAATCTTATTCATTTTTTTAAAATTTATTACAAAGCTAGCAAATGATTTACATTATTTTTTATTTAAATTGCGCCAATAATATAAAATTATGGCAGTCACTAGATTAGAAAGAAAAGGAAGAAAGAATGTTTCTAAAGCTAAAAGAGCTAAACAGGTAATTAAAAGTTTAAATGCAAAACCTGTTATCAGAAATGTTGATATAGAAGAAATTAAGAAAGGTTTCTCTAAAACTTCAAAGAAGTAACTAAAGGAATAATTTTATTTATCAAGTTTCACAACCTGCATATTTTGAATTTTTTCATTATTAATGTCAAATCTTATAATTGTTTTTTCTCTGTGAAACCCAACATTCCCTGCAGCACCAGGATTTATATGGAGTAAATTAAATTTATTATCTCTTGATACCTTTAAGATGTGACTATGTCCACATACTAATAAGTCTGGTTTATTTTCTTTTATTAAATCTCTTGTTTTTGAATTATAAGATTCTATTCTTCCGGCAATATGAATCATCAAAACTTTAATTTTTTTTATTTTAAATACGACATATTCTTTTATTTCTCTTCTTAATAGATCCCCATCAATATTTCCGTATACAGCTCTAGTATAGGATATTTTTTCAAGTCTATTTAGAATATCAATTGTTCCTATATCGCCTGCGTGCCATATCTCATCACATTCACTTAGGTACTTTATTGTTTTCTTTGATAAATAATTATGAGTATCTGATATAATCCCTACCTTCATGACTTATCTAGATCTGACCANAAAAAATTTATAAAAGAGGTGATATTATTGATAAATAATTCAATCGTTATTTATTGAAATATTTTTCTTCATTCTATACCAAATACTATCTAATTTTTTACNTTGTGAATCGTCAGCAATTTTCCTTATCTCTCTCCAATGTCTTATTCTTTCTAAATTCAAGCTTTTAGCTATTTCGTAGTAATTTTCCATATTTTTAGGATTTGATAATATGTTTTTATCTAAATCATTAATAATTATAATATCATATCTTCTCAAACCTTTTTCTATACTATCTTTTTTATTACGATATCTTCTGTATTCTTTCTTTGCTAACTCAATTTGCTCATCTGAAAAATCTAATTTATTCTTAAGAAAAACTATCTCTTTGTAAAAATCAGAATTTTTTCTAGGTCCTTTCTTTCTGTCATTTATAATTATTAAGATATGGGAAGTTATTAAGATAAATATGAGAGCGTACAGATACTTATTCTTCATATGTGGTTAAATTTATTAAGTCATTTCCATCTTCTTCAAAATAAATTTCTTCCATAGTGAAATTGTTTTCAATTTCTTCTGTTGTTACAAAATCAAAATTATATAAAGCTAAAATTATAATGAATATAGAAGTTAAAATGACAATGGGCCTTTCAATTTTATGATATAAGATATCATCTTCTATTGATTTTTCAATTTTACTATTTATCCTAGTAAATAAATAAGGTTTTGGNTTAGCTTCTTTTATTCCTTCTAAACTGTTAAGTATTTTATTTAATTTATTTTTCATAATATTTCATTTATATGAAAGTTGAGAGTAAAATCAAATGATTTATTTTTCCATACTTCTCCTTGAACCTGTGATATGTTTGTTAAACCTCTTGTTGATTTGACTTCAATAGTTATTCCTTTATAAACTTTATATCCAAATCCATATACAAAACTAGTTTCTTTATTTCTAAAATCATTTTCTGTAAATGTGAACGAATATGGTCTCGATGTTGTGTCTAAATTAAGATTTGATGTTGAAGCCTTAATTTTAGTTTTTACATTTAAAATATTACTTATTTGTGGGCCAATGAAGAAATTAAAGTTATTCATTCTAAAGTTTATCAGAATTGGAATTTGTAAATAATCTAATTTATTAATAAAAGAAGTTCTATTTGCATCTTCAACAATCACACCTTGAGCTGAATAATTAATACCACTCCTCAATCCTAGATATGATTTTATTCTCTTATCATAGTCTTCAGGAAATAAACTAAATGATAATTCTAAGTTCACACCAAAATTATATCCAGTATAAGTATTTACATCGTAGGGAAGGCCACCAATTGTATTGTAACTGACACCAATAGCATTAGCCATTGATTCTGAGATAAGTGTCTGCTCAGATAATACTGTACCGGCTTTTAAACTATATTTAAATTCTTGTGAATAATTATTCTGTGATAGTGTTAAAAATAAAACTATAAAAACTGTTTTTAATTTCATGCTATTAATTTAGAAGTCAAAAGTAATTATTTCTTGTCATTGAGTTTTTTTGTTAAGATAATTTTTAAGTTCTTTTTAGCTCTAAAAATCAATGATTCTATTGATGATGTAGACTTTTTCATGATTTTTGAAATTTTTTTATAATTTAATCCCCTTATATTTTTGAGTATATACGCAGTCTTTTGATCATTGTTAAGTTTCTCAATAGCATGAAATAATATTTTAGATTCTTCTTTTCTTTCTAAGATTATACCAGGATGTTCAAATTGAGGTAAATCAATCACCGATCCATCATCTCTAAAAATATTAACTAAGAATGAAAACCTTTTTTTTCTTTTCTTATATCTAATATATTCAAAAGATTTTGAGATTGTTATTCTATAGATCCAAGTTGATAAGCTTGATTTTTCTTTAAAATTATTAATTGACTTAAATATTTGTACAAATACTTCTTGACATAAATCATCGGCATCTTCTATATTTTGAATAATTGAGATTGAAGTGTTATACACAAGACCTTTATATTTTTCTACAAAATATTTAAAAGCTTCCTCATCTTTCGATTTTAATTTTTTTATTAGATCTTTCTCTTCCAAAGTATTTCTTACGGAATGTGTAAATTATATTAATTTAAAATAATGAATACTGTATAGTTATATGTTAGAAGTCAAAAGACCAACTTTATTGCTAAATAAAGATATTTCAGTTAGAAATCTTAAACATATTAAGAAGAAAGCTGATTTACAAAATGTTTCTTTAAGGCCTCATTTTAAAACCCATCAGTCAACTCATGTTGGTAAATGGTACAAAGAAGAGGGAATAGAAAAAATTACTGTATCATCTGTGACTATGGCAAAATATTTTAGTCAAGATTGGAATAATATTATGATAGCTTTTCCAATAAATATTTTAGAAATAGAAACATTGAATTCCATAACTAATAGATGTAAGATTAGTCTCTTAGTTGATAATTTTTCTGTATTAGATTATTTAGATAAAAACTTATTAAAAAGAGTTAATATTTATATCAAAATTGATGTAGGATATAAGAGGGCAGGTATAGTATATGATAAGTTTTCTGATATAGACGAAATAATAAATTTTTGTTCTAAATCTAAATATTTATCTTTTAAAGGTTTTGTGTCTCATTTTGGAAACACATATAATTCCAATGGAAAAAAAGAGATAATAAATACCTATAAAAAATCCATAGAAAAATTAAAAGTTCTCAATGACATTTACCCTAATTATGAAATTTCTGTAGGAGACACTCCATCTAGTAGTCTAGTTGATAATTTTCCTGAATTTATTTCAGAATTAAGACCTGGTAATTTTATTTTCTATGATCTTTTTCAATATTCTATAGGTTCTTGTAATATCAATGATATTGCAGTTAGAATGGTATGTCCCATTGTATCAGTTTACAGGGATAGAGGAGAAGTATTAATTTATGGTGGATCTGTTCATTTTTCGAAGGATTTTATAAAAAATAAAAAAAATAAATGTTTTGGTTATGCTTACATATATGATCATATATGGAAAGAAAAAAAAAGAGTTGGATATATCAAATCTTTATCTCAAGAACATGGAATTATTTCAGTTGATAGTGTTGAGAAGTATAGTATTGGTGATTTATTAGTAATTATTCCTATTCACTCCTGTCTTACAGTGGATAAGATGGGTTCTTTTTTTATAAATGAAAAAAAAGTCTTAATAATGTGATATTAATCTAGACCGTGAGTAAGTCTTTTAAGAGGTTTAATTATAAAAATTACTAATAACCCAAAAAGAGAGCAAAAGATAAAAATTCCCAAAAATATTTGATATTCACCTGCAGTCTGAGCCCACTTACCTAGTTCTGCTGCTAGTTTATTTCCAAAACCTGTACAAGCAAAATATGTTCCCATTAATAAAGATGCATATTTAATTGGAGCAAGTTTTGTTATAAGTGCCATTACTGTGGGAGATGTACATAACTCCCCAAGGGTATGTAGTAAATAAGCAATAACAAGATAATACATTGCACTAGATCCATTTTTTTCAAACTCTAATGCTGCTAAACTCATAACATAAAACCCAAAAGCCATGATAATAACTCCTACAGCCATTTGGAATAGAAGTGCTGATTCTCTGCCAAGTGATTTCCACCACGCCCAAAATTTACCTACTATTACTGCAAACAGAACAATAAAACCAGCATTTAAAGACTGGAACCATGTAGCTGGAACTTCAAAATTGATGCTTTCAATCATTCTGTTAGTTTTTTCAAAAGCATAAATATTCATTAAACCTCCAGCTTGTTCGAACGCTCCCCAGAAAACAATAACAATTAGAAATGATAAAAGAAGTACCTTGACTCTATCTTTCTCAATATTAGTGAGAGGTTTATCCATAACTTCCTTATCTGGATTATCTTTTTTCCCAATGAAATCACCAATTCCTACTAGGTATTTTTGGCCCCACATAAAAACAAGCTGACCTAAAAGCATTCCTATACCAGCCAAGCCAAACCCATAGTGCCAGCCCCATTCTTCTCCAATGCCACCAATTATCAAAGCTGATAGAAATGCACCTATATTTATCCCCATGTAAAATATTTTAAATCCTATATCTTTTTTTTCCTCATCATTTATATATAAACCTCCAACCATAGTAGAAATATTAGGTTTTAATCCTCCGACACCTAATACAATAAACCCAAGGCCTATATAGAACGCAGTTATATTATCTATAGCAAGAATACTATGTCCTAAAACAAGTAAACCTCCTCCAAGCATAACAGTTTTCTTTTGCCCCAATAGATTATCTGCAATCCATCCTCCAGGTATCCCGGCAACATAAACAAGCATTGTATACCAGCCGTAGAGATATATAGCATCTTCATTTGACCAGCCGTATCCAGGATTTTCACCAGATGTCTCAGAAATGAGAAATAAAACGAGAAGTGCTCTCATTCCATAGTATGAAAACCTTTCCCAAAGCTCAGTAAAGAATAGCACATATAATCCGTAAGGATGTCCAAATATTGTTTTTTGGTTTTCCATAATATTATTATCAATTTAAAAAAAATAATCTTTGAAACTTAATATTCTAATTTTTAAATTTTAAATTTCAATCTGAATGGATTATTTCAATGATTTTTTATCAAGGGTTTTAAATGTTATATCTGAATTCCTTTTTATTTTTAATAGAACTCTATTTAAAATTGGTGATTCGGAGGTAAGTATTGGTACTATAGTAATATTCTTTGCGAGTTTTTACCTTCTTGTAGTTGTATCAAAAAATGTAAGACTTCTTCTTTTAAATAAAATATTAGCAAGATCTAAACTAAAGAAATCTTTTAGGGAATCTATAGCCAATGGTGTCAGAATAACTATGATGTTAATTGGTACTATTATCATTATTCAAGCTGTTGGTATAGACTTAAGTGCTTTAAGTCTTCTTGCTGGTGCTCTAGGTGTTGGTATTGGTTTTGGGTTTCAAAAGGTAACTGACAATTTAATAAGTGGTCTTACTATTCTGGTTGAGGAACCAATTAAAGTTGGTGATAGGGTGGAGGTAGGAGAGGTGAGTGGTGATATAGTAAATATATCTCTGAGGGCAACGACTATTGTTACAAACGATAATATTTCTATAATCGTACCAAACTCTGAGTTTATTTCTAGTCAAGTAATTAACTGGAGCCATAATAATAGGATAGTAAGATTTAGATTACCTGTTGGGGTAAGTTATGAGGAAGACCCTGAGATTATTAAAAAACTTTTATTGGAGGTTGCTGATGAAAATCCAAACGTTCAGAAAGAACCAAAACCTAAAGTATTCTTTGAAAAATTTGGTGATAGCTCTCTTGATTTTAAACTAGGAATCTGGACATCTTCTCACACAGATAAACCAGAGTTTATTAGAAGTGAGATAAACTATGCTATATTTCAAAAGTTCAGAGAAAATAATATCAAAATACCGTTTCCNCAAAGAGATGTGCATATTAAATCAAAATCAGAATGAAAAAGATATATGCAATATTATCTATAAATTCAATCCAGTAATTATCACAATATAAATATNAAAGTATCTAATTAAAAAGACTACTTGATTGCTGANATTCCNGTAANTTTNTTACCGATAATTAGAGTATGAATCTCATCTGTACCTTGATAAGTAACAAGAGCTTCAAGGTTATTAATATGTCTCATGATTGGATATTCGCCTGTTATACCCATACCTCCAAGGACTGAACGAGATTTTTTTGCAACTTCACATGCCATCTTCACATTAACTTTTTTAGCTAGAGAAATTTGTTCAAATGACGCATTACCTTTATCCATGAGTAACCCTAATCTCCAAGTTAATACTTGTGATTTTGTTATTTCGGTTAGCATATCAACTAATTTTTTCTGAACAAGTTGATAGGAATTAATAGTATTACCAAATTGTTTTCTTTCGCTAGAATACTTCAGTGCAACATCATAACACTCCATAGCAATTCCTAACGTACCCCATGCAACACCAAATCTTCCGATATTTAGTCTATTAAATAAATCTTTGATATCATCGGTCTCTACCAACAAATTCTCTTTCGGAACCTTCATGTTTTGAAAAANCAACTCTCCAGTTTCAGACGCTCTAAATGACCATTTTTTTTCAATNTTTGCTGTTGAAAAGCCTTCAGTATTTCTGTCAACAATAAACCCTCCNAATGTATTAGAAGGACCCTTGGCCCAGACTAATGCAAGGTTNCATATTGGTGCNTGTCCTATCCACATNTTAGATCCATTAATTANATAATAGTCNTCTTTTTCTTCNTAATGACTCTTCATAGATGANGGGTCGGATCCGTGATTTGGTTCAGACATTCCAAAACTTCCTATGATCTCTCCACTTGCAAGTTTAGGTAAGTAATTTAATTTTTGTTTTTCTGACCCGAGTGAATATATCGAGTTCATTACTAGTGACTGAACAGAACTTAAGACTCTTATGGATGAATCACCCCTTTCTAGTTCCTGCATCATTAGTCCGTATGATGTGTAATCTATTTCAGCACCTCCATATTTAGATGGAAGAAATCCTCCAAAACCTCCAATTTCAGCTAATTTTACAATTAAGTGATCAGGGAAGCTTCCTGATAGAGCACATTCCTCTATAATAGGAGATACATTCTCTTTTACCCATTCTCTGACAGCATTCCTAACTAGTAACTGTTCCTCATTAAATAACGTATCAATACTGTAAAAATCAGGTGATCTAAAATTATCTTTTTTCATTTTTTATTATGCATTTACACATTAATATTGCAAAANTAAATATCAAATAAAATTGATTATTTTTCTGCCACTAAATAAAATTAGTTAAAAAATGTCACAAAATAGTATTGCAATAATTTATGGGTCTGACACCGGAGCAACTGAAAACGTAGCNAAGAGCTTACATGAAAAAATAGGTGAGGATAAAGTTGATTTATTAGAAGTAAATTCTATCTCTCCTGAAGATTTTAGAAAATATAAAACTATTTTAATAGGAGTCCCTACATGGTATATAGGTGAACTTCAAAGTGACTGGGATTATTTTTTTCCAGAATTTAAAAAAATTGACTTTACAGGAATTAATACNACTTACTTCGGCTTAGGTGATCAACTTGGTTACCCTGATAGTTTTGTTGATGGTATAGGAATTTTAGCTGAGGTAGTTCTAAAGAATGGTGGAAAAGTATTTGGTAGTTGGTCAACTGAAGGATATGACTTTGATGAATCATTGGGAGTAAATCCTGATGGAGACTTTTATGGTCTTGTTATTGATGATGATAATCAACATGAGATGACTGACGAGAGAGTAGATAAGTGGTTATCCCAGATTAAATCAAATCTAAATTAATTATATAAATCAAAACCTGTGGGTATAGGTAATTTTACTTGCACCCATCATATACGTAGTTTTGTATTTCCCAGCATCATCAACCCAATTGTGGTTATAAACAAAGTAGATATCAGATCCTGGAGTGATTGTATATTTAAATCTATTATTCATGCCAATATTTTTACTGATGTCGTCATACTGGATATTTGATGAGAATGAGATGAAGGGAGAGAAATCAAAGTCACCTAGAAAACGAATTAAGTTAGTCTTGAAATTCCCTTCTNTTAAATTCACTTTNGAATGGATGTAGCCCAAGTTTAAATTAATACCTGGGTAGGGTCTAAATGTCAAATTNTTCTGATANTCTGTTCTGTTACCAGACCAAAAACCTTCTGCTTTAAGTTCGATCTCATAGACAATTTTTCTATAGTTTGCTGTCTCTAACTCAATTTGATGTAACCAGTTGGTGTAGTTTCCTATTGGGACAATTATTGAGTTATCACCTAGAATATTAAAATTATATTCAAGTCTTTCAAAGTTTCTTATNATTTGATATGAAATNTCATCACCACTCTCAAATCGNATTGATAATGGTGTTANTCTNATATTTTGGGTTANTTTNTTCCATTGTAANCTCATNAGATTCTCAAAGCTTACCTCCCACTGAAGTTCTCTAATTAGAGAGCTATTTTCTAAAATAGGAGAAAACCTAATCCTAGGCTCTACTCTTCTGAATGAGTTCCTCCTAGAGAACCCTACAGCTGGATCGTATGATATTCCAAATTCTCTATAGGATAAACTCCCTGACCAGGGTTCATTTGGGAAATTAAATCTAAGTCCTCTTGCGGATCTGTCCCAGATGTTGTTACTGATTTCATCTGGAGAGGTAGGGTTATGAATAATTGCAAATGCCTGAAACTGGAGATTTTTATTTTTTAGGAAGGTTGATGTATTTAAACTTAAATCTATCCCAAGAGTATTCCTATCTTGCAGGGGAGGAATGAACTCTTTTCCTTTATTGGTGTGTCTTCTAGTGTAAAGAACACCAATACTGCTTTCTTTTAGGAAATTTTGTTTAAGTCTAATCACAGAGAAATCTTCTGAGTTACCAAAATCTGTTTCTCTTGTTTTTACCTGTTTAGCAGCAACTTCAATATTACCAATTTTACCAATTATTCTTCCTCCAAATAAAATCGGAACGGGATTTCCGGATTGGAGTCCAATTGTTCTAGAAAAATATGGGTACACTCCGCTACTAGATGCAAATCTTAAGATGTTTGCGCCCTCTAGAAAAAAATCTCTTTTCTCAGGGAATCGAATGGGAAACCTTGTCAAATTAATCTGTCTCTCATCAACTTCAGTTTCAGCAAAATCGGTATTTAAAGTGAGAGAAGCTTTCAGTCCCGAGGTTATATTATAATTTACATCTAATCCACCATCAATATTTGCGTCTTTAATATAACCTTCTCCAGAGTAGTTTTCAATTTTAGAACCTTCTACTTTCCCGTACCCAACAACCTCAAGACCTAGCCCCTGTGATATATTATTTAGTCCCGTGACAATACCTGCATCCTGTGGCCTGTATAGGCCCTGGTTCCTTTTATGTCCTGACCATAATATTTCCTCGTTTTTTCTCCTTACTGTCCTCTGGAAGTTAATTCCCCAAGTACTGATTTTTGGATCAAAATTTAAGGTGTGAAAGGGTATTCTAATCTCTGTAGACCAGCCAAAATCACCGATGTGCGTCCAAGGCCTCCATATACCATCCCAGTCTTTATTTAGAGTTCTTCCTTGGCCTATGGTCAATAAACCATCTCCCATAAGGCCTCTAGGGTTTATCTCAAAGAAATAGGCATTTCTTCCATCAAGGTACGTGTCAAGAATCCACATAAACCTATCGTCAGTATTGAGAGGTGCATCTTTCCTCATCTTAAAAGCCTTTATTCCCTCTGGCTGAGAATCATATAGTATTGCACCAATGTAGAGGTATTTCTCGTCATAAGCTATTTTAATTATTGTGTTTTCAGTAGGTTCACCACCCTCAATAGGTTCCTGCATCAAGAAATCATCAATGCCAGTTATATCAGCCCACAAAAGCTCATCTAGTTTGCCGTCAAGATTTATATCCTCTGAATTGATTTTAACTGCCTCTAAAGTCTTTTTTTTAATTTCTTGAGTTTGACTATAAATACTTACTGAGAAAATCATGAGAAAGAAAACACTCAAAAAACTTTTCATAAATTGATTTTTTCAAAATTTGTTAATAATTAGATGCTAAACTAATAAAAACCTTTTTCTTATTACTGCCTATGTATTCAACAATTAATAAAATATTAGAATAAAGAAAAGTAATAATATTAAATCATTATTTTTAGGATTAAATAACACCTAACCACTATGAAATACCATCTATTTATATTCCTATTAATTCCTTATTTTGCTTTCTCTCAGGACTGGGTACAGTTAGGACCTGACATAGATGGCGAGGCTGCACTTGATTATAGTGGTGCTGCTTTATCTCTCAGCTCAGATGGAACTACTGTTGCTATCGGGGCAACTGGAAATGATGATAATGGTGCTTCTTCTGGTCATGTCAGAGTTTACGTTTGGGATGGATCTTCATGGATTAAGAGAGGTAGTGACATAGACGGTGAAGCTGCAACTGATCAAAGTGGTCATTCTGTATCTCTCAGCTCAGATGGAACTACTGTTGCTATCGGGACAACTGGAAATGATGGTAATGGTACTGATGCTGGTCATGTCAGAGTGTACGATTGGGACGGATCGACATGGATTAAGAGAGGTAGAGACATAGACGGTGAAGCAGCTCTTGATTATAGTGGTTATTCTGTATCTCTCAGCTCAGATGGAAATATTGTTGCTATAGGGGCATATAGAAATGATGGTAGTGCTAATGATGCTGGTCATGTCAGAGTGTACGAGTGGGACGGTTCGGCATGGGTTCAGAGAGGCATTGACATAGACGGTGAGGCTGCTGATGATTATAGTGGTTATGCTGTATCAGTAAGCTCAGATGGAACTATTGTTGCCATAGGGGCATTTAGAAATGATAGTAATGGTGATGATGCTGGTCATGTCAGAGTGTACGAGTGGGACGGGAGTTTATGGGTTCAGAGAGGTAGTGACATAGAAGGTGAGGCTGCTGGAGATCAGAGTGGTAGTTCTGTATCTCTCAGCTCAGATGGTTCTATTGTTGCTATCGGGGCACCTAAAGCAGGTGATTTAGGAAGAGGTCACGTGAAAGTGTATGAGTGGAATGGAACAACATGGTCACAAGTTGGTAGTAATCTTGACGGGAAGTGGGGAGACAATTTTGGTACTTCTATTTCTCTTAACAAAGATGGTAAGTTCATTTCAGTGGGTTCTCCACATTTCAGCAAAGGCCTTACTGAAGTATTTCAATACGTTGACGGGTATTGGGAGAGTATTGCCTATTTAGCAGGAGAGGGTTCATTTGACTTCAGTGGCAATGCTACTGCTATAAGCGGTAACGCATCAATTGTTGGAACAAGCTCTATATATAACGACGGAAATGGCAACGATGCTGGACATGTGAGGATTTTTAAAAGTGATGATGTTGTACCTGATGATATACCAGTTACCCTTAACATTGAGAGTGAAGGTTCCTACGTCAAAAGTGCAACAATCAAAGAATCTGAATCTATAAGA
>NZYP01000018.1 GCA_002702205.1 Flammeovirgaceae bacterium | reverse complement strand
AAGGGTATTCTAATCTCTGTAGACCAGCCAAAATCACCGATGTGCGTCCAAGGCCTCCATATACCATCCCAGTCTTTATTTAGAGTTCTTCCTTGGCCTATGGTCAATAAACCATCTCCCATAAGGCCTCTAGGGTTTATCTCAAAGAAATAGGCATTTCTTCCATCAAGGTACGTGTCAAGAATCCACATAAACCTATCGTCAGTATTGAGAGGTGCATCTTTCCTCATCTTAAAAGCCTTTATTCCCTCTGGCTGAGAATCATATAGTATTGCACCAATGTAAAGGTATTTCTCGTCATAAGCTATTTTAATTATTGTGTTTTCAGTAGGTTCACCACCCTCAATAGGTTCCTGCATCAAGAAATCATCAATGCCAGTTATATCAGCCCACAAAAGCTCATCTAGTTTGCCGTCAAGATTTATATCCTCTGAATTGATTTTAACTGCCTCTAAAGTCTTTTTTTTAATTTCTTGAGTTTGACTATAAATACTTACTGAGAAAATCATGAGAAAGAAAACGCTCAAAAAACTTTTCATAAATTGATTTTTTCAAAATTTGTTAATAATTAGATGCTAAACTAATAAAAACCTTTTTCTTATTACTGCCTATGTATTCAACAATTAATAAAATATTAGAATAAAGAAAAGTAATAATATTAAATCATTATTTTTAGGATTAAATAACACCTAACCACTATGAAATACCATCTATTTATATTCCTATTAATTCCTTATTTTGCTTTCTCTCAGGACTGGGTACAGTTAGGACCTGACATAGATGGCGAGGCTGCACTTGATTATAGTGGTGCTGCTTTATCTCTCAGCTCAGATGGAACTACTGTAGCTATCGGTGCAACTGGAAATGATGATAATGGTGCTTCTTCTGGTCATGTCAGAGTTTACGTTTGGGATGGATCTTCATGGATTAAGAGAGGTAGTGACATAGACGGTGAAGCTGCAACTGATCAAAGTGGTCATTCTGTATCTCTCAGCTCAGATGGAACTACTGTTGCTATCGGGACAACTGGAAATGATGGTAATGGTACTGATGCTGGTCATGTCAGAGTGTACGATTGGGACGGATCGACATGGATTAAGAGAGGTAGAGACATAGACGGTGAAGCAGCTCTTGATTATAGTGGTTATTCTGTATCTCTCAGCTCAGATGGAAATATTGTTGCTATAGGGGCATATAGAAATGATGGTAGTGCTAATGATGCTGGTCATGTCAGAGTGTACGAGTGGGACGGTTCGGCATGGGTTCAGAGAGGCATTGACATAGACGGTGAGGCTGCTGATGATTATAGTGGTTATGCTGTATCAGTAAGCTCAGATGGAACTATTGTTGCCATAGGGGCATTTAGAAATGATAGTAATGGTGATGATGCTGGTCATGTCAGAGTGTACGAGTGGGACGGGAGTTTATGGGTTCAGAGAGGTAGTGACATAGAAGGTGAGGCTGCTGGAGATCAGAGTGGTAGTTCTGTATCTCTCAGCTCAGATGGTTCTATTGTTGCTATCGGGGCACCTAAAGCAGGTGATTTAGGAAGAGGTCACGTGAAAGTGTATGAGTGGAATGGAACAACATGGTCACAAGTTGGTAGTAATCTTGACGGGAAGTGGGGAGACAATTTTGGTACTTCTATTTCTCTTAACAAAGATGGTAAGTTCATTTCNGTGGGTTCNCCACATTTNAGNAAAGGCCTTACTGAAGTATTNCAATACGTTGACGGNTANTGGNAGANTATNGCNTATTTAGCAGGAGANGGTTCNTTTGACTNCAGTGGNAANGNTACTGCTATAAGCGGTAACGNATCAATTGTTGNAACAAGCTCTATATGANAACGACGGNAATGNTCAAAATAATTTTACCAACGATGNTGGNCANGTNAGGNTNTTNAAAAGNGATGATGTTGTACCTGATGATATACCAGTTACCCTTAACATTGAGAGTGAAGGTTCCTACGTCAAAANTGCAACAATCAAAGAATCTGAATCTATAAGAATTTTTATTAGGCTAAGCAATAAGCCAAATGCACAGGATATTACTGCAAATTTATCATTCAGCGGTTCGGCTAGTGTCTCTGACTACACAATTTCATCGAGTAGCATCACTGTCNCATACAGTAACCTAAATAGCTATANAGGAGCTTATTTAACTCTGACTGCTAAACAAGATTTAGAGGTTGAAGGTGACGAGACAGTAATCATAGATATCGAGTCTGTTAATAATGGTATTGAGAACGGTACTCAGCAAGTCATACTAACTATTGAATCNGATACTGATGGAGATATNATAAACGATGATACTGATAACTGCCCATCAGTTGCAAATGGAATTCCAACAGAAGGAACAACAGTGGCAGGATCACTAACTGCCTCAGGTGGCCCTGAAGCAGAGCTACTTGATAGTCCAGCAAAAATTAGTCTAGATGCCAAGGGAAATATTTATATANCAGATCAACAAAATCANCGAATCCAAAAGTGGGCTCCAGGTGCTTCTGTGGGAGTTACGGTAGCAGGAGGAAATGGAAAAGGTTCAGCAGCAAATCAATTAGATAATCCAAATGGAATAGCACTTGATAAATCTGGGAATATTTATATAGTTGACCANGGAAATAACCGCGTTCAAAAGTGGGNACCAGGATCAACNGATGGAGTAACAGTGGCAGGAGGAAATGGGAAAGGTTCTNCTTCNAATCAGCTAAATGAGCCACAAGGTATAACTCTTGACACCTCTGGAAATCTTTATGTAGTAGATAGATATAATCACCGTGTACAAAAGTGGGCTCCGGGTGCTACTGTGGGAGTTACAGTAGCAGGAGGAAATGGTGAAGGTATTGAAACAAATCAGTTGTTTTATCCATTTGGAGTTGCTCTTGATATTTCAGGAAATCTTTACATAACGAATTATGGTCGTATACAAAAGTGGGTACCAGGAGCGACTGAAGGAACTATCGTAGCAGGGGGAAATAGTAATGGATCCGAAGCAAATCAATTGTACCAGCCGGAGGGAATTGCTCTTGATGCCTCAGGAAATATGTTTGTAGCTGACACACGTAATAATCGTATCCAAAAGTGGGCTCCGGGTGCTACTGTGGGAGTTACAGTAGCAGGAGGAAACTATGAAGGTTCTGAATCAAACCAATTGTATCAGCCAGAAGGAATTGTTATTGATCCATTAGGAAATATTTATGTAGCTGACACACGTAACAATCGTATCCAAAAGTGGTCTCCGAGTCAATTAGATTTTGATGGTGACGGAATAGGTAATGTTTGTGATCCTGATATCGATGGCGATGGTGTTGCTAATGATTTAGATACCTGTCCAAATACTCTTGACGGAGAGACAGTAGATGTAAACGGTTGTTCAGCTTCACAAAAAGATATTGACACTGACGGGGATGGTGTGAACGACGATGGTGATACCTGTCCTAACACTCCAGCAGGTGAGACGGTAGATGCGAACGGATGTGCAGACTCACAGAAAGACACTGACGGGGATGGAGTAACTGATGATGTTGACTCCTGTCCTAACACTCCAACAGGTGATACGGTAGATGCGAACGGATGTGCAGATTCACATAAAGACACTGACGGGGATGGAGTAAATGATGATTTAGATAATTGTCCTACTGTACCAAATTCACCTAATGATTTAAAAGCCACTTTTGAATTCGAAGGAGAATATGATGAATATTCAATTAAATCATCTTGGGCAAATTTAGAAATTGATGCTTCTGGAAATTTTTATGTTTTTGGTTCAGGAACTACATATGAAGGTTTTAAAACAATAGAAAAATGGGTTCCAGGAGCATCTGAAGGTCAAGTAGTAGCAGGAGGAAATGGGGTAGGTCCAGCAGCAAATCAGTTAAATAGACCAACTGATTTTTTTGTTGATGCCTCTGGAAATATTTATATAGCAGATGCAGCAAATAACCGTGTCCAGAAGTGGACTCCGGGAGCAACTGAAGGAATTACAGTAGCAGGAGGAAATGGAAATGGCTCTGCAGCAAATCAGTTATATCATCCAAAAGGAATTACTCTTGATGCCTCTGGAAATATTTATATATCAGATACAGAAAATGACCGTGTACAGAAGTGGGCTCCAGGAGCAAGTGAAGGAACAACAGTTGCAGGAGGAAACGGACAAGGTTCTGCAGCAAATCAGTTATATCTTCCAAATGGAATTACCCTTGATGCCTCCGGAAATATTTATATCACTGACGAATATAATCACCGAATACAAAAGTGGGAACCAGGAGCAAGTGAAGGAATAACAGTGGCAGGATTAAATGGAGAGGGGGTAGCAGCAAATCAATTAAATAGACCATCAAGTATTGTTTTTGATTCATCAGGAAATCTTTACATAGCAGATGCAGGAAATAGCCGTATACAAAAGTGGGAACCAGGAGAGAGTGAAGGACAAACTATTGCTAAAAATATACTTTCTGATCTTGATTCTTATCCTAATCCATTTGATGACATTAGATACGATGGGCCTTATGGTATTACTATAGATGCTTCAGAAAATCTTTATGTGACAGAATTTTTTTCTCTTCCTTATAGATGGCATATTTCTAGTATTATTAAGCTTTCATATAGTCAACTAGATACTGACAACGATGGATTGGGAGATGCTTGTGATAGTGACATTGATGGTGACGGAATTACTAACACTGAAGATATTTGTCCATTAATTTCAAATCCTGATCAACTCGACACTGATGGTGATGGGATAGGTGATGTATGTGACCCTTCTAATATTGATTCTGATGGTGATGGGGTAGTTGACGAGTTAGATTTATGTCCACTAATAGCAAATGCCGATCAACTCGATACCGATGGTGACGGGATAGGAGATGTATGTGATAGTGACGACGACAATGATGGATTATTAGACGTTAATGATAATTGTCCACTTACAGCAAATGTCGATCAACTCGATAACGATGGAGATGGACTTGGAGATATTTGCGATAATGATGATGATAATGATGGAATCCTTGACACGGAAGATAATTGTTCAATTCTTCCAAATCAATTATCAAATTTTGGTTATGCAGCAGGAGGAAATGGAGAAGGTTCTGCAGCAAATCAACTTAATGGTCCAAATGGAATTGTTCTTGATGCATCAGGATTCATTTATGTAGCAGATCATGAAAATAATCGTATACAAAAGTGGGCACCTGGAGCTACAGAAGGATTTACAGTAGCAGGAGGAAATGGAGAAGGTTCTGCAGCAAATCAACTTAATGGTCCAAATGGAATTGCCCTTGATGCCTCGGGGAATCTATATNTAGNAGATGAACAAAATCACCGTGTACAAAAGTGGGCACCNGGANCNACNGANGGANTTACAGTNGCNGGNGGAAACGGNAAGGGTTCTGNAGCNAATCAACTAAACGAACCATATGGAGTTACTCTAGATNACTCTGGAAATNTTTACGTGGTTGATAGAAAAAATCACCGTGTACAAAAGTGGGATCCAGGATCAACTGAGGGAGTTACAGTNGCAGGAGGAAATGGAGAAGGTTCTGCAGCCAATCAACTTAATGGTCCAACTGGAATTGTTCTTGCAGCCTCGGGGAATCTATATGTAGCAGACAAATTAAATAAACGCATACAAAAGTGGNTACCGGGAGCTGAAGAGGCAATAATGCAGATAGGTTGTACTGCTTTTGGAAATGCATGTTATTCTGCACAAAGGTTAGATTATATAGACTATTTCACTTTAGATTCTGATGAGAATATATACATAAGTAGTCAATATNCTAGGATTTATAAGTGGGCTTCAGGAGCAGATTCTTGGACTGTATTCTTAGATTACTTATATCAGCCTAAAGGAATTATCATTGATGAGCTAAATAATATGATGTATGTAGCCCACTCTACTAATATGATAAATAAAAATCATCTCGTTCAAAAGTGGGAACTTGGACAACTTGATACTGATGGAGATGGAATAGGTGATGCTTGCGATAATGATAGTGATAATGATGGAGTAGCTGATGAAAATGATAACTGTCCAACAATTCCAAATGCTGATCAATTGGATACCGATGGAGATGGAGTAGGAGATGTGTGCGATATAGATTTAGATAATGATGGAATTTCAGATGCCAGGGAAGGAGAGTCAGATTTTGACAGTGATGGATTACAAGATTACCTAGATATTGATTCTGATAATGACGGAATTTATGATGTAATAGAATCTGGTAATGGAAGATTAGACACTAATGATGACGGAGTATTAAATCAAGATGACTCGGCTTATGTAGATATAGATAAAAATGGAATGCATGACAACTCCAAACTTTTCTCAGTTATTGAAATGGAAGGAAATACTATATATGGATCAGAANATGATTTTCTAGATACAGATGGTGANGGGATTCCTGATCACCACGATATTGATAGTGATGATGATGGTATCTTTGACGTTATAGAGAGTGGCAATGGTCTACTTGATACTAACTTTGATGGTGTAATTAACTCTGAAGATGATGGTTATGCTGATGTGGATAAAAATGGAATGAATGATTTATCAGAAGATATATCGCTTTCTGATGATGACAATGATGGAATCCCAAATTATATTGATCTTGACTCTGACAATGATGGTAATGTTGATAATCTAAATGAAATTGATCAAGACAGTGACGGAATTTATGATTTTGAAGATAATTGTCGACTAGTTTCAAACCCAGGTCAGGAAGATTACAATAATAATGGAGTTGGAGATGTTTGTGGAGACCCTAAGCCATTATATGTTGAGAAGATGACATTATTTATTGATAAGGTATATCCTAACCCTTCAAATGATAAACTCAAGATCATTCTTAAGACTAATTTGGTNCTTAAAAATCTTTACTTTACCGATATCAGTGGAAAGAAGTTTAAACCTAAATCAATTAATAAGATTCAAGGTGGGTTAGAATTAAACGTCTCAAACCTGAGGGAAGGTATCTACCTTCTTGAGGTAGTGACCGACAAAGAAGTAAATAAAGTGAAGGTCTTGATTAATAGGTAGGTTATTTTGTCAAAAAGTAAAAAAAAGAACCCTAACAAATTGATACCAATAAGTTAGGGTTTTTTTTATGTGGGCCCACCAGGACTTGAACCTGGGACCTACCGGTTATGAGCCGGGCGCTCTAACCAACTGAGCTATGGGCCCCTTTCGAATAAATAGATAAAATCTAAAAATTCAAAAGTTGACAAAAATAATTAGTTTTAGTTAATGATTATTATTTACTGAAAACTATTTGAAAATATATATATGATTCATGACAATTATAAAATGTTATTATTTGATCTTGGGGGGGTTATAATTGATATAGATCCTTCAAGGACAGAGAATGAATTTAGAAAGATATCAAACAAAAGTTATTCAAAATTTAAAGGTTTAGACTACAGAAANGAAAAACATTCATCTGAATTAANNNCTATNTTTTTTAAATATGAGCAAGGTTTTTTAACTGATTCTNAATTTAGAGATGGAATAAGANAGATTGGNGGGATAGATAGGAATGATGANGAGATAGATNAAATTTGGAACCTTGTAATACNAAAAATAAATAANTCAGTNCTTGANNTAATAATNAAACTTAAAAAAAAATATTCAATCATGGTTCTAAGCAACACCAATAANATTCATAGAGTTTATTTTGATTNNCTNACAGAAAAAATATTTANAAATAATTTTTCAGNATTATTTGATAAGGTNTTTTATTCNTATGAGATGNGTTGTAGGAAACCAGATAANATTATATATNATAAAGTANTAGATTNNTCAGGATNTAGAGCNAATGATATTATGTTTTTTGATGATATGANAGAAAANATTAANGCTGCAGAGAANAATGGAATGAATNCTTATCANGTTAAAAACAAAAAAGAATTTAAAGATTATTTANCTACTTTATTATAATTTTCTTTTTNNANNTNATGGAATCTTTACTAAANANTATAANATATATGCCTTCNGGATATGTAGTTAAGTTTANNTGATTAGATTTTTTAAATCTNTNTATNANCCTACCATTTAAATCAATAATTAANCCTTNATCNATACTCTCACTAAAGAANATTATTCCANTTGAGGGGTTTGGANAAATTANTANATCNCTAACTAGATTCTTTTTTCNTTTACTTNAGTTANNATATANTCNGNCTTCCCAAAAATTGGCCTAATAATCANGCTNCCTTTAATNACTTGATTTTTATTCCANTGACCATCNACCTTAAAAAAAATTTTATCNGATGAGTNATTATTTTTATCTAANCCAACAGGTAAAAAATTATTTTCATTCTGNTTGAAACCTATGTAAAATGTNTCTTCNACAATAANAGGNTTATTTAATTTATATACATTAAATTTTTTATTGTCAAATGAAATAAATTCAGGTTGATTCANTATTTTTTCTTCTTTATAANTATTGTATGCAACCAGATTTATGTTCCCATTATATTGATTATTTGTATTAGGAAATANAATTGATATNTGAGTAAGGGTATCTTTTTTTAAAGTTTTATATTCAAGAATTAATTCAGAGTTTTTCTGATTAAGTCCCGCTGCATATTCTCCTGATCCGTCGTCGTATGAGTAGTAATTTGAAAAATCTACTTTATAATATGATGTATCGTTATTAAGGTAATTGATATTATATAAAGATGAGTCTCCAGAGGTAATGAAAAATTTTAGATTTATATTAATCGAGTCAAGATCAGAATTGTAATCTGATATATTAATTTTTTTATTTTTAATTACTCTTGACTCAAAACCATTGAGAATAGGACTTATAGGTTTCTNATTTTCAATAAATTGANAAATTGAAAGTTCGTCAGATGATACTAAGTAAGAATAATTTATTGGTTGAATATTTTTATCTAAATTTTTTACTTTAATTTCTAAAGAATCAGTGATTTCATCTGATAAACTGAAATGTTTTATTGGTATTGAAAAGTAATCTTTAAATATTTTTTTTGGAGTGAACGATAAGGTTCTGTCTAGAAATGTTGAATCATTTTCATTTCTGTTAGAATCAATATAAATATAATCCAGTACCCAACTATCAAANGGCCCCTCAGAGTTTCCAATATTTGAAAATTTGAATTGAAAATTTTCATGCATAAACTGAGTAGTAATTTTTAAGATTTCAAAAATAAAATCATTTCCTATGAAGTTTTCTGCTCCACCTGTTTTATACCATANCAGTTCCCACTCATTTTGTTTATTCATAAANTCAAGTTTTATTGAGTCTTGATAATCTGGATGCTCACCATTAATATTAAAGTTCCAAAAAAAACTCATGTATACCGTCTGATTATTTTCATAATTTTTCATATTAATAATATCAGAAATTAGCACATCAGCTTCACCGTAGCCATTTAGATGATTGTAAGAGCTCCCGTCTGAGTTTAACCCATCAAACTCAACTATGTTTAAACTTGGAGCGTTGTTGTTTTTGTAGTCCTTAACAGCTAAATTTTCAAAAAAACTCCATTTTGTGTTATCAATTGGATTTACTGAGAAATCATCCCAAAATGGTAATTGGATAGAGTCTGTAGATTGATGCGAAGAATATTGTTCATTTGACTTTATAGATATTAGTTCTTGACCAAATAATGATTTGCTAATCAGAATTAAAATTATAATTTTATTAATACTGCTCATTTGTAGAGTCTTCTACTATCCATAGGTTCACCTTTCTTCCTATTCTAACTCTCACATCTTTTTCTGGAAATTGTTTGAAAATTCTGCCTGGATTAATTTTAGTTTTCTCATAGATTTCATTTCCTAAATCATCTAAAATCTTATTATATACAAAACCACTATCTTGATAATTAATTAAACCAACCCTTAAACCTGAACCAATAATAGTAAATTTGGCTTCATCAAAATCTAATCCAATTAAATCTGGAGCATTAAAAATTTGATTTCCTAGACCATCACCAACATCTAAATCAATTATAGAACCTTTTTCTATTAGCTCATCTACTGAAAGTGAATCTCCATCTTTATATATTTTAATAACAGCATTCATCGCCAGGTCTGGTATATATCTAATCTGTCCAAGTTTCAGATCATAACTCCTTAGTATTAATTGTGCATTTTTTACAGATCCATTGATGATATTAGGCATTTTGATTTTTGGTGGAACTTTTGAATTAATCGTTAGATATATTTTTCTATTCTCTTTTACCTTACTATCCGCCGATGGATTTTGTTGAAGTACGGTATATGGTAAATATTCAGACGAGAAAGATGAGTCTTCTAAAATCTCATACCTAAGGTCTCTATCTCTTAGGAAAGATTCTAAATTATCTAATTCCATCCCAACTAGATTCGGTACAGTTATATTATCGCCATGGTTTGTTTTAAATGGGAAATAAATATAGAATATGAAAGCTAAAATAAAGGTAATTACACCTGCCATTAACAGAATATTTTTAATAACATAGGTAAATTTTTCCATTCAAATTAATTTAATACACTTTCAAATAACTCTTTCAAATCAATACCTGCTGCTTCAGCTTGTTGTGGGAGGATACTTTTGGCAGTTAGTCCTGGATTTGTATTTACCTCTAAAAAATAAAATTTATTATTTTTTAAAATAAAATCGGATCTAGTAAATCCTTTCAATCTTAGATTTTTATAAATTTTGACAGCTAATTTTTTAACTTCTTCAATACACCCTCGATCAATCTCTGCTGGAGTTATCTCATCAGACTGACCATTATACTTTGCGTCAAAGTCAAAAAAATCATTGTGAGAAACAATTTCAGTTGGTGGTAGGGCAGTGATAGAATTTTTATACCAAATAACACCAACTGAAATCTCTCTGCCTGTTATTTCCTCTTCAATTAAGGCATCGCTATTTTCTTTATAACATTTTTTAAGACTATTTATTATATCTTTTTCTTTAGTTACTCTTGATATACCAAAACTCGATCCTCCTTCATTTGGTTTTATAAAAAATGGAAGTTGAATTTTATTAGTAATTGATGATATGTCTTTTATATCTCCTAATTTAAATACCATGGACTTAGGAGAAATAATTCCAAACTTTTCAACCTCTTCTTTACATAGTGATTTATTAAAGGTTAATCTAGATTGTTTAGCATTAGATGATGTCTGATTAATTTTTATACCTTCTAGAAATGATTGAATCTCACCATTTTCTCCTGGCTCTCCATGAATAGTATTGAATACCTTATCAATTTTAATTCTTTTATCTTTTAATATGATATCAAAACTTTCTCTATCAATGGGATGTTTTATACTTTTATCATCTAGATGATACCAGCTATTTTTATCAATTATTACCTTATAAAATTCATTCTTGCTGTTAGTGCTTAGAGTATTATAGACAACATTTCCACTTTTTATGGATATATCATACTCTGATGAATAACCACCCATTAAGATTGCAATATTTTGTCTCA
>NZYP01000017.1 GCA_002702205.1 Flammeovirgaceae bacterium | reverse complement strand
TATGAATAATATAATATTTGGATTCATATTTTTTAATCAAAAAAATGGTTATGTTAGATTATAATTTTACTAAGTTAATCTAAAATCAAATTAGAATTTATAATATCTTATTTTGAATGAAATTACCTACAAAAATACTTGAAGAAGCTGTAAATGAGATCTCAAAATTACCAGGTATCGGTAAAAAAACTGCACTAAGACTATCCCTGTATCTACTTAAAAAAGATGTTGAGTTTAGCCAAAACCTTTCCAAATCTATAATTGATCTCAAAGAAAAAACTCAATATTGTGATGTTTGTCATATGATGTGTGAAGATAATGATTGTGTTTGCAAAAAAAATAATCCCTTTACTAACAGAGAAATTATATGCGTGGTTGAAGACACACCTGATGTTTTAGCTATTCAAAATACAAACCATTACAACGGTCTTTTCCATGTAATTGGAGGACTGATATCTCCTATTGATGGTATTGGGCCAGATGAACTTAACATAGCTACCCTAATTAAAAGAGTCAAAGAGGATAATATCAAAGAAATCATTTTTGCCTTGAGCCCAACTTTAGACGGTGACACAACCTCATTCTATATATCAAAAAAACTTTCAAAATTCAATGTTAAAATAACAACAATTTCAAGAGGAATTCCAATTGGGGGAGAGATAGAGTATGCAGATGAAGTCACATTAGGAAGAAGTATATCTTCAAGAATTAATTATAATTTAAAATAATGAATAAAACTGAATCCAACAGATTACAACAAGTAGAAGAATCCTCAACTCTTGCTATGGCTGCCCTAGCAAGAGAATATAGATCGAAGGGAGTTGACGTAATCAGTTTAAGTTTAGGTGAGCCTGATTTTAAAACCCCTACTCACATTTGTGATGGAGCAAAAGAGGCAATAGATTCAGGAAATTATTTTTCATATCCACCTGTTGCTGGTTATTCTGACTTAAGAGAAGAGATATCGAAGAAATTTATTGAGGAAAATAAATTAAAATATGATCCTAACCAGATAATTGTATCTAATGGAGTAAAACATTCTATAACAAACGTTATGTTTTCAATTTTAAATAAAGGAGATGAAGTTATAGTTTTTTCACCTTTTTGGGTAAGTTACTCTGCAATAATAACCTTAGCTTAAGGTATCCCAGTATATATAAATACTTCCATTAGTAATGATTTTAAACCGTCAGAGAACCAGCTAAAAGATGCCATAACAAAAAAAACTAAAGCTATAATATTTAGCTCACCTTGTAATCCAACAGGGACTGTTTTTAGCAGAAAAGACCTAAAGAAATACAGAGATATCTTGGCTGATTATCCTAATATAGTAATTATATCAGATGAAATTTATGAACATATTAATTTCACAAATGAACATTGCAGTTTTGGTTCTTTGGATGGTATGTCGGATAGAACAATTACAATGAATGGATTTTCAAAAGCCTTTGCAATGACAGGTTGGAGACTAGGATATATTGGTGCCCCAAAAGAAATAGCTAAATCAATAAATAAGATGCAAGGTCAAACAACATCTGCCAACTGTTCAATTGCTCAGAGAGCAGGCTATGCAGCATTNAGAGCTGGAAATGAATGTGCAATTGAAATGAGGAATTCCTACCTTAAAAGGAGAGATCTAGTTTTTGATAAGCTTAATANCATAAGTAATCTAAAAGTAAATTTACCANAGGGTGCTTTCTATTTTTTCCCTGAAATCGATAATATAATAGGAAAAATAGATAAAAAAGGTGTAGAGATAAAATCATCAAATGACCTAGCAATGTATCTCCTAGAGGACGCAAAGATATCATTAGTTCCAGGTGAAGACTTTGGAGCTCCAAATTGTATAAGATTGTCATATGCAGCTAGCGAGAGTGATTTAGTAGAAGCATGTAAAAGGTTGGATAGATCTATTCAAAAACTCAATTAGAGTGAAAATTGAAAATATATTTACTAAAGTCAAAAAACTTAAAGTAATTGTAGTTGGAGATGCAATGTTAGATTCCTATAAGATTGGTAATATTAACAGACAATCTCCAGAAGCTAACGTCCCAATTGTTGATGTCGTTGAAAAATCTACCAAACTTGGAGGTGCTGCAAATGTGATTCTTAACCTAAAGCAATTAGGTGTTATACCTATTCTCTGCACTGTTTTGGGTGACGATGAGAGTGGAAGAGAGATATTAAAAAAATTAGAAAAGAATGGTTTAGAAACAAGCGGCGTTCTTATTGATCCATCAAGAAAAACTACAGTTAANGAAAGAATAATTGTTGACAATAAACATGTAGTTAGAATCGATGAGGAAATTGATAAAAATCTAAATGAGAAGACCAGATCGAAATTAATATCAAAAATAGATGAAAAGATTAAAATTTCAGATATACTAATATTTCAAGACTATAATAAAGGGGTCATAGATAATGTATTAATTGATAATATAACATCAAAGAAAAAAATATTTATTTCAGTAGATCCCAAANATAAAAACTTTACTAATTACAAAAACATAAATGTCTTTAAGCCTAATTTAAATGAAATCACAAATTCACTTAAAATAAATAACCCTAACCTTAAAAACCTTAAGGGTATTGGAAAAAAATTTATGAAAAAAAACTCNATAAACTATCTAATGATTACTATGTCTGAAAAAGGAATTCTTATTCTATCTGAAGAAGAAGTTTCAAAACATGAAATATTTAAGTCAAAAATAGTTGATGTATCAGGAGCAGGTGATGCAATTATATCATTGGNCACAATACTATTTTATTTAAAATTACCTCAAAAGTTTATTGGTGAGATATGTAATGTTGCAGGAGGGATAGTTTGTGACTATTCAGGTGTAAAAGCTATTGATCACAAAGAGCTTATAGAAAAAGCTAAAAGATACAATTTAGATTTATATCTTTGAATCTTAATTTATAGATGATGAATATAATTATTTTTGGTCCTCCCGGGGCAGGGAAAGGAACACAAAGCGATAAGTTAATAGAAAAGTATAACCTAATTCATATTGCTACTGGAGATCTATTTAGAATGCATCTTGGAAATAACACATCTCTTGGGCTAGAGGCAAAAAAGTATATGGAAGAAGGAAATCTTGTTCCAGACAAAGTTGTTATTGATATGGTAGAAGATAAGATAAAAGAAAATTTAGAATCTAATGGTTTTATTTTTGATGGTTTTCCTCGAACTGTAAAGCAAGCTGAAGCTCTAGATCAGATGCTAAAAACTAAAAAATTAGAAATCAATCATTTAATATCTCTCGATGTGGAGGATGAAGAACTTATTTCAAGAATAAAAAAAAGATCGTTAGTATCTGGGAGAGTAGATGACCAAAGTGAAGACAAAATAAATAATAGGATTAGTGTTTATAAAAATGAAACTCTTCCTGTTTTAAATCATTATAAAAATCAAAATAAATACTATCCTATAGATGGTCATGGTACAATTGAAAATATATTTGATTCAATATGTTCTAAAATTGACCATTAATGAGCAATCCTAATTTTATTGATTATATAAAAATCTTCTGTAAATCTGGGGATGGTGGAGCTGGATCCTCCCATTTCAGAAGAGAGAAGTTTGTCCCATTAGGTGGCCCTGATGGTGGAGACGGTGGAAAGGGAGGTGACATTATTCTGAGAGGCAATAGTCAATTTTGGACTCTTCTACATTTAAGATATACTAAGCATTTAAAGGCGGAAAATGGAGAAAATGGGAGCGGTTCAAAAAAGCACGGAAAAGACGGCAAAGATATCATTATTGATGTACCACTTGGAACCGTAGTAAAATCTGCAGAAGATGAAGAAATATTATTAGAGGTAATTAATGATGGTGATGAAAAAGTATTAATGGAAGGTGGACAAGGTGGATTAGGAAATTTCCATTTTAAATCCTCAACAAACCAAGCCCCACAATACAGCCAACCAGGAAAAAAAGGAGTTGAAAACTGGGTAACACTTGAATTAAAAGTATTGGCGGATGTTGGACTTGTTGGATTTCCTAATGCAGGTAAATCTACTTTACTTTCATCTATATCAGAGGCAAAACCTAAAATTGCAGATTATCCATTTACAACCATAAAGCCAAATCTAGGTGTCGTGCCTTTCAAAGATGGTAAATCATTTATTATGGCAGATATTCCAGGAATAATTGAAGGTGCCTCGGAAGGAAAAGGTTTAGGTTTTAGATTTCTAAGACATATTGAAAGAAACTCTATCCTGCTATTTCTAATTCCTATAACNAGTAAAATANATATAGAGTTTAATATGTTAAGGAAAGAGTTAAATAAATATAACAAAGAGTTAATGGAAAAAGATATTATNATTGCCATNTCAAAATCTGACCTAAAAGCAACTGAGGAAATAAATAAGATTGAGCTTAAATTTAAGTATAAAACTGTTTTTATTTCAAGTATAACAAATTACAATCTTGATAAATTAAAAAATTTGATTTGGAAAAAATTAAATAAATAATGGTCAAAATGGCATTTATTTTTTTTGGCAAAGAAATTGTAANTAATTAATTATATGAATAAGAAAAAGTCTACAAAGAAAAAACCCCCAATCAAAACTCAAGATCTAAAATTAGAACTTCAAGAATCTAAAGATAAATATCTGAGACTGTACTCCGAATTCGAAAATTATAGGAGAAGAACATCAAAAGAAAAAATTGATATGATAGATTCAGCAAACAAAGATTTGTTAAAAGAAATATTGCCAATATCGGATGATTTTGAAAGAGCAATCAAATCTTCTGATTCAGATAATATTATTGACGAAGAAGGTATCAAATTAATTTTTCAAAAATTAAAAGGAATTCTTGAAAAACATAATTTGAAAAAAATGGAAATTAATGTTGGTGATGATTTTAATTCTGAATTACATGAAGCTATAACAAGTACTCCATCAGAAAAAAAGTTAAAAGGAAAAGTTGTTGATATTATAGAAGATGGTTATCTAATTGGAGATAAAATTTTAAGATTTGGTAAAGTTGTAATTGGATCATAATGTCAAAGAGAGACTTCTACGATATTTTAGGTGTTAACAAGTCAGCTTCTGCAGCTGAAATTAAGAAAGCTTACAGAAAAGTTGCTATAAAATACCACCCGGATAAAAACCCAGATAATAAAGAAGCTGAAGAAAAATTTAAAGAGGCCGCAGAAGCATATGAAATTCTAAGCAATCCCGAAAAAAAACAACAATATGACAGGTTTGGCCACAATGCCTTCAAGGGAGGGCCAGGTGGTTTCTCTGGCGGAAATATGAATATGGAAGATATTTTTGATCAATTCGGAGATATTTTTGGTGGGGGAAGTCCTTTNGATAGTTTCTTTGGNGGAGGAGGNTCAGGTCAACAAAGAAATAAAGGAACTAACCTAAGAATTAAACTTAAATTAAGCATTAAGGAGATAGCAGGTGGAGTAGATAAAAAAATAAAGGTAAAAAGATTAGTTACAGCTCCTGGAGTTACATTCAAGACATGTCCCGCTTGTAATGGAACAGGAAAGGTAAATAAAGTTGTTAATACAATGCTNGGGCAGATGGTTTCATCCTCACCATGCTACCAATGTAGTGGTACAGGAAAAATAATTGATAATAAACCACCTGGTGTAGATAGTACGGGTTTACAATATAAAGAAGAAATTATAGAAATAAAGATACCTTCTGGTGTATCAGATGGGATGCAACTATCAATGTCCGGTAAAGGGAATGAGTCACCTTCTGGTGGAATATCTGGAGATCTTCTTATACTAATAGAAGAAATAGAAAGTGAAGAATTTAAAAGAGATGGTAACAACATTGTTTATGATTTATATGTAAACTTCATAGATGCTGTATTAGGNAAAGAATTAGAAGTGCCTACAATNAATGGCAAAGTAAAAATTAAAATTCCTTCTGGGACTCAAAGTGGAAAAATATTAAGATTAAGAGGAAAAGGAATTAGAGATATTAACTCGTCATCAACAGGTGATCAGCTAATTCATATTAATATATGGACACCTAAAAAACTGAGTAGTGAAGAAGAGAATATATTATTAAAGCTAAAAGATTCTAAAAATTTTAAGCCAAACCCAAGTAAATCTGATAAAGGATTTTTTGAGAGAGTTAGAGATTTCATGAGCTAAGTACCCAGCTCAAATTAATTTAGTTATTTTAGATTATAAATTAAATACTTTAAAACTGAATACTGATAGAAATATAAGGTGGGTTATCTCATCTCTCGTAATTATTTTCGTGATATCATCAATCTTTTTCTTTAATCAAATTGTGGATGATATTAAAGAAAGAGAGGTGTCCTCNATAAAAAGATATGGGAAATTCTTAGAATATATCTCTAATCCAAATCAAGATGATGGCGCTAATATTTTTGTTGAAGATATTCTTATTGAAAACAAAACTATTCCAGTTATTATAACAGATAAAAATTATAAAATAATTGAATATAAAAATTTAGATGAATCAAAAATTCAGAAGGACTCATCTTACCTAATAGTTGAACTTAGTAAGATGAGAAATCAATATGATCCCATAATAGTTAATTTTAAAGGAATTGGAAATAATAAAGATGAAAGACAATATATTTTCTTTAAAAACTCCTACATACTAGATCTAATAATAATAGCTCCATATTTTCTTATTATTTTCATGGTTCTGATATTATCATCTTTGTACCTTATATTTTATTATTCAAATAAATCAGAAAAAGATAGGCTATGGACTGGTTTGGCAAAAGAAACTGCTCATCAGCTTGGTACACCACTATCTTCTCTTATTGGATGGAATGAATATATAAAATCAAAAAAAAATATAGATAGTAAAACTGTTTCAAAAGAGATAGAAAAAGATTTGGATAGACTTAAAACTATTACCGATAGATTCTCAAATATAGGTTCAAAACCAAAATTAAAGGAAGGTAACCTTAGTCAATTAATTAATAACTCAATAAAATATTTAAAAGTCAGAACATCTTTAAAAATAAAAACTAGAATGAATTTAGATAATGTTGANTTAAGGTATAATGAACAATTGTTTAGCTGGGTCATTGAAAATTTATATAAAAACTCAATAGATGCAGTAAGCGAAGATGGTGAGATAAATATAAATTTAGTTGATAAAAAAAATTCAGTAATTATAGATTTTATTGATGATGGTAAAGGCATAGAAAAAGGAAAATTTAAAAAAATATTTAGTCCAGGTTTTACCTCTAAAAGAAGAGGATGGGGCCTTGGTCTTACTTTAGCTAAGAGAATAATTGAAAATTATCATCAAGGTAAAATTTATGTACTCAAATCAATAAAAAATATAGAAACTATAATAAGAATAGAGCTAAATAAATAATTAGATAATCTTATAATTAATAACTTTTATATAGTCTTTGTTAAATAGGATTTATAATTTAATTTCGCTTTAAATTATTTTAATATAAATCATCACAAACAATGCCAAGTAAAGGAAAAGTAACAGCAGTAATTGGACCCGTTGTAGACGTGTCATTTGAAGAGAATAGTCTACCTGAAATNCTAAATGCACTTGAGATAAAAAAAGAAGACGGATCAACACTTGTTTTAGAAGTTCAACAACATCTAGGTGAAGATAGAGTGAGAACTATTTCAATGACTGGTACAGAAGGTCTAAAAAGAGGAATGGAAGTACATGACCTCGGTCAGCCAATATCAATGCCTGTTGGTGATGATATAAAAGGTAGACTCTTTAATGTTGTAGGTGATGCAATCGATGGAATTGAAGAGCCATCTACAAATGAAAGATTACCCATTCATAGAGATGCACCAAAGTTTGAGGATCTCTCGACATCAGCTGAAGTTCTCTTCACAGGTATTAAAGTAATTGATCTTATTGAACCTTACAACAAAGGTGGTAAAATTGGTTTATTTGGAGGAGCTGGTGTAGGTAAGACAGTTTTAATACAGGAGCTTATAAATAATATTGCAAAAGCATATTCTGGTCTATCTGTTTTTGCTGGTGTTGGAGAGAGGACAAGAGAAGGAAATGATCTATTAAGGGAGATGATAGAAGCCGGTATTGTTGATTATGGAAAAGAATTTAAAGAGTCAATGGAAAAAGGTTCATGGGACCTATCAAAAGTTGATAAAAAGAAACTCAAAGATTCAAAAGCTGCGTTTGTATTTGGTCAGATGAATGAGCCNCCTGGTGCAAGAGCTAGGGTAGCACTCTCTGGTTTAACNCTTGCAGAATATTTTAGAGATGGAGACGGAAAAGGCCAAGGGAGAGATATATTATTCTTNATAGATAATATATTTAGATTCACTCAAGCTGGCTCTGAAGTTTCTGCACTATTAGGTAGAATGCCTTCAGCCGTAGGATATCAGCCAACTCTAGCTACTGAAATGGGTGCGATGCAAGAAAGAATNACATCAACTAAAAAAGGTTCTATTACTTCAGTACAAGCAGTATATGTACCAGCAGATGACTTAACTGATCCTGCACCTGCTACAACATTTGCNCACCTTGACGCGCAGAGTGTATTGTCAAGAAAGCTAGCATCAATTGGTATATATCCATCAATTGATCCTCTTGAGTCAACATCTAGAATTCTAACCGAGGAAGTTGTTGGNACCGAACATTATTCGTGTGCCCAAAGAGTAAAGGAGCTTCTTCAGAGATATAAAGAACTACAAGATATAATTGCTATTTTAGGTATGGATGAATTATCNGATGAAGATAAGCAAGTAGTTCACAGAGCACGAAGAGTTCAGAGATTTCTTTCTCAACCCTTCCATGTTGCAGAACCATTTACAGGAGTTAAAGGCCAATTAGTTGATATAAAAGATACAATTAAAGGTTTTAACATGATTATGGACGGAGAGTTAGATCATCTACCTGAATCTGCATTTAATCTTAAAGGTACAATTGACCAGGTAATCGTTGCCGGAGAGAAACTACTAGAAGANGTAAAATAATTCTTATGATATTGGAAATTTTGTCTGNAGAAGAAAAAGTTTATAGTGGTGAGGTCGAATCNGCAATTTTTCCTGGATCTGANGGAGAATTTCAGGTTTTAAATAATCACGCTCCTCTAATTAGTTCTTTACAGAAGGGCTCAATTAAGTACACCGAAAATAAAAAAGAGCATTCNATTAACGTATCTGGTGGTATTGTTGAAATTCTCAACAATAAAGTAAACGCACTTATTGAAAAATAGCTGACATTTTGTCATTATATAAGTATGGCATAATTCTTGTCATATATATTACTAAATAAATTATTGTATTATGAGTAAAATTATAGGAATTGATTTAGGTACAACAAATTCATGTGTATCTGTTATGGAAGGAAATGAACCTGTTGTTATACCAAACAGCGAAGGAAAAAGGACAACTCCNTCAATTGTTGCATTTCTAGANGAAGGAAAAGGAGAAAGAAAAGTAGGTGATCCAGCAAAAAGACAAGCTATCACAAACCCTAAAAATACAATTAACTCAGTAAAAAGATTCATGGGTAAAAAATATTCCGATATTAACGAGGAGAAAAGAAACCTATCCTACGATGTTGAAAAAGGAACAAACGATACAGTAAGAGTAAAGATTGGATCTAGGAAATACACTCCACAAGAACTTTCAGCTATGATTCTTCAGAAAATGAAATCTACAGCAGAAGATTATCTAGGATCTGAGGTAAAAGAAGCTGTAATTACTGTTCCGGCTTACTTCAATGATTCNGAAAGACAGGCGACTAAGGAAGCTGGTACGATTGCAGGACTTGATGTAAAAAGAATTATTAATGAGCCTACTGCTGCTGCGTTAGCTTATGGTCTTGACAAGAAAGATAAAGATTTAAAAATTGCAGTTTATGATTTTGGTGGTGGTACTTTTGACATATCCATTTTAGAGCTCGGAGACGGTGTATTTGAGGTTAAATCTACTAATGGAGATGTTCATTTAGGAGGTGATGATTTTGATAGTGTACTAATCGACTGGTTAGCNGATGAATTTAAGAAAGATGAGGGAATAGATCTTAGAAAAGATCCAATGGCTCTCCAGAGACTAAAGGAAGGAGCAGAAAAGGCTAAGATTGAACTTTCAAGTTCAACATCAACAGAGATTAATTTACCTTATATTATGCCTGTTGACGGAGTACCTAAGCACCTAGTAAGGTCTCTTAGTAGATCAAAATTTGAGCAATTATCTCAGAAATTAATTGAAAGAACTCTAGAGCCATGTAAGAAAGCACTTAAAGACGCTAAAATAGATATATCTGAGATTGATGAGGTTATATTAGTTGGTGGAACTACTAGAATTCCTAAGATACAGGAAGAAGTTGAGGGTTTTTTCAAGAAGAAACCATCAAAAGGAGTTAATCCTGATGAAGTAGTAGCTGTTGGTGCAGCAATACAAGGAGGAGTACTTACAGGAGAAGTTAAAGATGTCTTGTTACTAGACGTAACGCCTCTATCTCTAGGTATTGAAACTTTAAATGGAGTTTTCACAAAGCTTATTGAATCAAATACCACAATTCCAACTAAAAAATCTGAGACTTTCTCAACAGCAGCTGACAACCAACCAGCTGTAGAAATACATGTTTTACAAGGTGAGAGGCCAATGGCAAAAGATAATAAAACNATAGGTAGATTCCATTTAGATGGTATACCGCCAGCACCAAGAGGAGTTCCTCAAATTGAGGTGACATTCGATATAGATGCTAACGGAATTTTAAATGTATCAGCAAAAGATAATGGAACGGGTAAGGAGCAAAATATTAGAATTGAAGCTTCTTCAGGTTTGTCAGAGGAGGAAATAAATAAAATGAAAGATGAGGCTAAGGCAAATGCAGAAACAGATAAGAAAGAGAGAGATAAAGTTGATAAATTAAATACGGCTGATGGTCTTATCTTCCAGACAGAAAAGCAACTTAAAGAATTTGGAGAAAAATTATCAGAGGAAAATAAAAAGGCTATTCAAACAGATCTTGATAAACTTAAAGAATTGCATAAAGATCAAAATATAGATGAAATAGATACCGCTATTGAAGCTCTGAATAAATCATGGGAAGGAGCAAGTCAAGAGATCTATAAAGCTACTCAAGAACAGCAGGCACCACAAGGAGATCCATCTTCTGATCCAACTAAAGAAAAAGCATCTAGTGGAAAGAAAGGTGATGATATCTCTGATGTTGATTTTGAGGAGGTTAAAGAAGACGATAAAAAATAACTAGTAGCTACAATTTCCTGGAGTTCTTGGGAAAGGGATTACATCTCTGATGTTTTTCATACCAGTAACAAATTGTATTAAACGTTCAAGTCCAAGTCCAAAACCAGAGTGCTTAACTGTTCCAAATTTTCGGGTATCAAGGTACCAAGATAATTCACTTTTTGAGACATTCATTTCCTCCATTCTTTTCTCTAACATCNAGAGTCTTTCCTCTCTCTGTGAACCACCAATGATTTCACCTACTGATGGAAAAAGCACATCCATTGCCGCAACAGTTTTATTATCTTCGTTTGATCGCATATAAAATGCTTTTATTTTTTTAGGATAATCGCTTACTATAACAGGGTTTTTAAAATGTTTTTCAACTAAATACCTCTCGTGCTCAGATTGAAAATCAATGCCCCACTCTTCAACTTTAAACTTAAATTTTCCTTTCTTATTTGGTTTAGAATTTCTTAAAATTTGAAAAGCTTCATCATATTTAACTCTTGTGAAATCATTGTCAATAATATTTTCTAACCTCTGAATTAAAGGAAATTCATTTCTCTTTACTTGCGGTAATTGTTTCTCATCATTTAGCTCAAGATTCTGTAGGAATGAAAGGTCAGAAGAACAATTTTTTAATAGATAACTAATTATATATTTAAGCATCTCCTCAGCAAGGTCCATATTGTCATCAATATCATAAAATGCCATCTCCGGCTCTATCATCCAAAATTCAGCTAAATGTTTAGATGTGTTAGAATTTTCAGCTCTAAATGTAGGTCCAAATGTATAAACCTCTGATAACGCCAAAGCACCCAGCTCAGCATTTAGTTGTCCAGATACAGTTAAGTTTACAGGTTTTGAAAAAAAATCCTGAGTATAATCGAGTTTATTTTTTTTAATGTTATCTAAATCAAGAGATGTAACCCTAAACATCTCTCCAGCTCCCTCAGCATCTGATGAGGTAATGATTGGGGTATGGACATTAACAAACCCTTTATCATTAAAAAATTTATGGATTGCAAANATACACGCATGCCTTATCCTAAATATGCAACTAAAAGTATTTGTTCTAGGTCTGAGATGGGCTACCTCTCTTAAAAACTCAAAAGTATGTTTTTTTGGTTGAATGGGATATGATTCAGGGTCTGATTCCCCAAGTAATTCAATGCTTTCAGCCTGAAGTTCATAATTCTGATTTTTTCCAGCACTATTTACTAACTTCCCATTAACACTTAATGAAGATCCTGTATTAATCTTATCAATTATTTTTTCATCAAATATTTCCATGTCTAAAACTATTTGGAGACTATTTATTGAAGAGCCATCATTTAAAGAAATAAAAGATACNTTTTTGCTTTTTCGAATTGTTCTAACCCATCCCATNACTTGNATTTGAGAACCCTCTTTAACATTATCAATACTTATAATTTTGATCCTTTCTTTTTTCATAAATTAATGAGGTAAAAGAACTATAATTTAATCTTATTTCAAAGAATAGACTAATTATAATAAATTTGTAAGAAGAAATAAATTAATATGTCACGCNTAGAGTTAAGACAAAACCTTAAACAGAAATTATCTCCTCAACAAATTCAATTCATGAAACTTCTTCAGGTCTCCAACTCAAATATTGAGTCCGAGATAAAAAAAGAATTAGAAGAAAANCCTGCTTTAGAAGAGGTCGAAAATAATGACAAAGAAACTTTAGATGATTTAAATCAACTTGATTATAAATCATCTCAGAAGACAAGTAAAGATTNATATGATTATTCAAAAGAGTCAAACATATCAAGTAAAGAGTCTTTCAGAGAAAATTTATTAAATCAACTCAACTACATAGAATTAAATTCCAATGAAAAAATAATTGCAAATCAAATTATCGGATCATTAGAAAATGACGGGTACTTAAGAAGAGATCTAGAGTCTGTGATAGATGATATTGCATTCACTGAGAATATAGAATTTAAACTAGAAGAGATAAAGAAAGTATTACTAAAAATTCAAAAATTAGAGCCAGCCGGTATAGCATCTAGAAACTTAGAAGAGTGCCTTACTATCCAAGTAAATTCTATTGAAGATCCATCTGAAGTACAAATAATTGCAAAAGAAATACTGATTAATTCATTTGATGATTTTAANCGAAAACAATTCNATAAAATTTACGAAAAATTTCAATCTCCGAAAGAAAAAATTAATGAAGCATTCAATTATATTAAGACCTTAAATCCTATTCCTTCAGGTGGCATGGAAGATTCTACAACTACAGAATTTTTAATGCCAGACTTCATTATTAAAAAAAGTGATAACGAATTTGTAGTAGAGTTTACCTCAGATACTAAACAAATAAATGTGAACAAGAGCTATATATCAATGTTTGATCAACTTTCTAAAAAGAAGGATAAAGATGNTGAGTCAAAAGAATCCTATGACTTTATTAAAAATAAAATTCAATCTGCAAAATGGTTTATTGAAGCTTTAAATCAAAGGTATAATACATTGAATAAGACAATGAACGCTATAATAGAATATCAAAGAAAATTTTTTGAAGATGGCGAAGAAAATGATTTGAAACCAATGATCCTAAAAGATATCGCAGAAATAATTAAAATGGATATTTCAACAGTAAGCAGAATTGTTAGTAGTAAAGTTGTTCAGACAGACTTTGGTGTATTTCCTCTCAAATACTTTTTCTCAGAGTCAACTATTAAGAAAGGTAAAGAATATGTGAGCAGTAAAGTCGTAAAAAACTTTTTAAAAGACATTATTAATAATGAAAATAAAAAAAGCCCATTATCTGATGAACTGTTAGAAAAGAAATTAAAAGAGGAAGGTTTTGAGGTAGCAAGAAGGACCGTTGCAAAGTATAGGGAACAATTAAATATACCCGTAGCTAGNTTGAGAAAGGAATANTAAAAAATCGAAAAAGAAATACCTATNTTATTTATTGANGGGTTNTTATCAATATTTTGNGGNAGATAATTTTTNTCAAATANATCTGANAAATTCATNTTATANTANATNTTGAAATTNCCNGANCCNACCTGTAATGANATNCCATATTTTAANTGNTTTAAACCAAAATCATCTTTTATTTTTGTNTGTCTAGNNGTATTATTAACATTATTNTTCANNTTAGTTGATGAGTTTAATAGTAAACCNATCTCNNCNCCAATNCCTANAAAAAATCTTCCTTTATCNTATTTNCCNGANCCAAAATAATATTTAAAATCAANAGGAAGCATTAAGTAAGTNCCTTTAAGTGAGNTTTTNTCNGGAGTGAAATCTAANGTATCNATNNTNGTCTGATTTANACCATCATTNTTAATNGAATTNGTTAANNTAATATCATTTTTAAAAGATAACTTATCAGTNGANATTCCTAAACCAGGATTAAAAGAAAANTCNTCACTAAGAAAAAATGGTTTNGANTANTANAAATCNAGTGATCTNGATGGAAATAAATTTGTTTTCATTGAAGGATCTGGATCACTNAGAGTTGNTAANCCAAAATTTAATTTNAGGTATCCAGGTATATNAAATCTNGATTTANCNTCTTNCTCANCAGATNTATNNTCNTGAGAGTATATNTTATTANNAAANAAAATTAANAGNAAAAGTANAGCGATTCTCATACTTATANTTAAGNAGTCAAAGATAACNGATATAATTCTAATCTTTAAGAAATTTAATACTACTTATTATTAATTATTAAATTTGCGAATTATGGACTCGTAGCTTAACTGGATAGAGCACCTGGTTACGGCCCAGGAGGTTGGGGGTTCGACTCCCTCCGAGTCCTCTTTTATTAATTAAATGAAAATTATTATTTTTCACTAAGTAAGATTTCTCTTAATTTATTATCAACCCCAACTACGTCTAACCCTGTTTTCATTTTTGGATGATAAAGTAACCTAATTAGATCTTTATCTAAATCAGTATATGTTAGAGTTCTCGTCCAAGAAGATTGAAAGATACTAAAAGGATATCTATTTGAGTCTTTTGCTAAACCAAGTGATTGAGTAAACTCCTCNCTTAACAAATGNNTTTGTTCTGNATNNTTTGCTCTAAATATATCAACATACATATGCCCCCTATCAATGCAGTTATTTGTCCACCAAACAGAGAAAAGACCCCAATTTGAATTAATATAATTCTCTTGGCTAGGAAAAATACTTGCATATTTTTCACCACTTCCAAAGTATATATAATAATTAGATAGAGAGGAATCATTTACAATCTGAATAGAGAGATTATCGGTTGTTAGATTTTCAATTTCATTTACTATTTTATTTAGCTCTTCTGACAACTCTGTTGAAACATTACTGCCTATAAATATTTTTAATTCTGAACACCATTTTCTGGTAACCTCACTAGCAGAGCCAAATTCAAACCCAAGGGCAATATCTTTAAAATATGAAATAACTTCTAAGTCATATTCATTTAAATTAAGGCTAATATCTTCATCTTNACTACAGGATAGAATACTAAATAGAAGAATTAGCTTGTAAAATTTTTTTAATACTATTTTATTAAAGAGATTCATTTAGTATTTTTTGCAAATCCGTATACTTTTTAACTGCCTCTTCCAAACTCAAATGAAAAGTTTTATCAAGTAATAATTTTATTTTATTTGCATAGACTTCATCCTTAGTAAAAGCCAGAGTAAATTCACTTTGCTTTTGATTCGTTCGTTTTGAAATTTCTATTCTGGATTTTTGGGTGATACCATCTGGTGGTATTAGACATATAATGGGAGGATTATCTCCATCATATTCAAATTCAGAAATATTATCTAGTGGTATAAAGTAAGAAAAAGTTTCTGATGACTGAGATTGCAATAAAACCGTTCTTTGATCTTCATCAAATAAAGAAAATTTTAAATTTTTAGGATTTATATTATTGAAAGAAAAGAAATGAGTTAATATATCATAAGAAATCAAGCTAGTTGTACTTTCCTTTACTTTAAGTGGCTTCCTATCTGTCAGATCTGATCTTCCAGAACCACCTCCAGATAGTGAAGATTGATCTCCAACAGATTTAGCACCGCCACTGTCAACGTAAGATGATCCCTTCTGAACAGCAGTTGTAACTTTCGTTCCTTGATCTTTTAAATCACCGTTATTTCCCTCACTGGATTCTGTTGAAAAACCATTACTATCATTGGATTTCTGAATGTTCTTAACCTTTGAACCTATATAATATACGTTCTTTCCCTCTTTATTTTTTATCAGGAATGACACTTCATAAATATACTTTTTTTTTGTTTCCTCTAACAGATCCCAAGTAGTCTCAACTCTAATGAATTCATTTTCTATGAACTTATCATTATTTAAAAATATTGGACTTAAAAAAGTTAAAAGTTTAATTAGAATCATACTACAATCTAAAAAAAGAAAATAAAAAATTCAAAAAGGTAATTTATTAAGATAATTTTACAGAAAATAATATCAACTTGAATACAAGAATATTACTATTAATTTGTTTTGCTCTACTCACAAATTGTGAAACAAAGAAAATTACAGAAACTAATAAAGAAATAATCAAAAATCTTTCACCAGACGTGGATAATGGTGGGTTATTTATTCCCGACGGATTTGGTGCAATTGTTGTCTCCGATGGTGTGGGTCCTTCTAGACATTTAGCAGTAAAAAATAATGGTGATATATATGTCAAACTAAGAAAGGCCTCTGGAAGAAACGGAAATGTAGCATTGAGAGATAATGATGGAGACGGAAAGGCTGATATAATAAAGAGGTTCGGAGATTATCCTAATGACGGGAAATTTGGTACTGAAATGAAAATAAATGATGGGTACCTATACTACACCTCTGAGCTTGTTGTTTACAGACAATTACTTGACCCTTATGAACTAATACCTAAAGGTAAACCTGAAATTATTCTTGTAGATCCCTACCCAATTAGGTGGCATAATGCAAAATCATTGGCTTTTGATAAAGAAGATAATATGTACGTTACATTCAGTGCACCAACCAATGCGTGTGAGGACTGGGACACAAAACCTAATACATATTCAACTGAAAACGTTAAAGGTCAGTTCCCATGCGAACAACTTGAAATACTAGGAGGAATATGGAAGTTTAATAAAAATAAATTAGGGCAGTCTCTAAACGATGGTATAAGATATGCTACAGGGATAAGGAGCGTTGTTGGACTTACCTGGAACAACGATGTTAACAGTCTATATGGAGTAAATCATGGGAGAGATTTTCTTCATAATCATTACCCACAATATTATAGCAAATGGGATAATACTGTTCTTCCTGCTGAAGAATTTATGAAGATAGAAAATGGGGATAACTACGGTTGGCCTTATACTTACTACGATCATTTCAAGAACAAAAGGATGCTTGCCCCTGAATATGGAGGAGATGGAAAAATAGAATCTAAAGATTATTCTGATCCAATAATGGGATTACCTGCACACTGGGCCCCTAACGACCTTCTTTTTTATACAGGAAACCAATTTCCAGAGCGATATAAGAATGGTGCATTTATTGCTTTTCATGGCTCTACAAATAGAATGCCATACCCACAGGCTGGGTATGTTGTTGGTTTCATTCCTTTCGAAAAAGGTATTCCAAATGGAGAAATGGAAATATTTGCAGATGGATTTACAGGGAAAGATACTATAAGTGATATGGAAGAGGCCGATTACAGACCAATGGGTCTGGCACAAGGTCCTGACGGATCATTATATATTTCAGAATCTAAAAAAGGGAAAATATGGAGAATTATGTTTTCAGGAGAAAGAGAGGGTTATGGAAAGGAAAACTTGTCATCTATGAATGAAAGATTAAAAAAATCAAATATTAAACAACCCACTCAAGAGGTTGATATTTTAGACTGATCTAGCTTCCCACCTCGTCCATGTAAAGATTTACAATTATATCCACTACCTCTGGATTAAGAAGTGTTGAAGTATCACCAAAGTTATCAAACTCATTACTTGCTATTTTTCTTAGGATTCTCCTCATAATTTTTCCTGACCTTGTCTTTGGTAAACCTGGGACAATTAAAATATTGTCTGGCTTAGCAATTGGACCAATATGTTTGGTTACTGATGCCTTTATTGAAGAGAAATAATCAAATTCTGATTTAATATCTTTTACTATAACAAAACCAAAAATACCTTGACCTTTTATATCGTGAGGATAACCAACTACTGCAGATTCTATAACATTTATATCTTGATTTATTGCGTCCTCAACTTCAGCAGTACCAATCCTATGACCCGAAACATTAATCACATCATCAACTCTACCTAAAATCCTATACATACCATCATCGTCTCTTTTAGCTCCATCACCTGTAAAATAATAGCCTTTAAAGGTGGAGAAGTATGTCTCCTTACACCTTTTGTGGTCACCATAAGTAGTCCTTAAAATTGATGGCCAGGGATATTTTATACACAAATTGCCTTCTACATTATTTTCTAATATTTCTTTCCCATCATTGTCTAAAAGAATTGGCTGAATACCAGGAAGAGGTAATGTGGCATATGTTGGTTTACATTCTATAACATTTGGTATAGGAGAAATCATAATACCTCCTGTTTCAGTTTGCCACCAAGTATCTACAAGAGGACAGTTCTCTTTACCTACCTTCTCAAAGTACCATATCCACGCCTCCTCATTTATTGGTTCGCCAACTGATCCAATTACCTTTAAAGACGAGAGATTATAATTTGATACATACTTATCGCCGTAAGATTGGAGAGCTCTGATAGCGGTTGGAGCAGTATAAAATTGGTTAACCTGATACTTATCGATTATCTCCCAGAATCTTGATGGATTTGGGTATGTAGGAACACCTTCAAACATAATTGTTCTGGCACCAGAAAGGAGTGGACCATATACTATGTAGCTGTGTCCTGTAATCCATCCCACGTCTGCAG